>DHWV01000023.1:14035-14525 GCA_002413355.1 Desulfobulbaceae bacterium UBA5173 | reverse complement strand
CTCAATCTCATAATACAAGGGGCGGTTCACAAGCCGCCCATACGGGAATTATTCTCAAGGGTACCCTGTAACCAATCTGGAGGGTACCCACTAGATTTTCTGCCGGGTCAGACAATCCCCAGCTTGCAGCCCAAGGCTTCCACTACCTTCCTGACGGTCTCAAACTTCGGCGCGCTGCCCTGTGACAAGGCTTTGTAGAGACTCTGGCGGCTGAGATTGGCTTTCTTGGCTATTTCACTGATGCCCTGCGCCTTTGCCACTTGTCCGATGGCCATCATCAGTTGCTCGCTGTCACCTTCTTCAAAAGAAACCTTGAGGTATTCACGGATCATCTCCGGGCTGTCGAGATATTCAACAGCATCCCATTTTCTCGTGGTTAGCCTGTTCATGTCTGTTGCTCCAGTTCGGCCATGATGGCCTTTGCCCGTTCAATATCTTTGCTCTGCGTAGATTTATCCCCGCCGCACAACAGAAAGACTATCGTGCGCTC
>DHWV01000023.1:0-13823 GCA_002413355.1 Desulfobulbaceae bacterium UBA5173 | reverse complement strand
GTCGAAAATCTATTGAGTATCCCATAAGTACAACAGAAAGACTATCGTGCGCTCTCTGATTGTGCAATAGATGCGGAAGCCGGGGCCGAAGAAGAAACGCAGCTCAAGCAGTCCCTCGCCCAGATTCTTATGGTCGCCTAAACTGCCGAGCTGCACCCTGTCGAAGCGGCTGATGATCCTTGCCCGGAAGGTGATGTCCTTGATACCAGCCAGCCATCTGTCAAAGACGTTGGTTGTTTCAATCTCGTACTTCATCGTGTGACTGGCTCATGCCTGAGATTCGTCATCGCTTGCACACCTGTGTTGTTTGTGGGATACTGCCATTTCGACCAAAGGAAGAAATCGCATCGGGCCGCAGTGACTGCATTCGTCATTCGCAAGGGCACCTTGCAGCATGGCGTGATTGCAGCTCATCCTAAGTAATCTGTGCTGCCCTTGTCAAGGAAATGATCCTCGGCTCTGCGACGTGGAAGAACGGCCAGGAGGGGAAAGGGCTGAAGGATGCCTTCAGACAGGGAGGAGGGACAGCGGCTTGCAATCCAGGTTGACAGCCGCCTGACTGATGAGTAGATTCTCAGCAGCTTTCTTGAATCCGCGCATCAGCGCAACTGATAACTCATACTCTTCTCATCAGAATTCAATGACTTCCATGCACGAAATTTTTACTCAGGATGTTCTCAGCGACCTTTTCCCGGCCCAGCGCACAGCCGACTTCTTTGAGGCACTGTTCGGTGATGCGGAGGAAGGCGCGTATGACATCAGCCTTAGTTTCAAAGGCTATGAAAGCGGCAGTCTGCGCTTCAGCCTTGACCTGCATGAGCGGCCGGGCTGCTGTCTGGCCTGCAACCTGACCAGCGGATTGCCGGAAGTGTTTGCCCGACATAAAGTGCTCAATATTGCCGGGCTGGTGGCTGACATCGAAAAGAAGTTGGCGGGAAGGGCCACGTGCGGAGACTGGAAGCTGGGACGCACCCAGCAGATGAACAAGAGCCTGCACTGCATTCCGCTCCAGATCATGCTGACGAATGTAAAGCGGGATTGATCTGCGCAAGGGCGGGACACAGCCCTGCCCTCCGCAGCAGGCCGGAATTAGAGCAGAGAGGTCAGCACCTCGCATTCACGGCAGATTTCCATCTTGTCCTTGCCTTCTTTGCCGGAGGTGCATTCGCAGAGAGTGCCGTTGAGAAACCAGCAGAGATGCCCAGCCTGAAACTCCCATGCAGGGCAGTCTTTCTTGCAGGCGCACTTTTTCAGCGTCCAGCACTCTTTGCGTTTCAAGCTGTCCTCTTTGCGCTGGTTGACTACCAAGAAGAGCAGTTTGCGCTCTATATGCAGGGGCACGGCCCGCCAGCCCTGCTCATAGCTTTGAACCGCCTTCAGGGACACGCCAAGCAGCCGGGAGAGCGACTTCTGGGTTTTATCGAGCTTCTTTCGGTGCAGGGTGAATTCTTCCGAGGTCATGATTGTTGATTCAAGAGGGTTGTTGCTGCGCGTCAGGACGGCTGACCATCCTTTTCCGGCGGAGTTCCGCCGGAATAAGACAGCGGCGGCGGCCAAGGCGATCACAATACCACTATGTGGGCACCTGCGCAATGCAAAAGTGAATCAGCAGAGAAAAGAGATCGGGAATTCAGACTACTGGGCCACCCTCCAGCGCGGCCTCAGCCTTGCACCGCATATCCCCCGTCAACCACCAGCACTTGGCCATGAATCATGCCTGCGCCTGTGCCACAGAGAAAAAGAGCAAGATCAGCGACATCCTCCGGGGTGGTCAGCCGCCCCAGAGGCGTGCGTTCCAAGGACTGCTTGATGATTTCGTCGCGGTTGGGGAACTTTTTCAGTGCGTCCGTGTCAACCACGCCTGCGCTGATGGTGTTGACCGTGATGCCCTTAGGGCCAAGCTCCACCGCCAAATGCCGCACCAGCGACTCTAGTGCTGCTTTGGAGGCTCCAACCACGGTGTAATTCGGCACCGCCCGCACCGCGCCGAGACTGGAGATGGCCAGCACCCGCCCGCCCGGCCCCATCAGCGGCACCGCCTGCTGGGTCAGGGTCAGCATGGCGCGAGCATTGATGTCCATCGCCCAGTCCCAGTGCCGCTGGGTTAGCTCCATGGCCGGCTTGAGCACGCCAGAAGCCGCATTCGACACCACAATGTCCAGCCGCTGACACTCAGCGCGGATCTGTGCAAACATCGCCCGCACATCCTCTTCCTCAGCAACATTCGCCTTGATCACCAGACAGCGCACTCCGTACCGCTCCACCGCCGCCGCCGTCTCCTCGGCATCGCTGCGATGGCGGACATAGTTGACCACGATGTCTGCGCCATGCTCCGCCAGCCGCAGGGCGATGGCCCGGCCTATGCCGCGTGATCCTCCGGTGACTAACGCCGCTTTTCCCCGCAGATTCAACATCCCTCTTCTCCTGTGCAAAAATCGTTCTGCCTGCCGTCGGCCGGTCAAGGCCAATGCAGCGGGCCATGGTGTTTTAACGGATTGGCTTTGCCGCTGAATGTACCTTGCAGAACGGTTCTTTGCAAGAGCTATGGTTCACTGCGGTTAGAGCTGCGCATGGCGTAGCGTCACTTCAGCCGCAGCGGGATGCCACAGCAGACGAAAAAAACCTCATCAGCAGCGGCGGCGGCGACCTGATTGCAGCGGCCAGCCAGATCACGGAAGCGGCGGACGGTGGGGCTGTCCGGGACGATGCCCAAGCCCACCTCGCCAGTGACGAAGATCACCCGGCCCTGATGACTGCGGGCCGCCGCGCCAAGCTGGGATGTCAGCTCCGCAATCCGCTCTTCGTCCAACACCTCGCCGCGCTGTTCCGCTTCGTGCATCAGGTTGCTGATCCACAGGATCAGGCAGTCAAGCAGTACGCTGGTTCCAGCAGGAATGCTGCGCAGCCGCTCGGCCAACTGAAGCGGCTCCTCCACTGTTTCCCAGCCTTTGCCTTCCCGTTCGCGCCGATGCCTGCTAATGCGCTCGTCCATTTCCCGGTCAATGCGTGGGCAGGTGGCAAGGAAAAGTCTGGGCGCGTCAAGACGTTCAGCAAGCTGCTGGGCGAAGCCGGATTTCCCTGATCTGCTGCCGCCGGTGACAAGAGTGATCATGACGGCGAGATCTCCTCCAGCAGTCCTTTCGCCCACTGGCGGATGGTTTCATCTGGAACATGCTGCTCCAACATGCCGATTATCGTTCCTTGCTTGCCGCTGCACAACACATGCGCCGCACTCTCTGGTAGCCTATGCAGCGAAAGACGGCATCGGCTATGCTCTGCCGCCGGATAATGCGCATCCAGCAGCCTGTTCCATTCTTCCGCCGGAAAGTCTGCTGGATGCCGAAACAGGCCGCTGAGCAGCGTGGCGGCATCCCGATGGAACACCTCCCGTTTTTCAGCGACATTGCAGGCGGCAGGAACTGCGGGCAGCGGCAGGGTCAGCAGCGGCTGCGCATCCCCGCCGCCTTCCTCCATAAGCGAATCAAAGGTCTCGCGGGCAGCAGTGACGAAGACCGTGGCGGGCGGCGGCTCTGTACTGAAGGTCAGCAGCGTCCGCCACGCTTTTAGCCGCAGACGCATCCGGCGACTGTCGTCCGCCGGGCTGCTGCTGGCCGCCTCTGTATGAGGGCAGAACGGACTGTCCACATCGCGCAGCCTGCTGAACAACTCCTGCTCACGGAGTGCAATGCGGCGCAGGCTCTGGCGGACTTCCTCCTCCTGCCGTTCAGCAATTTCCGCCAGCTTCAGCACCAAGCGGGCCTGCCAGAGCGCATCTGTCTGCTTCGTCTCTGTTCTTCCGCCTGCCGCCTGTCGCCGCACTGCGCTGATGATTCCGTTCTGGCTCTCCTCCTCCCTGCCGCCGGTTCCAGCCAAAGTCAGACTGATGTGCTCGCCGGGCCGCTGCCGCAGCTCGCTGATCAGGCGGAGAAACCGCTCCCGGTCAGCACCCAGCGGAGCCGGACAGTGCCAGCAGAGCACACCCTGCGCCTGTAGCTCCTCAGCCAGCGGCGGTAGCTCCTCCGGCAGCTCGTTTTCCACAGGAGCAATATAGACAGCATGATTGAAACATTGTACAAGAGGGAACAGCACTCCGTCCTTCGGCAGCGTATCAGGAACGATATAAACGGCATCCGCATTCATATATGAAACCACTCCACGAAAAGGTCACCTTTGCTTTAGCTGCCTTACTCTACCTGCTCTTTCATCTGCGGGGCGGACAGAACGCCGTAGAAGCACTCTCTGGCACATTCATCCAGCTCCTGACCACCTTGCCCTACTGCATCGGCTTTACATGGATTACCGTCCGGGTGATAACGCATCTCCATCACGGCAGGACGCTGGCTTGGGACAGAATTGCCCGCATTTTCTTCACCATCGGCATCTTTTTCGGCATGTTTTTTGCCCTGTATGAATACACCGGGCAGACTGTCCAAGAGCACGTGGCGGCCCCAGTCCGCTGACTTACCGGGTGAAGACATACGCCGCGCCTGATTCGTCAGCAGCGTAATCTCCAAAAAGTGCTGTGCCGCCGTCTGCGGACAGGGACACAGAGATCGGATTCTGCATCGTGCTGCCTGCGGCAGTCAGTTTGTCCTGCTCGCTCCACGTGCCGCCGGAGCGGGTGAAGACATAGGCCGCGCCTTTGCCTCTGTCAGTGCCGTTATGCCCGATCAGGGCAGTGCCACCGTCGGCGGATAGCGCGACGGAACTGCCGAACTGGTCATGGGCCGCGCTGTCTGCCGCAGTCAGCTTGACCTGCTGGCTCCATGTGCCGCCGAAGCGGGTGAAAAGATAGGCCGCGCCTTTGCCGCTGTAATCGTTTTCAGCTCCGACCAAGGCCGTGCCGCCGTCTGCGGACAGAGCGCAGCAGCCGAACTGCTCATGCGCGATGCCGTCTGCGGCAGTCAGCTTGGCCTGTTGCTGCCATCCGCCGCCGGAACGGATGAAGACGTAGGCCGCACCTTTATCGTTGTCATTGTTTTCAGCCCCGATCAAGGCCGTGCCGCCATCGGCAGACAGAGACACATGCCTGCCGAATTCGTCACCCGCTATTCTGTCTGCGGCAGTCAGCTTGGCTTGCTGTGTCCATATACCGCTGGCGGAGCGGGTGAAAAGATAGGCCGCGCCTTTGTCATGCTCATCACCAACTGCTGCGATCAGGGCGGTGCCGCCGTCAGCGGACAAGGCCACAGACTCGCCAAACCGGCTGTTCTGTGTGTTGTCAGTAGCAGTCAGCTTGGCCTGCTGATGCCATGTGCCATCGGCGGAGCGGGTGAAGACACAGACCGGGTCGCTGGTGCGGTTGTGCCAGTATTCGTCAGAGGCCGCGACCAAGGCCGTGCCTCCATCGGCAGACAAGGCCACAGGCCAGCCAAAGCCGATATAGGCTGCACTGTCTGCGGCAGTCAGCTTGGCCTGCTGATGCCATGTGCCGTCGGCAGCGCGAGTGAAAATGTAAGCCGCGCCGGAGCCGTCTCTATCATGATCATTGCAGTGCTTTCCGATTAGGGCGGTGCCGCCGTCGGCGGACAGGGACACGGACATCCCGAATTCATCACCGGCTGCGCTGTCAGCAGCCAGCAGCTTCTGCACCGCAGTCGGGTCAAGGGCGACGGCCTGCGCCGCATTGCCCGCCGCCTGCGCAAGCAGGGCGATCAAGAGCATCATGTGTTTCAGGGCTGTGTTCATGCAATCCTCCATGCAAGTCTTTTTCAGGTGCGCTTGGATGTCAAGCGGCACGTTTCCGCAAGAGGCATTATGCCGCTTTCCTCCTGAAAAGACAAGGGGGTGCAGGCGGATTGACGGACGCGCCGCCGCAGCGTGTTTTCAGCGCAGCACGGACTTCGGCGGATGAAAGCCGGACGGTGCGGTGACGTTGGGTAGGAGCAAGCAGTCCTTGCCCAGCAGCGTGCCGGGATTGGTCACAGAGTTGCAGCCGGTTTGCGCCCGGTCGCCAAGGATTGCGCCCAGCTTGCGCAGGCCGCTGTCAAGGGGGCCGCTGGCAGTCTTGATCTGGACATTGCCGGGCAGAAAGCGGAGGTTAGCAAACTTGGTGCCTGCGCCGAGATTGGCCCCGCCGCCAAGAATGGAATCGCCGAGATAGGCGAAATGACCAGCTTTCGCGTCGTTAAGGAAGACGGAATGCTTGACTTCAGTGGCATGGCCGATCACGCAACGGCTGCCGGTTAGGCAGTAGCCGCGCACATACGCCCCCTGCCGCACCTCGGTATAGTCGCCGATTACCGCCGGTTCTTTAATCAATGCGCCGGATTCAATCAATACACCCTTGCCAATGCCGATACGGTTACCGATAAGCACTGCTCCGGCCATCAGCACAGAAGCTCCGGCCAGCTCATGACCGTCGCGAGTCACCCGCAGCTGGCCTTTAAGCGCATCACCCCAGGTGATGACGCAACCTGCCGCCTCTTCCACTCTGCCGTCATGCAGAATCAGGTGGCAGGGCAGCGGCACGCCGTCCTGAAGGCGGGGATGGGCAAGGGGCGCATAATCCAGCCCGTTCATGCAGCTTTTGAGGTTCTTGAGCGCATCCCAGACATGGACGCAGCCGTCAAACAGGGCGCGGTGCGCGAAGCCGCTCAAATCAAAAAAGGAGGCAGGGGAAAGCATGAGAAGGCCTTGGTTTGATGTTTTTTGCCGCCGGACGCTGTTCCCGGCTTGACTTACTATAAGGTTATGTTTAAGTTCTTTCAACCATTGATGCAGCAAAGCACCGCCGGTCTGCGGGCAGGGCACGGAGTCTTGCTGATAATTTCCTGATCTCAGGAGGAAAAGAATTGCAGAGTGACGATTCATTGTCCAGCAGCATGGACGATTTTGCGGACAACGTTCAGGACGCGGATATCCCGGAAGAACTGCCGATGATGGCGGTGCGGGATGTGGTGGTTTTCAACTACATGATCCTGCCGCTTTTTGTCGGACGGCCCAGCTCTGTCTCCGCCGTAAACGAGGCGATGAGCGGCAACAAGATGCTGATGCTGGTCACGCAGAAAGAGGCCTCCAGCGACAAGCCGGAGCAGGAGGATCTGTACGAGGTGGGCATGGTGGTGCAGATCATGCGCAGCCTCAAGCTACCGGATGGCAGGCTAAAGGTGCTGGTGCAGGCACTGGCCAAGGCCAAAATCATCGACTGCAAGCAGAAAGAGCCGCATTTCCGGGTCGGCATCAGCTTGGTTGAGGAGGAGGAGACCGGGCCAGTCACTATTGAGATTGAGGCCCTGATGCGCTTGGTGCGGGAGCAGACCGAGAAAATCATGTCCCTGCGCGGCATCCTTTCCGCTGATTTGATGGGTGTTGTCAACGGCATTGAGGAGCCGGGTAGGCTGGCTGATTTGGTCGGTTCCAACCTCCGCCTCAAGGTGGCCGAGTCGCAGAAAATCTTGGAGACGGTTGATCCGTTAGAGCGGCTGCGCTTGGTCGCCAACCTGCTCAACAAAGAGCTGGAAGTGGCAGCGGTGCAGGCCAAGATTCAGTCTGACGCGCGCGAGGAGATGTCCAAATCCCAGCGGGAGTATTACCTGCGCGAGCAGATGCAGGCCTTGAAAAAGGAGCTGGGTGATGACGACTCCTACACTGAGGACATCGAGGAGCTGAACAAGAAGATCACCAAGAAGAAGCTGCCCAAGCACGCCCGCAAAGAAGCACTCAAGGAGCTGAAGCGGCTGGAGATGATGCACCCGGATGCCTCCGAGGCCAACATCATCCGCACC
This sequence comes from Desulfobulbaceae bacterium UBA5173, assembly GCA_002413355.1. Classification (GTDB taxonomy): domain Bacteria; phylum Desulfobacterota; class Desulfobulbia; order Desulfobulbales; family Desulfobulbaceae; genus Electronema. The sequence continues at coordinate 6,096 of DHWV01000023.1, read as the reverse complement.
TACATTGAGTGGATCGTTGACCTGCCGTGGAAGAAAACTTCCACTGACCTGCTTGATCTGGTCAAGGCGGCCAAGGTGCTGGATGAAGACCACTTCGGCTTGGAAAAGGTTAAGGAGCGCATCCTTGAATTCCTCGCGGTGCGCAAGCTGAACACCGAGACCAAGGGGCCGATCCTCTGCTTTGTCGGGCCACCAGGTGTGGGCAAGACCTCCTTGGGTAAGGCGGTTGCGCGGGCGATGGGCCGCAAGTTCTACCGGCTCTCGCTGGGCGGAATGCGCGACGAGGCTGAGATTCGCGGCCACCGGCGAACGTATATCGGCGCGATGCCGGGCCGCATTCTCCAAGGCTTGAAGAGTGCGGGCACCTGCAATCCCATCTTCATGATGGACGAGATCGACAAGGTCGGCTCCGACTACCGGGGCGATCCCTCCTCAGCCCTGCTTGAAGTGCTTGACCCGGAGCAGAATAACACCTTCTCCGATCATTACCTGAACATGCCCTTTGATCTGTCTAAGGTCATGTTTATCACCACGGCCAACCGCACCGACACCATCCCCGGCCCGCTGATGGACCGGATGGAAGTGATCGAAATCGCAGGCTACACCCAGGAGGAGAAGAAGGCCATCGCCCGCACCTACCTCCTGCCGCGCCAGGCCAAGGAGAACGGCATCAAACTCAGTCAGGTCAAGATGGACGACAGCATCATTGATCTGATCATCAGCAGCTACACCGAAGAGGCTGGGGTACGCAATCTGGAGCGGGAGCTGGGCCGCATCTGCCGCAAGCTGGCCCGCAAGATCGCCGAGGGCGGCAAAGGGCCGTATGCGATCTCAAAGAACACCGTGGAAAAGTATCTTGGCCCGCCGAAATATCTGCCGGACGCGGAGCTGGACACCCTTGCCCAGCCGGGCTTGGCGGTCGGTTTGGCGTGGACTTCGGTGGGCGGCGCGCTGCTGCATATCGAGACCTCAATTGTGCCGGGCAAAGGCGGCCTGATCCTCACCGGCAAGCTGGGCGAGGTGATGAAGGAATCGGCGCAGGCAGCCCTGACCTACTGCCGCAGCCGCAGCGACGAGCTGGGCGTTGAGAAAGGCTTCTTCGAGTCGCGGGACATCCACATCCACGTCCCGGCCGGCGCGATTCCCAAAGACGGGCCGTCCGCAGGCATCACCATGACCACCGCCCTGTGTTCGGCCATCACCGGGCAAAAGGTGAGCAAAGGCATCGCCATGACTGGCGAAGTGACCCTGCGCGGACGAGTGCTGCCCATTGGCGGATTGAAGGAAAAAGCACTGGCTGCACTGCGGGCTGGAATCACCAAGGTCATCATCCCCAAGGACAACGAGAAGGACTTGGTGGAAATCCCGGAGGAGATGCGCAAAAAGCTCACCTTCCACCCGGTTAGTCACATGGACGAGGTGATTCAGCTTACCTTGGGCAGCTTTAAGAAGCCTGAGCGCAAGGAGCTGTGACGGATTCCCCGATCACGCTGCAACTACACCGGGTTGCAAGATGGCTTGGTGTAGTTGTGATGGTTTGCTGAATGAACGAAGAATCTTCCGCTATTCCTCTCAAAGGTCATCGCCTGCATAAGATGACTGCCGTTTCTGAAGCAACAATCCCCTCATGCCTCCACTCAGCTGGAACGAAATCAAATCCCGCGCCCTATCCTTTTGGACGAGGTGTCTGAAGACGCAGAAGCCAAGACCTTCTGGAATGCGTTCTTTCACATCTTCGGCATTGACCTGCCTCCTGTCATTCAATTGATTGAGATGACTGCATGAATCTTGCTTCTGCGCAAGACAAAACGAGTTCGCCGCCCTGTCAATAGTTTTCTCCTGCCGCCGCATAATGAATGGCTGAAAAAAAGCATTCCCATGCTTATCAAAAAACATCGGGCGAGGTCGTCAGAAAACCTCGCTCGATGAAATGAGAAAACCATTCCCGATCTCGTACTAAAACCATGCTCGATGTCAGAAAAAACATCGAGCGATGTAACAATACGAGATCGAGCGAGGGCGTAGGATGACATCGAGCGAGGTTTTTCCTGGAGCAGCGGGGAGGAAGGGGATTTCCCAGTTGACAGAGGGGGATGCGGGGCGTAAAGTTGGTGAGCGGAATGTCGCAGCTTTTTTATCTATATGGTAACAGATTCTAAAATTTGCCAGAGAGGAAGCTATGAGTATTTCTAATGAGCATTCTAATGAGATTCATAAGTGGGCAATTGCTGGTGGTGCAATTGCAGCTGCTCTTCCAGTCGGTCTTGATGCTGTAGCACTTGGTGCGCAAGAGATAGCCATGGTAATAAGAATAGGATCACTGTTCGGGGTGAGTATTAAGGACTCCTCGGATGAGGGTATTGTTGCTGCCAGTATTGCATCGAGCATTGGGGTGGCGGCACATGCAGCCGCGATTGCCGGTTTGGAGGCGGCAAATATTGGATATCCGTTTACGATACCAGTTAAGGCAGGAATTGCAGCGGGCCTTATCGAAGTCGTCGGTCGTGCTGCATACAGTTATTTTGAGAAAAAGAATCAAGCTGAGTAGCATAGGCTGAGTAAACGGCCTTATCGTTTGCCCACAAGGAAGCATGATCTGCCCATCTCTTGAGCAGAGAGGAGCTTGATGCCTTCACTCCTGATTGAATACGCAAGGCCGTGGAAACTGCTCACGCTGCTGGCAGGCGTGTCGTTGATGATTGTCGGCGCGTTGGCCAACCTCGCCCCTGACTGGGATGTTCCCATCAGCCTCATCATGCCGTTCCTCACCTACTTGACCGCCCCGTGGAGCATGAGGGTCGTTCTCCAGCGCAAGTGGAGGAAATTCCCTTTGATGCTGTTCTACACTTGGTTCACAGTGGACGGCAGCTATTGGCTGTATTGGCACTTCAAGGCCCCTGATGTTCTGGAGCTGATGCGGTATGACAACTTCATCACCTCGCTGCCTCTGTATGGCATCTGCGGCCTGATCTGGCTGTATCAGGGCAGTTTCAGCGAGTTCATCGCCGAAGTCAAAGCATTCAGAATGTCCCGCATCTCCGCCTAAACGTAAGCTGGCGGTGAGGCTCCTGCTCACTTGATAAATCCGGGATATCCCAGTTCCCGTTTCCCGCCGAGGCCAGGCCGCCCGCGTCGCTTTCCTCTTTGATCTGTACCAGAAATACACCACCAGCTTGTTGCCGCTCGCTACCAAGGAGAATAAGCCGGGCAGGTGAAACTGCTCAGACTTGATGAGCGCATTCTCAATCTTTTGAATCGTCATGCCATATGGAACACAGCTTATGCAAGAGATCTAATACAGAAAACGCATCGCCCCGGAATCCAGCGTGATCAAACAGATACTCTGGCACGGAGAACTTCACGGCTGGCAAGCGGCGGAAAACCCTTGCGCTTTCACCGGGCGGCGGGTAGATAGAGGCACGGTCAGCTACGAGATGCTGACTGGAATCACCATGCAGCGCGCAGCGCAGCATTTCATCACGCTGAAAATGGAGCAATACGAATTATGGGCCAGCAAACTGACATGACGCTGAAAGATATTATTGAAGATATTCATGCGCTCCATGAAGATATCGAAGTGTATGAGCGTAAATACGGCATCCTTTCCGAGACATTCTATGAGTCCTACTTGACAGGCGAAGAGCCTGAAGATGACGCATGGGTTTTAGATTGGAGTGACTGGGCAGGAGCATATAAGATATTGCTGCGCCGTCAGGAGCAGTATCGGAAAACTATGAAGATGCTCTTGGAACAGACGGCAAGCATAGCAGGATTGATCGGGAGGACAGCGCAGCGTGAATCCATTTCAGTCGCTTCGTGAATACGAAGAATACATCTACACGCTGAAGCAGCAATTTCTTTCCATTCATCGTTCTACATTGATTGTGATCAGGAGAGGAAAAAAATCAGCCCTGCTGCAAGGAGAACTTGCCTTTGCGCATGGTTATCGAATCACTGCGCATGAACGCCTTTCATTTGATGACGGAACCGTTGTCATTGAATCATACGGATATGAAATCTGGCATAATGCCGAAAAGACAGCTTGGTATGACTCGCAGCCGCATCCTGATTCACCTGAGCTAGCAAGCACGCATCCGCACCATAAACATATTCCGCCCGATATAAAGCATCATCGTGTTCCGGCGGCGAACATGAGCTTCGCGCAGCCGAATCTTCCTGCGCTCATTGATGAAATCGCCCAGCTGACCGCACAGTTGACCGCGCAGGACAATCAACCCTGAAACTATCGCATTCAATATGATCCGATCACAACTGAAAAACCTTCTTGACCACTGCTTCAGCCAAGGCATGGAGCAGAACCTCTGGTCCGCCTCCGCTGCTGGCCTCTACAATCTGGAAACGCCGCGCCACGAAGGCCAGGGCGATTTCGCCACCAACTTCGCCATGATTGTCGCGGGCAAGGAGCTGCGCAAGCCCCGCGAGGTCGCCGAGCAGCTCGCCGCCATGCTCCGGCAGGATGCCGCCCTGATTGACAAAGTGGAAATCGCCGGGCCGGGCTTTGTCAATCTCTTCGTCAATCCGGCAGTCTGGAGTTCGGTGCTCGCGCCGATTGCCGAGCAACAGGAGCGATTCGGCCTCTGCGACATAGGCAAGCGCATGAAGGTGATGGTCGAATTTGTCAGTGCCAACCCGACCGGCCCTTTAAGCGTCGGGCATGGCCGTAACGCCATCCTCGGTGACAGCATCGCCCGCCTGCTCATCGCTGCGGGCTACGATGTCACCCGCGAGTATTACTTCAACGATGCCGGGCGGCAGATGCGCGTCCTCGGCGCGTCGCTTCAGGCCCGCTATTTAGAAAAGCTCGGCCTGCCGAACGAGTTCCCGGAAGACGGCTATCAGGGCGGCTACATGTATGACATTGCCCAAGGGATGATTGACGAGGCGGGCGATGGCTTCAAAGACGCGGACTTGCATGTCTTCCGCAAGCGGGCGCAGGAGGCCATCTTCGCCGACATTGACGCGACGCTCAAGCGCATCGGCATCGTCTTTGATTCCTACTACAACGAGCACGACCTTTACGAAAAAGGGCTGATCGAGGACGTGGTGGCCGCGCTGCGGGCCAAAGGGCTGGTTTATGAGCAGGAGGGCGCGACCTGGTTCAAGACCACCGAGTTCGGCCAAGCGCAGGATCGGGTGATTATCAAGAACACCGGCGAGCCGACTTATCGCCTGCCGGACATCGCCTATCACCGCGAGAAATTCCGGCGCGGTTTCGAGCGAATGATTAACGTTTTCGGCTCAGATCACATCGCCACAGTGCCGGACGTGCTGGCCGGGGTTGAGGCCCTTGGCTACGACAAGTCCAAAGTGCAGGTGATCATGCACCAGTTTGTCACCCTGATGCGCGGCGGAAAGCAGGTAAAAATGTCCACCCGCAAGGCGACGTTTATTACGGTTGATGAGCTGGCCGACGAGGTGGGTATTGACGCGCTCCGTTTCTTCTTCCTCATGCGCAAGCCGGATTCGCAGCTTGAGTTTGATCTGGAGCTGGCCAAGGCGCAGAGCCAAGAAAACCCGGTCTATTATGTCCAGTACGCCCATGCCCGGCTCTGTTCCATTGAGCGGCTGGCAGCGGAACGCGGCGTGCTTGTGCCTGAGCTGGCTGATGTGAATTTGGACTGTCTGCGTGAGCCGGAGGAATATCAGCTCCTCAAAACGCTGGCCGCGTATCCCGGCCTGATCGCAGATGCGGCCAACGATCTTGCCCCACATCGGCTCATCTTCTTCCTGATGGAATTGGCCGGTCAGTTTCACTCCTTCTACAACAAGCACAAGGTGATGACTGAGGATCCGCAACTGACTGCGGCCCGGCTCTGCTTGTGCAGAGGAATTAAGACCGTGCTGGCCAACGGGCTGGCGCTGGTCGGCGTGAGTACGCCGGAGAGGATGTAGATACTGTTGTCCGAGTCAAGCTCCATGCAGGGCTGGATTAAACATTTTTTCTGATTTGAGGACACCTGCGGCGACATGCACCAGCTTACGCATCATAGCGCAGAGAATGACCATCGGCGGTTTGCCGCTGTCGGCGAGGCGTGCTTTGAAGGCCTTGCCCCAGTCTGTTCTTGTGACCGCGAC
>DHWV01000011.1 GCA_002413355.1 Desulfobulbaceae bacterium UBA5173 | reverse complement strand
CGTCCGCAACGCTGTTCGAGCGTATTTGGCGAAGCCAGTTTATACGCTTGATGCTATCAATCTTTATGCAACGGCGTAACTCCTATAAAAAATAGAAAAAATATACTTTCCGGCAGGAGGTGGCGACATGCAGATGTCAACGGGCAATCAGTCGCCGGTCATCAAGGCTGGCGGCGATGTTTCCGTGACCTACGGCCTCGACGAGGAGCGCGTCAAGGCCATGCTGGAGCAGCAGCAGGAGACTCTGTTCAGGAAGCTGCGGGAATCCGGCTTTGCGGCAAATGAGCAGGAACGCCAGCTCTTGGAGCAGCAGTTGCAGGCGGTCTCGGCGAAACTTGCCGACATCGAGAAAAGCTATGAGGAGGAGCTGGCGAGGCGCGAGGCAGCGGACGCGGCCCTTGCCCAAATGCGCGGCCAGCTTCCCGAAGCTCAGATTGAAAAGGCGCAGATCAGCCTGCGGCAGGGCGACACAGCGGCGGCGAAATCGGCCTTCCATGCGGTGCTTGACAAGGAAGGCGGAGCGGTCGCGCTGGCCGCGTATCAGCTTGGGCAGATGGCGGAAAGTGAGCTGGAGTATGCCGAGGCCATGCGCCAGTATAAAAAGGCGGCTGTTTTGGAGGAGGACAAGCCTGAGTATCTGCTTGCCGCCGGAAAAATGGCCCGCAAACTGGCGGAGTTCAAGCAGGCGCAGGATTGGCTGGAACATCTGCTGGAGATCAGGGAGGCAGAAGGGGAGAGCGCGGAGCTTGGCGGCGTTCTGCATGAATTGGCGTTGCTGCACAAAGAGCTGGGACAGTACAAGGAAGCTGAACCGCTGCATCTGCGGGCGGTTGCGCTCAAGGAAAAATTCCTTGGCGTGGAGCATCCTGATGTGGCCGAGGCGTTGAATGATCTGGCGGTGCTGTATCGACGCGAAGCGAAATATAAGGAAGCAGAGCCGTTGTATTTACGTGCGCTGGCGGTACAAGAGAAGGTGTTCGGTGAGGAGCATCCGAGTGTGGCGCAGACGTTGAATGATCTTGGGATATTGTACAAAGATCAAGGACGATTTACAGAAGCAGAATTTATTTATTTACGCTCTCTTAAAATAAGAGAAAATCATTTCGGCAAAGAACATCTTGACGTGACAGAGACCATGAACAATCTTGCCTTGCTCTATATGAAGCAAGAAAGATACCAGGAAACAGAGTCGTTATATCTTATCTCTCTTGCCATCAGAGAAGCTGTTCTTGGTAAAAGACATCCACGTGTCGCTATAACTATAAATAATCTTGGTCTATTATATGAAAAACAGGGTAAATACGAAGAAGCAGAGCAGTTGTATATTCGTTCTCTTTCCATAACAGAGAAAATATTTGGTGAAGCCCATCCGTCTGTAGCTCAAAGATTGAATAATATTGCTATGCTTTACCGGAAGCAAGATAGATATGCGGAAGCAGAGCCGCTATACTTACGATCTCTTGCTATCAGAGAGCAGATATTAGAGAAAGAGCATCCTGATGTTGCCCAGAGTTTACATAATCTCGCCGGTCTTTACCGTGCGCAAGGTAGATACGAAGAAGCGGAGCCGCTGCTATATCGCGCTATTCAGATTCGTGAGGACAAGTTCGGCAAAGATCATTCTGATGTGTCAATAACTCTGCGCACTACGGCTAAACTCTACCGCGACCAAGGCAGATACGCGGAAGCAGAACCGCTGTTTCAACGCGCCTTGTCCATCATGAAGGAAAAAATTCCTGCCGGGCATTCACGCATTGCCGCCTGCCAGAAAGAATATGACGAGATGAAACAGAAGATGGCGGGACTGTAGGGGAGGTTCATGAACAGCCCTTACGGAATGGCGGCAGATGAAATGGTTATTTACATCAATTATTAGATGCAATACGACCAGGCCATTCATCATCGCCGTTCAATCCGCCTGAAGAGATATGATTATTCGCAGGCCGGGGCGTATTTCGTCACCATTTGCGCACAGAACCGCGAATGCCTGTTTGGTGAAATTGTTGACGGTAATATGCAATGGAATGAGGCGGGCAGGATGGCCATGCAATGGTTTGGTGAATTGGAAAACAAATTTGCAGACCTTCAATGCGACGAATTCATCATCATGCCGAATCACGCCCATTTTATCGTTGTCAATGCAGGGACGGATATGCGTGAATTAGGGCAGACACACAGGTCTGCCCCTACGGAAAATTGGTTGGCGCATGTTGTACAATGGTTTAAAACAATGACGACCAATGAATATATCCGTGGCGTAAAACAACATGGCTGGCCGCCGTTTCCCGGCAAACTGTGGCAACGCAATTATTGGGAGCATGTCATTAGACATGAGGCGGAATTGAACAGCATCCGTAAATATATTCAAAATAATCCGGCGCAATGGCAATTTGATCAATTGCATGTGCCGATAAATCTGTAGGGTCGGACCTATGTGTCCGCCCATTTTCTGGACAAGGGCAGGCACATAGGTCTGCATCTACAGAAGAACCAATTATGAACATTTCCACGCGGCCATCTAAATATTGAACAAAGGCGCACGAATTCAACACCATCACGGACACAGGTCATGACACGAATCACGCAAGACATGGACACCGCCTCGGTGCTGGCCGCGCTGCGCCAGGCCGACGGCTATTACATCACCAACACGGCGCGGGACATGTCCCAGTCGGACTACAAGAACCGCATTCTGGTCCACACCGACCTGCTGGCCGCGCCAGCACGCGAGGCGGCAGGCTATTTCTCGCTGGAGATCACCGGCGGTGCCTCGGTGCATGTGGACATCCTCCGCAAGCAGGTCGATCCCTTTCTCAAGCTGGAGCTGCTGCGGCAGGCCATGCCGAACACGATGTTCCAGACCCTCTGCCGGGGCTTGAACTTGTTCGGCTATCGGCCTTACCCGGCCAACGTCATCCGCTTCACCGTGCGCGAGTTTGCCAAGTACGTGGATGTCTGGCGCACCTTCGACTTCCTCAACCATGTGCCGAACATGCAGGCCGTGCTGGAGGAAGTGGGCAAGGCGGGCAAGATCAATGAGCCGTGCATCTGCTTCTCCACCGGGCCGGAGCACACGGATGCCTACTATGTGGCTAAGGTGGGCGAGATTCTTGCCGTCACCGGCGAGGACATTACGCTGTGCATCAAGAACCACGGCGGCCTTGGCACGCCGCGCCGCATCGGCGAGCTGGTCAACGCGATTAAACAGGCCTATCCTGACCTGATCATTCACTATCATGGCCACAACACCGACGGCAACGACGTAGGCCGGATCGTTGAGGCGGTGCTGAACGGGGCCAAGATTGTGGATGCCTCTGACCACGCTTTCACCGGCTACTACGGCCCGCCTGCGGTGCTGACCGTGATTCAGACTCTGAAAGATCACGGCAAGACAGCGGTCGGCATTGACGAGGCGGCGGTGATTGCTGCCTCCGATGCTATCCGCGACCAGCGTCCGCATTACGCGCAGTTCGAGTCGCAGATCAAGGGCTTCCAGCCCACGGTGCAGATTCACAAGCTGCCCGGCGGAGCAATGGGTTCGAGTCTGGAGCAGGCGGCGAAAGGCGGCTTCCTCGACAAGATGCCGGACATTCTCCACAAGGAGCTGCCCACGGTGCAGGAGGAGCTGGGCAACTACTGGAGCGTTACCCCTGGCTCGCAGATACTGTGGACAACGGCGGTCTCCAACGTTCAGCATGGCCGCTACGAGTCGCCTTCCGGTGATCTGAAGAACCTGCTGCTGGGCAAATACGGCCCCTTCCCCTTCTATCAGCCTGCGGACTGGATCTACGAGAAGGTCTTCGGCGAAGACTGGCGCAAGGTGCTGGCCGAGCAGGGCGGTGCTGAGGCGATCAGCGACATGGACCTTGAGCAGGAGCGCAAGACCTTGGCCGAGCGGCTGGGCTATGAGCCGACCGAGCAGCAGCTGGTCATCTATCTCCAGCATCCGAATGACGCGGTCAACTTCTATAAGTTCGAGGCCGAGTTCGGCAGGGCCTACGTGCTGCCGCCGTCCATCTTCCTGCGTCAGGGCGGCTTCCCGCTCGGTGAGACCATGACCTTCCGGGATCATTTCGGTAAGGAGCACCTGATTGAGGTCGGGCCGGTGCAGAAGACTGAGGGCGGCCACACCAACGTCTATCTCAACGTGGACCACCACGAGCGGGTCTATGTGTTCGAGCCGGTCAAACCGGCAGGCGCGGCTCCGGCTGCGGCCAAGCTGTCAAAAGAGGAGATTGCGGAGTTGGCCCAGTCGGGTGATTTCCGCGCCCCCTTTGCCGCCAATGTCAGCGCGGTGAGCGTCAAGGTAGGGCAGGAAGTGGCGGCCGGGGATCAGCTCATTGTCCTTGAGGCGATGAAGATGCAGACTCCGGTCGTTGCTGAGGCGGCGGGCGTGGTGGCGGCAGTCAGCGTCAAGGTCGGGCAGAGTGTGCAGCCGGGGGACAAGCTGGTGAAGATTGATACCAAAGAATAATCCCACCTGAATTAACTACATAGGGGTGATACAGTAATTGCCCCTAATTTCTATTTTTCACTCATAGGAGTTGGATGGCTATGGTGCCCCGGAAAATTAAATGCAATGCGCTGGCAATACTGCTGCTTCTGCTGGGAGCAGAATATGCTGTCTCCGCACCAGGGGATATTGTGAAAGAGTTCAGCCTCGTCGGGCACTCCTTTGTAGCAGACAGAACCAGAAATATTGTTTACATGTCCGTGACAGGCAATAATTCTGTGGCGATATTAGACATGAATACGCTGGAACTGTCAGGCTCCATCTTTGTCGGCAGCAGTCCGAGAGGCATGGCTGTCTCCCGTGACGGCAAAACCTTATATGTGGCCATAGCAGGTGCAAGCAGCCTTGCCGTAGTTGACCTCACAACAAGAACGCTCCAGTCTCCGATACCCTTGCCTTCGTCAGCTCAAGATGTGGAGATAGATTACACAGGACGAATATATGCTGCTCCGGCATCCAGCAATTTCAGCTCGGTTATGGTGTATAATCCTGCCACTGGAGCGGTAACAGCACCTTTCGGCGCGGCTTCTGAATGCTATTCGGCTATGCTGGAGATGAGTCCTGACGGCAGAACCTTGTTTGTGGCCAATCAAGGGTTGTCTCCTGGAACTTTGGCAAAATATGATGTATCAGAAGCTGCACCGACATTGGTATGGAGGAACGGCCATGGTGACCTTGGCAGCAATGGGCAAGACCTTTGGCTGACTCAGAACGGCAAGCATATTTATTATGCGGTCGGCGGTGGCAATGAAATTGTCAGCGGATATGACATAGCCCAAATTGACGCAAACGGCATGGGAATCTTGGGCACGTTGATAATAGGTGCTTATCCACGTGAGATTGTCACCAGTCCTGATGGAAAAACAGCGTATGCTGTTCATACCGGCGGACATATTGATGTCTGGAATGCGGAGACATTCCTGAAAACGAAAGAATATGCTGGCACCGACGAGGCAAGCGAGCTGTTTGTTGATAAAACTGGAAATTATTTACTGGCTGCATTCCCGACTAGCCTGCGGATCTATGAAGCGGAAGGAAGTGCTCCATTTATAGATAACGATGGTGACGGAGTTGATGATTCTGTGGACAACTGTCCGGCAGTCTACAATCCTGACCAGAAGGACACGGACAAAGACGGTATCGGCAATGCCTGCGACCAAGTGGATGTGCTCCCAATTTACAAGCTGCTCTTGCTGAAAGGTCGACGAAAGTAGTCAGCTTAAAGGTGTGGATGAGAAGGAAGGCTGAGTTTTTTTCAGGCGGCCATAAAAAGCCGCCTTTGTCACCAACACGCCGCCCTATAGAAATGGGGCGGTGTCCCCTTTGCCTGCGCGAAGAATTTCCGGCAGCTCATCGACCAGAGAAACTACGGTGGACGGTTCAGGAATAACTTCGCCGCCATCAATGATCAGATCAATCAGTCCGCCGAACAGTTCCTCCACCGCATACGCATCAACCGGAGCCTCATTTCCTTCCCTCAATGCGCTGGTGTTCAGCACCGGGTTGCCGAGCAGCTCAATCAATGCCAGACAGATGGGTGACTGTGGCACCCTAATGCCGACTGTTTTCTGTTTTGTAAGCATGATGTTCGGCACCAGTTTGGAGCCAGGCAGCACCATCGTATAAGGGCCGGGCAAATGCCGTCGCAATAAGCGGTAGGCCGGGCTACTGACATGGGCGTACTGGCTGATGTCAGCCAGCGAGGCGCACATGAAAGAAAAAGGTTTGTGCTTGGGCCGCTGTTTGATTTCATGCACCCGCTTGACCGCCTTCTGATTGAAGATGTCGCAGCCTATGCCGTACATGGTGTCGGTCGGATAGCAGATCACCCCGCCTTTTTTCAGCACATCCACTGCCATGCCGATCAGCCGCTGCTGCGGATTGATCGGATTGATTTCCATCACCTTTGCCATTCGTTCTGCTCCGTTGCGCTGGTTTCATTTTGCGCAGGCATTGTACACAGAAAAAGCGGAAAGAACAATCTGCCGCAGGCAAGGAAAAATTTTTGAACTTTGCCGGAATGCTGCTTGTTGCAGCAAATAAAATCTTTTATAATATTTTTCACCAGCCAAGCTGCCGCCGCAGTTTGGATCAGATTGACATCATCTTTTGGCAGGGAATATGGCTTCACAAATTGATCAGCGGACCACCGATTTTGAGGGAGTCAAAAAAATCCTTGCGCAGTATCAGCGCATCCGCTTAGTCCATACTGAAGGCGAGCCACCCGATTGCTACGAAATCGAATACCATGTGACCGGGCTGGTCAGAGAGGCGGACGGCAGCATTCGCAAGGTGTCCCGGCATATTGTGCTGATCACCCTGCCGTTTGGCTATCCTCATTTTCCCCCTGCGGTCAAACCGCTGACCCCTGCCTTTCATCCTGACATTGATCCTGATGCTGTGCGCATCTCCTCGCGCTGGCAGCAGGAGCCGTCGCTGGCCAAACTGATTCCTCATATTGGGGAGATGCTTTGCGGCAAAGCATACAGTCTTGAAGATCCGTTCAATCAGGAAGCGGCAGACTGGTATGCCGCTCATGCAGCAGAACTGCCTGTTGACACATTGGAAGGTGAGACATCAGTGGCGGCTGATGCGGATGAGTTTGATCTTGGCTTGGAAGACATTGACCTGACGCAGACAGTCTCTTATGAAGAGCAGGAAGGCGGGCTGTCTTTAGACTTGGAGCCGCCGCAGGCGGTGCAGGATATCGCTGCACTTGCGGCGGCCCAGCCTGTTCATCATGCGCTTGAGCTGGAGACAAAGGAGGATGCGGCGCAGGGGGAGGAAGATTTTGATCTTGGTTTGGACGATTCTTCGACAGCCGCACATGATGACCTTGATCTGGGGCTGGAGATCGGCGAGCCGGAAGATGCGGCTCCTCAGCAGAAAGATTTCAGCTCCAAGCTGAGCGAAATTCGAGCGCATGTTGACCGCAGGGAGATGACCATCGCCGCCCGGTTGCTGGCTGAACTGCCTGCGTCCCTGCCGGAGGCCGAGCCGCTGCGAAAAAAGGTCAAGGCAGCCCAAGCGCAGTGCGATCAGTTGCTTCAAGAGATGAAGATGCTGGAGGATGAAGATAATTTTCCAGAAGCAGGGAAGGTTTTTGAACAGCTAAAGAAGGTTGCCGTTGACACGCCGGGTTTGGCGGAGATCGGCCGAAGGCTACAGCAGTCTCAATCCATGCTGGACACCTTTTCGTTGAAAGAGGAAAAGGCAGAGCCGCAGGTTGACTCGCCTCCAGAAAACGAAAAGAAAAAAAAGGCTGCTCCGCCACCGCCCAAACCGAAGACGGAAAAGAAAGAGAAACCAGTAGCCGAGCCGCCAAAGGAGAAAAGAGAGGTATCCACGGCTAAGGCGAAAATCAGCCGGTCGGTGCTGCGGCGCGAGATTCCGGTTGCGCCTTTTGCGGCGGCGGCGGTCATTGCGGCGGTGATCATTGCTGGAGGTTTGGTGTACACCAGAGACTCTAATGTCTTGATGGAAGCGGGGCTGGACTGGCAGGAGGCGCAGGCATTAATCAAGCAGAAAAAGTACCAGGAAGGCGAGGCGAAAGCGAACAGTGCCTCAAGCAGACTGAAGACTATCTTCACGCCCTTGTCGGAAAAAAGCCGCATGAAGACCGAAATTGCCGCGCTGCTTGAAACCGAAGAATTCAAACAGGGAAAGGCAGGGAAAAGAACATACAAAGAGCAGGAGCTGCCACTTGAGGAAGCAAACAAGCGGGAGCAATTGGACAAGATGGCTGCTCAAGCTGAGGCGTTGAAGCAGAGCAGTCTCAGTGAGGCGGCGGAGCTGTATGCAAAAGCGGCGGAGCTGGCGGCAAGCCCTGTTTCTCTTCCCGCTGAAGCAAAGCGTCTCAAAGAAACGGCGCGGCAGCTCTGGCTGAAAGAGGCTTCGGCCAATGCTGAAAAAGCGGAACAGGCAGGAGATTGGGAAAATGCGGCCAAATTGTACCAGAAGGCTTCGCAATTTTGCGCACCTGATGAATGCGAGCTGGTCAGCAGCAAACTGACCAATGCCGCCTTTTATTGGGAAATAGATCAGGCGAAAAAGAATTTTAAAAATGCCCGCTCCCGCTCGCAGGAGCTGTTGGATCAACTGAACCGGGCAAAAGAGCTGCTGGAGAAGAATCCTGCAACCGCCACACTGGAAAAACGGCAGGAGCTGGAGAGTCTGATGGCCCGATCACAGTTCTATCAGCGGCTGTCGCAAGCAGGCGAAGCATACAGTCAAGGGGAGTATGCAATTGCGGTTAGCGGCTACCGTCAGGCTTTGACGCTGCTGAAAGATAAACAGCAGCTTTTTGAGGAGCCGGAACGCAGTGCCGAGAGCAAAATCAGCAGAACCGCCGCTATGATTGAAATCAGCGTTGAGCTGAACGCGGCGGCAGAGGCGGAACAGCGCAACGATCTCGTTGCCGCCCTCCGGCATTACAAGGAAGTGCAGAATCTTCTCAATAGTCTTGGATTGACCAAAGACGAAAGTCTCATGGCCTTGTCGCGGGATGTCAGCGGCAAAGTGAGCAGCCTGAGCAGCACGGCGGGCATGAAGCGAAAAATGGACTGGCTGGAGCGGAATTACAAACGCATCTTCATCGCGGCCTATCCTGCTACCCGTGTCTCAGACCTCAGCAGCCCTAGCCTGAGTTTAATTAAGAAAATCGGAAACCAAGAACTGTACAAGCTGACATGCAGAGAACGCTCTTACTATCAGCTTGAACTTCCGTATCTTTACGATCCTGTCGCCGACCAGTGGACACCTTCTCGGAACGATCAGTGATGGTGGTGGCCATGTCCTGGGGCAGCCAGCGGGCCGCCTGCGTTACGCAGGGCCTCTTGAAGCAAATGCTCCGCTGAGTCAAGTGCTTCTGCGGCACTGCGCAGCAATGCCGCGATTTCTGGCGTATCGGCGGCCATCATCTCAGCCCAGCGAGAGAATTCCACCCGATGTCCCTGATTGTGTTCAATCCAGTGCGGAAGTAGAACCCGCACTTTGTCCGTGTTGTTCATCGCTTGATCTTTCATAGTGTTTTTTCCACCACGCTGGTCAGAAGAATTGCGCCGGTGAGCAGGTCAATGCGTTTGATCCGCACCCCCTGAACAGTCAGCGGCTCTTCAAAATAGGTGCTAAGGATCACGCCTTCAGCGGTCTCCTCCGCACTGGTCACTGATTCCATTACTGTTTCGCAGCAGTCTTCCCGCTCTACCACCGCCTTGAGCTGGCACATTGTTTCCTCCTTAAATCAAAAAACGGAATTCGCCCTTGCCGAGTAGGTCGTGCAGATGCAGCAGCCCCAGCACCTTGCCTGCGGCATCCAGCACCGCCAGCACGGTGATATCTTTTTCCTGCATCAGGCTGAGGGCATCAGCGGCCATCAAGTCCGGGGCGATGCTCACTGGCGTTTTGGTCATCACTTCAGCAATCTTGCATGTTGCACCGGGCAGGAGGCTGCCGCCAATCAGACAACGGCGCAGGTCGCCGTCCGTGATGATACCGCGCAACTCACCGTTCTCAGCCGTAATCAACACTGCACCGAGATTTTTTCGATTTAGCTCGCTGATGGCCTCGTCGAACTCCGCTGTCTCGCGGATCTGCGGAACCTTGTCGCCAATGAGCATCACCTCGCGCACTGCCACTTTCAGCCGCTCGCCCAAGCTGCCGCCGGGGTGATTGCGGCGGAAATCCTCAGCCTTGAAACGCCGCCGCTGGAGTAGGGCAACTGCCAAAGCATCGCCCAAGGCCAGCGTGGCCGTGGTGGAGGCGGTCGGGGCCAAGCCGAGCGGACAGGCTTCTTTGGGCACGGCGATGTTCAGCATGACCTTCGCCTGCTCCGCCAGAAAAGAGCGCGGGTTGCCGGTCATGGCAATCACTGGCACAGCTCGGTCCTTCAGGCTGGCTAACAGGCGGTTCAGTTCCGCTGTTTCGCCGGAATAGGAAATTGCCAGCACCACGTCATTTGCGCTCACCATGCCCAAATCGCCGTGCATTGCTTCGACCGGATGGAGAAAAAACGACGGCGTACCAGTGGAGTTAAAGGTCGCCGCCATCTTCTGGCCAACCAAACCGGATTTGCCGATGCCGGTAATGATCAGCCGATTGGGCGGGCAAGCCATGATCAAATCCACAGCTTGGACAAACTCAGGCCCCAGCGCGTCCCGCACCGCATGAATCCCCTCCGCCTCAATGGTCAGCACTTCACGGGCCTGCTCAACAGTCATTCCGTTTCTCCAGTTAAATCAACAATAATTCTTCCTCGCGTCCGGCCTGCGAGCATCTCGTCAATGGTCTGACTGAGCTGGGCAAGGCTGATGCGGACGCTGAGCGCGTTCAGCGCATCCTGCAAAAGGGACTGCCATGGCCCGGCCAGCTTGTCCCAGACCTCTTTGCGCCGGACAAGCGGGCATTCGGCGGAGTCGATTCCGACCAAGCTCACTCCACGCAAAATAAAGGGATAGACGGTCAAGGGCAGTTCGCCGGAAGCCGCATTGCCGCAGCAGGTGACAATACCATTGTATTGCGTGGCTTTGATTGCGCCTGCGAGAATTTCGCCGCCCACGGTGTCCACCACTCCGGCCCAGCGTTCCCGAAGCAGAGCCGCGCTCGCCCGTCCTATGGCTTGCTGGCGGTTCAGCACCGCCGCGCAGCCGAGCTGGCGTAAAAACTCATGCTCGCTCTCTTTGCCGGTGACAGTAGTAACCGCAAAGCCGAGTTTGGCCAGCAGAGCACAGGCCAGCGAGCCGACCCCGCCGGTTGCGCCAGTGACCAGCACCGGCCCCTGTTCAGGCCGCAGGCCAAAGGCGAGCAGTTTGTCCACGCACTGGGCGGCGGTGAAGCCAGCCGTGCCGATCTGCATAGTTTCGAGCAGGGAAAGCGGCTCCGGCTTGGCCAGCACCCAACTTGCCGGGACGCAGATGTATTCGCCGAAGCCTCCCGGCGTGTTCATACCGAGGTCGTAGCACATGCAAAGGACTTCATCACCCGCGCTGAACTGTGGCACACTGGAGGCGGCCACGATGCCCGCTGCGTCAATGCCCGGCGTGTGCGGATATTTCTTGGTCACGCCCCGGTTTCCGCTGGCTGAGAGCGCATCTTTATAATTCAGCGAAGAATAATGCACCCGGATCAGCACCTCGCCGGGCGGCAGGTCGGCGAGGCGGCGTTCCTCAACGGCCCGCTGAAAGCCGCCGTCCAGCTCACGCACCACAAGGGCATTGAACGTTGCGTGGTCGTTCATAAATATTCATTTACCGCAGAGATAGGCATCATGACTCACAGGCTCATTATCAACAATTGGATTTGGAACAACCGCCCTGATTGGATTAATCTCTCCCGCCATCACCCGATGCTCACCGCCGGAACGGTCAATTATAACATACCGCCCGTCCTCAGCAAGCCCTGCGCCGACCGCCGGAATGATCCCGTCCCCACTGGCATATTCTAACGGTTTGCCGCGCAGATAGTCTAAACTGCGCCATTCAGCCAGTAGCTCCGCTTTTCCGCCATGTTGGAGCCGTTCGGCGGCAGCCAGCAGCTCCGCAACTAAACCCAGCAGCAGCGCAGCAGGACCGACTGCCGCACCCGCTTCAGCCAAGCTGATCACCCGGTGACGCAGCTCCGGCGGAAAATCATCAGGCGGCGCGGCAACATTGATGCCAACACCGACCACCACAAATTCCGGCAGCCCGGCCCGCAGCGGCCCGCTTTCAGTGAGTATGCCGCCGAATTTTCTGTTAGAAAAATACAGATCATTCGGCCATTTGAGCTGCGCCTGTACCCCTGCTGCCCGGCGCAATCCCGCTGATAGCCCAACCCCAGCAGCTAAAGTCAGGAGAGGGAAATCCGCAGGCTCCAGCGCAGGCCGGATAATGACAGAAAAATACAGACCACCGGGCGGCGAGCAAAACTGCTTCCCGCCGCGACCACGGCCGCCGGTCTGGCTGTCGGCATGAACCACCGTGCCCTGCGCCGCGCCCTGCCGTGCCAGCTCCGCCGCTGTGTCGTTGGTGGAGCCGAGCACGGGAAAATGATGAAACATCAGGCGATGGACGGCGGGCTGCTCAGTTTCATCGGCATGACAATGCCGAGAAAACCGGGATCTGCCGCCGAGCTGATCAGGCAGGGACTTTCATCCGAGCTGACCGCTGCGGAAATGGCATCACCTTCCAGCACTGACAACGCCTCGATAAAATAGCGGCAGTTGAAGCCCATGCAGAGGTCATGGCCGCTGTAGGTAATTTCAATTTCATCCCTCGCCGAACCAAAATCCGCATTTTCTGAAGTCAGAATAAGGCGATTTCCTTGCGCCTCAAAGCGAATGGCGTGAAAAATGTCTTCAGTGAAGAGGTTGATCCGCTTCAGCGATTCGATGAACAGATTCTTATTGATGAACATGCTGTTATCCTGCGGCAGGGCTTTCAGGATGTTCTCAAAATCAGGAAAATCGCCTTCCATCAGGCGGATGACAAGCACCGACCGCTCGCTCTCCAAAATCAATTTTTTCTGATCAACCCCAATCCGGCAGCTATCCAATTCCTCACAAAATTTGCGTACCTGCTGCACACCCCGACGCGGGATGAGAATGGACTGGCCAAAATCCATCCCGGCCATGCCTGCCGCCTCGCGGTGCATGATGCTCAGGCGGTGGCCGTCGGAGGTGACCATGCGCAGGACGGTTTTGCCTTCCTCCTCCCGCTTTTGCAGCAACGCGGCGGTGAGGCTGTACATGTTTTCGCGGTCAGCGGCAATGGAAAAACTGGTTTTGTCGATCAGGTCGCACAACGCCTCGGCCTCAACATCCGCTAAAGCCTGTTCATTATAGTATTCAAATTGAGGAAATTCCTCGGTCAGCATACCGTTCAGCCGGTAGGTGCTGCTCCCTGCGCTGATGCGGATCCAATTTTTATCCTCCTCTTTGAAATTGATCGTCTCAGATCCTGATTCGCGGACCAGCTCAAAGAGTTTTTTCGAGGGCACGGTCAGCGTTCCGCCTTCAAAAACTTCAGCAGGCACGGTCTGGCGGAGGCTGACCTCCAAGTCAGTGCCGGTGAAGATCACCTCGCTGCCTCGCACCTCCATCAGCACGTTAGAAAGAATGGCCATGTTGCCCTTCTTGTTCGTGATGTTCTGCTGGGCACTGATCGCGTCGAGAAGATCCTTTTTCGCGATGTTGAAATGGAACGGCATAACAGTTGCTCCTTTTTATATATAAACAGCTTATTGATATTGGGGCTGTTAGTTTGTTGAGAACGAATGCAATAGACTGATTTCAGAAGACTTGCGGTGTTGATAACTTGTTCAGTCCTGTGTTGAAAAAAGTCTGAATCCGCCGCTGGGAAAAAGTTATCAACAATCTTTCAACAGGTTCTTAACACGTTGTCCACAGCCTGCACAGGGCAAGAGAAACTATACCAAGTTCTGCCCTTGGTGACGAACTTTTTCCTTGCCGGACGGCACGGCGTGGTTGCAATTTCGCCGCAATCGGGTTAATTGAAGCAACCGCTTTCAACCCGTGCCTGTCTATGCTCCATCTGATCAGTCTCAACTGCCGCTACTCCCACACCTGCTTGGCTCAGTTTTGTGTGCGCAACGCTTTGGCCACGCACCTGCCAAACGTGCCGCTGCATATCAGCCAGCTGACCATCAACGACCCCTACTACGCCACCTTGCTGCGAATCAGCGGCCAGCCAGCGCAGGCGGTCCTGTTTTCGGTCTATATCTGGAATCACGCGTATATCCGGCGATTGATCGGCGATCTGTCTCGGTTGCGGCCTGAGCTGCCAATTATTCTCGGCGGGCCGCAGGCAGCGGTACTGGATAACTTGCCACCAAACTGCACCGTTTTTTTTGGCGAAATTGAAGGTGCGAGTGAAGAGTTTTTCAGCGATTTGCAGGCCGGAACGCTGAAGCCGCTCTATCAGGCCGAACCCAGCCGCAGCTTTCCTTCACCTTATCAGCAGGAAGATTTCCACACTCACCTGAAGAACCGGCAGCTCTATTACGAATCCTCGCGTGGCTGCCCGTTTTCCTGCTCCTACTGCCTGTCGTCCATCAGCAAAGGGGTGCGTCACAAGCCGCTGGAGCTGGTTAAAAAGGAACTGCGCACGTTGATTGCGGCCAAACCGATGATCATCAAGTTGGTTGACCGCACCTTCAACGATAGCCCGGAACGCGCCTTGGCTCTTTGGGAATTTCTGCTTACCGAGGCCAGTGGTGTGCGCTTTCATTTTGAGATTGCGCCTGACCGCTTCACTGATGCGATGTTTGCCCTGCTGGCAAAAGTGCCGTGCGATGTGTTCCAGTTTGAGATCGGAATCCAGAGCTGCACCCCAGAGACCTTGGTGGCGGTCAACCGGCGCATGAACGTGGCGCAAGCGGAAGCGAACATCCGCCGTCTTGTCGCGCTGGACACTATTCACATTCACGCTGACCTGATTCTCGGCCTACCGTTTGAAACCGCCGCCAGTTTCTTGGATTCATTCAACCAAGTATTCCGCAGCAGCCCGCATTACATCCAGCTTGGCTTGCTCAAGGTGCTACCCGGCACGGAAATGCAAGCGCGGGCAATGGAGTTCGGCCTGCTGTTCTGCGCCGAGCCGCCCTACGAGGTGCTGTCGACCCGCTGGCTGCCGCATGAGGAGCTGCGCGATCTCTACGAATTTTGCGAATGCGTGGAGTCGTTTTACAATTGCCGCTTCTTCCGCTCGCTTTGGCAACATCTGCGGCACTGCGGCGAGAGGCCGTCCGCGTTTTTTCAAGCATTGCTGGCCGTCTGCCGGGAGCATGGCTTTTTTCATCTGGCGCACACCCAAGTGTTGATGAATCAACTGCTGGTGCATGTGGCCCGACAGCGGCACGATGGCAGGCTTTTGCTCGATTTGCTCCGCTATGACTGGCTGCGCTGCGGCCATCGCTTTCTGCCGAAAGAGCTTGAAGAAACCCTGCAAGCAGAACTGCGCGACCGCCTGCGCCGAACGCTGCCGCAAGAGTTGGAAGGGCTTTTTTCCAGCCGCTCGCGGACGGAATTTTTCAAACAGGCGGTTTTTCTGGAGCTGTCGGCCGAAGCGATGGCTGCTCTCGACTTGGACGGCAGACGGGCGATGCTGGCTTTTACTTCAGAGCAAGAGGGCGGGGTGATGCAGTTCAACAGGACGGTCGCGCTGCCGGTTTGATGATGAAGAAATTGCGGAAACATATTGCAAGCTGCGGAATTGCTTTTGTTCTTCTGCTGATCATTAGCATGATTGCGGCAAATATCAGAATCGGCAGTTATGCTCGCTACACTTCAGACCGTATCAGCGAGATACAACCAGTGTACTGTGCCATTCTTCTTGGCACATCTAAATGGCTGAAAGGAGGAAGGCTGAATCTATATTATCAGTATCGGATTATAGCCGCGGCAGAACTGTACAACAGTGGCAAGTGCAAAAAAATAATCGTGTCAGGAGACAACAGGACAGTTCAGTACAATGAGCCGATCACTATGAAGCGGGACCTGGTGAAGTTAGGAGTGGAAAGGGATGATATAGTCTGTGACTACGCAGGATTACGAACCTTAGACTCTATTATTCGCTTCAAAGAGATTTTTGGACAAGAAAAAGGGATTGTCATCTCGCAGGAATTTCATAATACAAGAGCAATTTATATCGGCATGGCATATGGCATTGAGCTGAGCGGCTATAATGCCTGTGATGTTGACGTGTACGGAGGATTCAGAACACGGATACGGGAAGTACTTTCTAAATTCATGTGCGTGATCGATGTTGAGGTGCTGCGCACTGAACCAAAACATTTAGGGAATAAAATTACGATATAGCTAAAGCAACATAAAATGCCTCCCATGTACCCATGGGATACTCAATAGATTTTCGTCGGAAAGTATTGGAGATCAAAAAGCGGGACGGTCTACGGTTAGGAGAGACTGCGCAGCGTTTCGGCATCAGTGAATCGAGCGTGTTCCGCTGGACGAAGCGGCTTGAACCCTGCCATTTCAGGAACAAGCCTGCGACCA
>DHWV01000082.1 GCA_002413355.1 Desulfobulbaceae bacterium UBA5173 | reverse complement strand
TGTTGCCGTGCATCGGGTCGCAGCACCAGAGCACGTTCAGGCCCTCGCTTTGCACGGCCCGGATCAGCGACGGCAGATACTGCTCCACTTTGCCCGCGCCGAAGCGGGTGATCAGGGTCATCCGGCCTTCCTCGTTGTCCGGGTTGAGCCGCTGCACCACTTTGACGATTTCCTCCGGGTTGTGGCCCGGCCCCACTTTCATCCCCAGCGGATTGCGCACTCCGCGCAGGAATTCGACATGCGCGCCCTCAAGCTGGCGGGTGCGGTCGCCGATCCAGAGCATGTGGCCGGAGCAGTTGTACCAGCGGCCCCGCACTTCGTCCTCTGAATCCTCGCGGGTCAGCGACTCCTCGTAGGCCAAGAACAGGGCTTCGTGCGAGGTGAAGAACTCCACCTCCTTGATCTGCGGCATGTCAGTGTGAATGCCAATATTCCCCATGAAGGTCAGCGTCCGCTCGATCTGCCGGGCCACGCTCTGCTCGTAGGAGCCGCCCACCGGCGAATTTTTGACAAATTCCTGATTCCACTTATGCACGTTGTGCAGCGAGCTGAAGCCGCCTTGGGCAAAAGCGCGGAGCAAGTTCAGCGTGGCGGCGGAGAGATAGTAGCCTTTGAGCATCCGCTGCGGATCGGCATTGCGGGCCTCCGGCGTGCCTTCCACCGAGTTACACATGTCGCCGCGATAGCTCAGCAATTCCATGCCGTTGACCATTTCGGTCGGGCTGGAGCGCGGCTTGGCGTACTGGCCTGCAATTCGGCCCACCTTGACCACCGGCCTGCCGCCGCCGTAGGTCAGAATTGCGGCCATTTGCAGCAGCACTTTCAGGGTGCTTTTGATGTTCGGGGCGGAGCAGCGGGCAAACTCCTCCGAGCAGTCGCCGCCTTGCAGCAGGAAGGCTTGGCCCTTGGCCGCCTTGGCCAAATGCGCTTTCAGGTCGCGGATTTCACCCGCAGCAACCAGAGGCGGCAGATGCGAGAGCAGTTGCGTGGCTTCACGCAGCTCCTGTGCAGGCCATTCCGGCTGCTGAAGAGCGGTTTTGCTTTTCCAAGAAGATTTGTTCCATGTCGTCATAGCGGTATTTGCACAGGTTGAAATTTAGGGCATTTTCTGAAGCTGCTCAAGCATTGTTCATTGCCCAACGCCGAAGTTCCGCAGTGCCGTGCGGAAGGAATTGAGCGGGCTGAAAATAGTATCGCCGAGCAGGATAGTGTAGCCGAACCAATGGTAAAATGTCAGCGGCTGGCCCATTTCCCAGACTAAATAGCAGAGCAGCACCGTGGCGGCCACCAGTCCGATCACGGACGTGACCACATCCATCATGAAAACCGACAGGCCGATGTCGCCGGATTTGAAGAATTCCGCAAAGAGCACGAACACTCCGAGGCCGATCAAAACAAATCCCGGCACCCCGTCCAAAGGAATTGCTGCAACCTGTGCCGTCACCAAATAGATGATGATCAGAAACGTCCACGGAATTTTATTGAAAAACGATGCTGCGCTGCTGGAAGCCATCATGTTCTCCTTGTTGATAGCCGCTCATGCTGTCACGCAGCTTTCTTCTGTAGCCGGATCAAAGGAAACCGCCATTGCCCGCACTGGGCAACCGGTAACGCAAAGACCGCAGGCGGTGCATTTTTCCGGCTCGAACACCACCGTCATTTCAGGCTGCTGAATGTGCAATGCGCCGACCGGACAGATGCCGGTGCAGGCACCGCACTGAAAGCATTTTTTTTCGTCCCGATGCACCCGGCCTGCAATACGCTCCGCCTTGACCCCCAAGCTCTTGAGGTAGTCGAGGGCCGCGCTGATTTTCTCCTGCAAGCCTTTCAGCTCCAGAATCAGATAACCGTCGCGCTGGGGCAAAATTTCCGCCTTAAGGATATTGAACTCCACATCGTAGTGCTTGACGAGCTGGCAGATCACCGGCTGGCTGGAGTTCTCTTTCGGATAGCTGAGGTGGTAGATTCGGGTCATGGTTTCTCCAGTGCGTTGTTAATATGCCAAAAAGAATCAGTGCGTCAGCAGCATGTTGACAGCAGGCAGCCAAAAAGGCTGAGGGGTGTTTTCTAACCAGAACCTGGCGTTCACTGACCTGACGGCATCCATTGTGACTTCGCATGAAGTATTGGTGCCAGAACAAGCCCCGCTCCAGCCTATAAACAGTGAGCCGCTGTCTGCGGTTGCTGTCAGGGTCACTTTTTCGCCGCCAGCGAAAGAAGCTGAACATGTGCTGCCGCAGTCGATGCCTGCCGGGCTACTGGTCACTATCCCGCTGCCCGTGCCGCTTTTGCTGACCGTCAGCAGGGGGATGTCAATACAGCCGGGATAACTTTGAAAACTACTCTGCACTTCAGCAATCATCGTCTGAGGCACCCGATTTGCCGCTATGCCATATGGATGGCTGGTGCCGAAGGTCATGGTGATGTTGCTGTATCCAGGGGAGAGCGAGTGGCAGTAGCTCATAATGGTGCCATTACCTGTTCCGGCAGTGCCGCCGGTGAGGCTGCCAACACCGGGCAGGCCGCTCGCCGCCATGCCAGAGCAGTCATACTCACCCGCAGAGCACAGATCCACCGGGTTGGCATTGCCGCCGACATTGCAGTAGCCATGTGTGTGCGGCGAGCCAAAGTTGTGGCCGATCTCATGGGCAACCACTAAGCTGTCCCAAACAGTGCTGCTGGTGTTCACCGTAGTCCGGCTGAGACTAGCACTGACACCATAGCCATAGGAGCTGTTGCACAGAACACCGAGGTAGGCGATACCACCTCCTAGCGACTTGCCGCTCAACATATGCGTTATGGTGCGCGACACGCTGCTCATGTTGGCTTTCCAGTACGCCTGCAACTCATCCAGTGCAGCGGAGGTGCCTGATGTCGCTGTCCACGGATCGCTGGACGCACCGTTAGACCAGAACCGCAGATAGCTCACCTGCAAGCTGGTGCCAATTTCATTTTGATAAATGCTTGAGACGTAGGCAAAGAGGGCACCGACATAGCTGGTCGCTGCTGTCTCATTGTTGAACAGCGAGTAAAACTCGTAGTCTGTCTCCACCGCTACCTTGACGATGTAAGAAAAAGACGCTGCTGTGTTTACTGTCGCCTTACTTGACTCAGGTAGATGATGCTGCCGAAGGTCCAATTCAGCTTTGTCCGCGCCGCAGCGAAATTCCTTCAACGGTGCCAGCTCCTCTTCACTCAGCTTGCGGGCAGAAAGTGCTGCCTGTCCACCGATCTTCCAGATACCGTTTTGTCCGCCAAAAACTATTCCTTCCGGCGTACCTGAGGCTGGCACTGCCAGAACCGCGACCGCGTCAGGCTTTCCTTCTACTGTGCCCCGGTAGTAGGCAATATCCGGTATTGGCAGTACGATCTGGTCATTAATGACAATCTTGGCATCAGGGGTGAAGACCTGAAAACGCTGTAGGTTAAGAATTACAGTTGAGCCTTCTATAAATGATAGCCCCTGTACCTCCAGTTTGCCACCCAGCGGCAGACTATGAGCCACGGCTGCCAACTCTGGCTGGCTAGCATGTACTGCCGTTGCTCGCGCTTGCGGCGAAAGTGCGACAAAAAACGCAAACGCGCCAATAAGACCTCTGATGATGCTCGCCTGTGTGTTCATATTTCTCCTATGCGTTCATGTTCTGCCTGAGCAAAGCCTCCGGCTCCGCTTCCGTGTTCAGCCGGAGCAGCATTTCCGGCGGCAGCTCGTCGGGCTGGGCAAAGGTCTCGCGCTGGCGGACAAAAATTTCCCAGCGGCCATCAGAGACCGCGTTCGGGTCGTTGGCCCGCAGCGCAAGGCGGCGTTTTGTCTCCGCTTCCGAGCAGGCACAGAGGATGAAGAGCGGCTTTGCGCCAAGGCGTTCCGCCAGCCGCCTGACCTCGCTGCGGCCTGCGGCGATGCTGTAGGAACCGTCTAAAACAACGCCAACTGTGCCGTTTTGCAGCGATTCTTCCGCCAGCACCAGCATGGTCTTGTAGGTTTTGGCGGTCAGCTCCGGCGTGTAAATGCCCAGCTCAATCCCGTCCGGGCGGCGTTCGGTCGGGGCAATGCCCGCCAGCTCTTTGCGCACCCGGTCGGAATTGAAATACGGCAGACCGCGTTCGGCGGCGAAGCGTTCAGCCAAGAACGATTTCCCGGACGCAATCAGGCCAAAGAAGACAAAAATCACCGGCTCAGGCCGCATAGCTGTCTGCAAGGGCGAAGTATTTGGCCGCCGCCTCAGTGCAGCTTGCGCGCACCTCCTCGTCCACTGCCGGGTCGCCTGCGGTGAAGAGGCCAATTTTTCCGCGCACATAAGCCCGATAGCATTTGTAAAAATTCAGCATTTCGCGCAGGCCGCTGTCGCCGGAGAGCTGGCAGAAGCGGTCAATGCAGTGCGCGGACAACTCGTGCAATCCGTGAAAATCCAAGTCCATCGCTAAAAAAGCCACATCGCTGGCCACGTCGCAATAACGGAAACGCTGGTTGAACTCGATGCAGTCGAAAATATAGACTTTGTCCGCCAAGCAGATGTTGGCTGAATACAAATCGCCGTGGCAGTCGCGGATATACCCGCCCGCAATGCGCTGCTGAAAACGTTCCTCGTCTGCAAGAAAGGCCCGCGACCACGCGGAGATGCGGTCAAACTGCGCTTGGCTCAACGCGCCTTGGCCGATGAAGCACTCGGTCTGCTCAAAATTCTCCAAGATGTTGACCGCCACTTTCTCCGCCCGGCCAAAGCTGTCAATCTCTGCGCTCCGCTCGGCCTGCTGGTAAAAAGGAGCCAGCCGGTCAACCACCGCGTCCACCTGCTCGCGGCCCAATTTGCCTGCTTTGATAAGATTGCCCATCATGCCTTCTTCCGGCATCCTGGCCATTTTCACCCCGTATTCGATGATTTGGCCGGAGCCGTTGAGACCCTCCGCCGTCACCGTGACCAAATCGAGGTAAATCTCCGGGCAGAGGCGGCGGTTGAGCAACAGTTCCTGCTCGCAGCAGTGTTGCCGTTTCCCCAAGGTGGAGAAATCGAGAAAGCCGAAGTTAACCGGCTTCTTGAATTTATAAACAAAATCGCCCGCAATGAGGACAAAGGAAATATGCGTCTGTACCAATCGCAGGTCAGCGGCAAGATGCGGATACGCTTCCGGGCGTAGCAGCGCGGCGATGAAGCCGGGTAGGTTGTTATCAGTCATGGTTGCTCCAAGAGGATTCTGCGGCCAACTGCCGCCGGAACCTGCATTTAAATACGAATGGCCGAAAAAAAGGCAATGGTGAAACGCGAGTGATTGATTTAACAATAAAATACAATCATTGTAATAACCAATAAATTTCCATGCAGATACTGTTAAATTTTCAATGCACCCCTGTGTCTTTCCTTTGGAAGTCTCGGGCTTTTTCGTAACAGCCGAGACAGGTTATGAAAAATATCCCGTTTTCTTAACACTGTTTAATTGCAATGGCGACCGAGCGTTTGGCCTCGTTCTGACCGATAATGTAGCGGTCCAGCTTCTGCACAGTCTGCTTGGGAGTAAGGGAATTCAGTTGGTTCAAAGATTTGCTCATAGTAACTGGTTAGTGCCAAGTGAAACTCATCTGCCAAACTTCGCCTTCAGTGCGGCTTGGACATGTGCCGGAACCATGCCGCTGATGTCGCCGCCGTGCCGTGCCGCGTCCTTGATGATCGAAGAGCTAATGTAAATCCAGCGGAAGCCGGTCATCAGGAAGACGGTCTCCACCCGCCGCTCCAGCTTGCGGTTCATCAGGGCGAGTTGCAGCTCGTAATCAAAATCAGAAACCGCTCGCAGCCCTCGGATGATGGCGCAAGCATTCTTTTTGACGGCATAATCCACGATCAGCCCGCTCGCTGTGTCCACTTCCACTTGCTCATTGGCGGCAAAGCACTGCCGAATCATGCTGATCCGTTCCTCTATACTGAAAAGCGGAGTTTTGGCAGAATTAAGGGCGATAGTGACAATCACCCGCTCGAACATGCGCAGCGAGCGCTTGATGATGTCAACGTGGCCGTTGGTGATTGGGTCAAACGTACCGGGATAAATAGCAATGCGGGCTACCGCGCTCATTGCTCCGCCTCCTCGGTGTGACGGTAGAACCAGAGGCCGGTTTCGCCGTAGCTGCGCTGGTCGCTTAGGCGCAGGCTGCTACAGTGCTCTGGCAGGCGGGCGTTTTTGCGCTCCTCGGCGATCAGCAGGCCGCTTTCCTTCAGCAAACCACTGTGCGCAACCGCCGCCAAAGTTGTTGCCGCCAAGTTTTTTTCATAGGGCGGATCGAGAAAAATCAGGTCAAAGCGCATTCCCACAGGCAGGCGGCTGTGCAGTCGGACAATGCCGTCAGGCCGGGCAAGATCAATGTGCAGCAGAGCCGTGTTGGCACCGGCGGCGCAGCGACTGAGGTTGTCCTGAATGAGCTGTAAGGCGAGCTTGGACACATCTGCAAAGACCGCTGCGATTGCGCCCCTGCTGAGGGCTTCCACGCCGAACGCCCCAGTGCCAGCGTACAAATCCAGCACCGTGCTACCAGGCAGCTCCGCACCGATGATATTGAACAAGGCTTCGCGCACCCGGTCGCTGGTTGGGCGTATGAGCGTGCAGCCGGGTTTTGGGCCGCTTATGCTGCGGCCTCTGGCCGTTCCGCCGGTGATGCGCATGACTCAGGCAGCTGCTCCGGTATCGGCGGGCGGCTGATTTTTTCCTTTCACCAGCCCGTACAGCTCCATCAGCACCCCGGAAGAGGCATAACAGAGGGCAAGAAGGAACAGCGTCACGGGCGGTTCCGTGGCAATGACAGCGATGAAAAGAATCGCCCCGACCGATGCCTGAAAGCGTTTTTCTTTGGCGATTTTCACCTTCTTAAAGCTCAGATAACGGTGGTTAGAGATCATCAGATACGCCAGCAGATAGACCAGCAGCAGGATGGACAGATGCTTGACTGTGCCCGTCGCGCCAAAATGGTAGCAAAACATCACCGTGGTGGCGACAGCTCCGGCGGCTGCCGGACAGGGCAGGCCAACAAAATCATGGTGCTTGATTTTGCGCTGCTCTGGCGGGGTTTCAGCGATGACGTTGAAGC
Organism: Desulfobulbaceae bacterium UBA5173; assembly: GCA_002413355.1. Taxonomy (GTDB): domain Bacteria; phylum Desulfobacterota; class Desulfobulbia; order Desulfobulbales; family Desulfobulbaceae; genus Electronema. The sequence goes on along the minus strand of DHWV01000082.1, from coordinate 9,168 downwards.
GGGCAAGGCGCAGGGCAGTGGCCGCAACGTAAAGAAAGGCGGCAATCCAACCGTAGCGTCCGTAGGGCTTCAAGGCCCAGAGATAGGCGAGCAGGCCCGGCGCAACGCCGAAGGAAACCATGTCGCAAAGCGAGTCGAGCTGCATCCCAAAGCCGGAGGTCGAGCCGGTCAGGCGGGCCACTCTGCCGTCAAGGCCATCAAAGATGCCGGCAATGAGGATCGCCACCGCAGCTGAATAAAATCTGCCGTTGATCGCGGCAACCATGGAGTAAAAGCCGCTGAACAAGCTGGCGCAGGTCAGCAGAGATGGCAGGAGAAACAAACGGTTGGGCCGCAGCAGTTCCATGACGCGCCTCGCAGCAAAGTGAAACGGAAAAAAGAATGCAGTGCCGGATGCAGTCCGGTCTGCGCCGGAAGGGTATTATACCTGCGGAACGAGGAGATGCAAGGAAATATGCTGCGGATTCAATGGCTGGCGGATTCCGTCGTCATGCTTGTCACAGGTACATCACCTCGCCTGAATACTCAACCGCTCTGCTGCCGTCTTCCAACTCCATGACCAAGCCGCCGCAGGGATCAAGATCAAGCACAGTAGCTTGAAAAAGCGGCTCGTTCTGGATATCAAAACCGTAGAGCACGCGGCGGCCTATGGTGTCGCTCAACTGCCGCCAAGCGGCCAACAGCAAGGAAACTCTTCCCTCTTCGCAGCTCAGGTCTTCACGCAAGGCCTGCTCTTCATCATAATGCAGCAGCCCGACCGCCCAGCTCAATTCCGCCAGCAATCTGCCCGCCAGTTCGGCGCAGTCAAGATCACGACCCAACACCTCGGCCAAGCTGACTGCGCTGCCGCGCAGTTCAGGGGGAAAGTCTTGGTTATTGACGTTCAGGCCGATACCGAGGAGATGGTAGCGATCGCGCGCAGGACTCAGGAGGGTCGTGCAAAGAATCCCTGCAATTTTTTTGCCCTGCACCAGCACATCATTAACCCATTTCAGCTTGGCGGCAATGCCGCAGCTGCGAACAGCGCGGCAGCAGGCCAGTCCGGCGGCGAAGGGCAGTAGGCGGCTGAATTCCGGCAGAAGGATATCCGGCCAAGCCACAGTCAGCCAGATGCCGCCGGGTGGCGCGTGCCAATGGCGGTTAAAGCGGCCGAGCGAATGACTGAGGCTGTCGGCGAGCACAGCGGTACCTGCTGCCAGCGTGCCGCCTTTGGCTTCCGCTTCAGCCATGAGCTGCTGAAGGCGGTTCATGCAGCGGTCAAGCCGATGATGGTGTTCGACAATAGCTCCGACCGGGGCACCGTAGCTGAGAATTCTTTCCGCTGCCTGCGCGGAGAATCCCGCAGTGTCTATTTCGGCCAAGCACTGCTGGCGGCAGCGCAGCACCTTGTTTTGAAAGGAAGGCAAAATCAGCAGCTTGTTATTCCCACTCAGCCTTAACCCGCGTGATCACCTTCTGCACCAACGGAAATTTTTCCTCCGGGCAGATGCCGATCAGTGGCGCGCCCTGATAGACGCTGTCGCCGGGCTTGAAATAAACAGAATGAATAAGGCCCGCCTCGCCGCTGTAATAAACGGGCGTGTCGCGTTTCATCAGTGACATGGTGATGATCTCGTCACCGGGCTGAATGAAAATCGAACGCGCCCCTTTCTGATCAATCCGCGACTGAATGTCGAGCGAGAAATAATAGCGCGCCCGCTCCGGTGCCTTGAACAGAAAAAGGACTTCCTGCAAGATGGCCTCAATGACATCCTTCTTTTTCAGCGGATGGCGGAGGGTCAGCAGCTTTTCTCCGGCCTCGACAAACTGGCCGTCCAACTCGCGGCAGACCGAGGCTACTTCCCCGTTGGCCTTGGCGGTGATCACCTTGGTATTGCGTTCGCGCTCGATCTGATACAGCGGAGTGCCGAGTTTATGTAGCCACTCACCGGTCACGCCTTCGACAGGACTGTTTTCCTGAGCGAGAAAACGCACCCTGCCAGTATGAACGGCGCAGATATCGACGTAATGATAGGGGTCTGAGCGGTAACGGCTGATGATCTCGTCAAAATGAATTTCCTGCTGGGCGGACATGGCGGCAGCCTGTGCTGAGATTGGCGTGAAAAAAACGGCGACCGCTGCTGCGACCACCGGGTTCAGGCTATTGTAACGTTCAGGCGGGTAGAGGGCAAGGCTGTTTTGCAGACGGAAAAACGCAATTCCATCGTGTCAGGGGCGTGATTCAGGCTCCTCCGCCCGCTTGACCACACCGCGCTTGCTGCTTCTGAAAAACTCTACTAAGGCCAGCACTTCCGGCGAATCAGCCAATTCCTGCTCGGCCTGAACCAGCGCATCGTGCAGTACCATTTCCGGGGCAGCGCGGAAAATAATTCTGAAGGCGCGCTCGATTGCGTCAACTGCCTCTCGGCTCACGCCGTTGCGGCGCAGGCCGATTTTGTTGATCCCGGTAATTCGCATCTGGTTGCGGGTGCCAGCAAGGATGACATACGGCGGCACATCCATCGAAATGCCGGACATGCCACCAATGTAGGTATAAGCTCCGATTCGGCAAAACTGATGCACAGCCACCAGCCCGCCCACATTGGCGTAACTGCCGACCTCAACATGCCCGGCCAGCGTGGCCACATTGGACATGATCACATGGTCGTGCAGGATGCAGTCATGGGCGACATGGCAATACGACATCAACATGCAGCGGTTGCCGATCACTGTCTTGCCCCGTCCTGACACCGTGCCCCGGTGGATGGAGACGTACTCGCGGATAGCGTTGTCGTCGCCGATGAGCAGCTCGGTCGGCTCGCCCTGATAGCGCATGTCCTGGGGCGGGCTGCCGATGGATGAGAACGAGCCGATATGATTGCGCTGGCCAATGACTGTCGGGCCGGAGATCACGGCATGGGCATCCACAACAGTGTCCGCGCCGATGACCACGTTTGGGCCGATCACGGCATACGCTCCGACGGAAACACTTGGGTGCAGCTCTGCTTTAGGATCAATGACAGCGGCTGAATGGATAGGCATGGTTCTGTCCTTGGCTGGTTGTCAGGAAAAAGCGGCCATGAGTTCGGCCTCAACAGCCAGCGTGCCATCGACGTACGCCTTGCCTGCCATTTTGGTCAGCTTACCTTTCTGCCTGAGCATCTCCAGCTTGTAAATGATCTGGTCGCCCGGACGCACCATCCGGCGGAAGCGGACTCCGTCCAGCCCGGCAAAATAGAAGAGCTTTCCTGCTATGTTGTCGTCGGAAAGATAGGCTAGCACTCCGCCGGTCTGAGCCATGCCCTCCAGCATCAGCACGCCGGGCATGACCGGCTCGTTCGGAAAATGGCCCTGAAAGAACGGCTCGTTCATGGAAACATTTTTCAAGCCGGTTATGCTCTTGCCCCGTTCAAAATCCAGCACTCGGTCGAGCATGATGAAAGGATAGCGATGCGGGAGCAGCTCAAGAATCGCTTTGATATCCAATGGCATCTGCACTGCCTTTTCCGCCAGTTCAGTCATAATAATGCATGGTCATAAAATTCACTACAGAAGCAACGCCCCTGCTTGGCTTGTCGAGAACAGCGCGTATTGTTGCAGCATAGCTGATTTGTTGTTCAGGGTAAAGAAAAACAGGTCGCTACTGCTCCTCAGTATTTTTTCAGGCAGGCCAAAGCGAGTTCCGCTGTCCGTTCCGCGCAGCCCGGCGGGCCGAGTTTTTCCGTGACTTCTGCAAGCCCGTTCAAAACAGTTCTGCGATATTCTGTGTCATCGAGCAGTTTCCGCAGGGCAGCAGCAATAGCTGTCGGACTGACCTGTTCTTGCAGCAGCTCCGGGACGACTTCCCGTTCCGCAATCAGATTGACCAAGGAAAAATGGCGGAGATGGCGGACGAGCAAGCGGCCCAGCCGGTACGTCCACGGAGACACCCGGTAGGCAGCCACGGTCGGAATGCCGAGCAGAGCCATCTCCAACGTGACGGTGCCTGAGGCGGCGACAGCGGCATCGCAAGCGGCCATCAGCGCGTAGCGATCCTTGTCAACAACACGGATGTTAATTGTATTCTGACAGGAGGCCAGGCCGCTTTCGAGCAGCAGTTCGTGCGAAACAGTGGAGGCGCGGGGCAGGAGAAAGAGCCAGTCATGCTGGCTGGCTTGGGCAAGCACTTGGGCGGCGGCAAGAAAATCGGGCAGCAGGGAGCGGATTTCCTTTGTCCGGCTGCCGGGAAGAATGCCAATGACACGGGTTTCCGCTGTGACCGGCAGATCATGCGCTCTGAAAAACTCCTCCCGTGTCGGCAGCAGCTCCCTGCGGACGGTGTCTTTCAGCGGATGGCCGACAAAATCCACTGTCACACCGCGTTGGGCGTAGAAATTTTTCTCAAACGGCAGAATCACCGCCACTCGGTCGGTCAACCTGCCGATCTTGCCCACCCGTCCGCTGCGCCACGCCCAGACCTGCGGGCTAATGTAATAGAAAACCGGAATGCCGAGCTGCTTCGCTTTGGCCGCCAGTAGGAGGTTGAAGTCTGGATAGTCGATCAGAATCAGCAGGGCCGGGCGGTCAGTGCGCATCCGGCTGATGACCGCCTGGCGGGCGGCGAGGATGTCGCCCAGATGGCTGATTACTTCAGTGATCCCGACGACAGCCAGCTTGGCAGCATCAAAGAGCATTTCCACTCCGTCTGCGGCCAGCTCGCTGCCACCGATGCCGGAAAAACGTAGATCAGGCCGCAAGCTGCGCATCGCCTCGACTAGCCGTGCGCCGTGCAGGTCGCCGGATGCTTCTCCGGCAATGATCATGATATGAGCAGAGGAAGCTGTCATGCGTTCATCGTTGCCACGTACGGCAGGGTGCCTACAGAAAAAAAAGCCCGCTGGCGGCTGCCAGCGGACGGGAACAGCAGGAGGAGAGAAAACAACAGCAGCGACTCAAGCCGGACAAGACGCAGGGGCGGTCGCAGGAAAAAACAGGCTTGGCAGCGAAACTGGCAGCCGTTTTTTCCGGGGCTTGGCCGGTGTAAGAACATGCGGCTGACCAGGTTTGCGGAATTCAATATATTCCCAGCAGTCCGGCGAGTCGGCAACAGCCTTCATCAAACTGTGATGCAGGGCATGGCCAGAGCGGCTGGCGATGACATGACCGAGAATTGGGCTGCCAAGTAAGGCCAAATCGCCGATTAAATCTAGCACCTTGTGGCGGACAAATTCATCCTTGAAACGCAAACCATCCTCATTAAGGACACTGCGCCGATTCCAATGGATAGCGATGACGTTCTGAAGGGTGCAGCCAAGGGCGAGACCATTCCGCCACAGCTCTTCCACTTGCTCGACAAAGCCGAAAGTGCGAGCGTGAGCGATTTCGCTGGCGAAACGGTCGGCACTGAGATCAAGTGAATAGCTCTGATCGCTGATCAGTTCGGTGCCGAAGCTGATGCTGCCGGTGATTTTAAAACCGTTATGTGGCTCAATGCGGATGAATTTGTCGCCGGAGACGCAGGAAACCGGCTTGGTGAAGCGGATGACTTTGCGCAGGCTGTGCTGCTTCCTTTTTCCTGCCTGCGCCAAGAGCTGGACGAAAGGGCCTGCGCTGCCGTCCATGATTGGGACTTCAAGGGCATCCAGCTCGATTGCGGCGTTGTCAATGCCTGCGCTGTGCAAGGCTGCCAGCAGATGCTCAGTGGTGGAAACGCGCTCTTTGCCGCTGCCGAGGGTGGTGGCCAAGGTAGTGTCAACAATCTGCTCCATGCGGGCCGGGATGGCATTTTTCCTGCCCACCAAATCGCTGCGGAAGAAGTGAATGCCGCTGTTTTCCGCTGCCGGTTTGATGGTCAAATTGACAGCCTTGCCCGAATGCAGGCCGATGCCGCAGCAGCTAACCGGATGCGCCACGGTGTGCTGATGCGGGTCGATGTTGATTGTCATGCTCCTCACCTGATGCCCTTTGATCTTCTTTATACTGCCCCTTTCTTTTTAGCACGTTCTCATGCAAAAATCCGGCCAAAAAATTGTTTTTTCGTATTTGGCAAAAAAGGAGAACAGTTCTCAAAAAGATTCAGCGAGATGAAAAAACGCCCAAGGATAGGCAGAGACGACATCTCTGTGGCAAAAAGAACACAGCAAAGTTTTGCACTGCTGGCTGTGGTGTTTTTGCCACACTACTGTGGCAGCAGCCGCTTCTTCGCCGTCATTCTCTCCAGCAGCAGCTTGTCAAAGCCAGCTTCCGGGGCGGCACGCAGAATGACTCCATACAGAGGCAGATTGAATGCAACGCCGCGCAGCTTGACTAAATCCTTTTCTGTGCAGAGCAGGCAGTCGGCTTGAGCGGTTGCGGCGGCTTGTGTCAATTGGCGCACCGCACTTTCTTTATAGGCGTGATGATCTGGCAGGGCACTGAACGCGGTCGGCTTGATGGTGAGCTGCTGCAAGGTGTTCTCAAAGCCCTCTGGCCGGGCTATGCCGCAGAAGGCGAAACAGCGACGGCCAGCGAGCGCATTCAGGGGTAGTTCAATGCGGCGACCATCGCGTTCTTGGCGCACTAAGCCGACCGGCCTGCTGCCGCTGAAGAACACCGGCCTGTCTGGGAATTTCTGTTCCAGCAAATGCTTGAAACGTACTGCGCGCTCCAGATTGCGCTCTTCCGCGCCGGTGATGACAAAGGAATGAGCGCGATACAGGGCGCGCACCGGCTCGCGTAGGTCGCCGCCGGGAAAAACCCGCGAATTGCCTGCCAAGGTGTCGGCATTGAAGAGCACCACGTCCAGATCGCGGCGGATGGCGAGATGCTGAAAGCCGTCATCCAAGAGCAGCACGTCCGCGCCCATCTCCACCGCCTTTTCCGCAGGCAGTTTGCGGACAACACCCGTCAGCACTGGCACACCGGGCAGGGTTTCCGCCAGCATTCGCGGTTCATCGCCGACATAGCCCGCATCCAACAGCAGATTTTTCCCGTCGGAAACAATATTGATCCGTTCTTTGGTTGCGCCGCCGTAGCCCCGGCTGATTACCGCTGGCCGGAAGCCGTTTGCTTGCAGCAGACGGGCGATATGCTGCACCAGCGGCGTTTTGCCAGTGCCACCCAGCGTCAGGTTGCCGATACTGATCACCGGCACGGCAAACGACGCAGAACCCAGCACGCCGTTGACGTAGAACTGCTCGCGCAGACGCATGGCAAAGCTGTACAGCGGCGAGATCGGCCTGCCAAGGGTTTGATAAAAATTTCGGTTCATGCGGCCTCCGCCTGATCGTGCAGTTTTCCGGTGCATTTTTGCTGTGGGTATGAAAAGATAGCAGAAAGCGGCCTGCTTTGCAACGCAGGCGACCATTTGATCACACATTCATGGAGGAGGAAGATGAGGAAGATGTATGCGACGCTGCTACCTTTTGCCGCTGCCGCTGTTTTGGCAGCCAACGCTTTCGCGGCTGATCCAGTGAAAATTGGCGTTGCTGGTGCGCACAGCGGCGATCTGGCTTCGTATGGCATTCCGACCATGCGGGCGGCGGAATTGGTGGCGGAGAACATCAACGCCAAAGGCGGGATTAACGGGGCCAAGGTTGAATTGGTGATTGAGGATGATGTTTGCAAGCCGGAAACAGCGGCGAATATTGCGGCTAAGCTGGTTTCCGCCGGAGTGAAGCTCGTCATCGGCCATATCTGCTCCGGCGCGACCAAAGCCGCCCTGCCGGTGTACACCGAATCGGACGTAATTGTTATGTCGCCGTCGGCCACAGACACCGACATGACCAGCGGCAAATATCCTACCTTTTACCGCACCATTGCCCCGAACAACGCCCAAGCTCAGGCGATTGTTGAGTTTGTCACCGGCACGCTAAAGGCGCAGAAAATCGCCATCATTCACGACAAGGGCGATTACGGCAAAGGCTTGGCTGAAGATGCGCAGAACGCAATCCGCAAAGGCGCATTGGCCGAGGTGGTACTGTTTGAAGGCATCACGCCCGGTGCGGTGGATTATTCCGCCATTGTCCAAAAAGTCAAAATGGCACGCGCTGATGCGGTGATTTTCGGCGGCTATCACCCGGAAGCCTCGAAGATCGTCACCCAAATGCGCAAGAAGGAGATGAAGACGCTGTTTCTCTCCGATGACGGGGTGAAAGACGATTCCTTTGTCAAAATCGCGGGCAAATACGCCGAGGGCGTGTACGCCACCGGCCCGGCCGATGTTTCCGGCAATCCAGTTACCAAGCAGTACCGCGCTGCCTACACAGCCAAATACGGCGGCGAGCCGGGCGCATTCTTTGACAACGCGGTGGCAGCAGCGATTGCCTTGACCAATGCAGTGGAAAAGGCTGGCTCGACCGAGATAAAGAAGGTGGCTGAGGTGCTGCATAATCAGATTGCGGTCACGCCGTTCGGTGAAATCATGTTTGACAAAAACGGCGACGCAATGGGTGTTGGCTACACTATGTACACGGTCAAGGACGGCAAGTTTGAGCAGGTGAAGTAGGCGATTTCGACTGGAATCAGGGTAATTCCTGTTGGAATTGCCTTGATGCAAGCGTGAAATGGGTTAATTCCGGTTGGAAACGGGGCAAAGTCAATTGGAATCAGGCCGTTTCCAATTAACTTTGAGGCAATTCCAGTGTGAATTGTGCCGTTTTCGATTGGAATCGCCTTGATTCCAGTTAGAATTGAGGCGAAGGAAACGGGGAATACGATGATCGGGGCGGGGCGGTTCGCGAACCGCCCTTACAAGGCGGGCAAAATGGCAAACAAAGAGCAATTGGCGATCTTGAAGCAGGGCGTTGCGGCGTGGAATAAGTAGCGTGAGGAAAATCCTGATGCGGAAATTGATTTGCGCGGTGAAGAACTGGAAGGACTGGATTTAAGCAAGGCGAATTTTCGGAACGCTGATGTTCGTGGTACAGTTTTCAAAAAATCTATTTTGATAGAATCAGATTTTACCGAAGCTTATTTGGGATTTTTGGAAGAAAAACAAGATAGAAAAACTATATTTTCTCAGTCAAATTTGACTGACGCGATTTTTGACAAAGCTAACATTGAGTCGTTGCATTTCCATCGGTCATGGATAGATGGGACTTCTTGGTTGGATTCAAAGATATCTTATGATAAATTTTCATGTCTTGACAATGTGCTTGTTGCACAATACTGTGATTAACCTATTAGTTTGTGGCCGTGGAAAATTTTTTTAGGAGTTACGCAGTTGGTAAA
>DHWV01000062.1:3821-4623 GCA_002413355.1 Desulfobulbaceae bacterium UBA5173 | reverse complement strand
TCGTGCGGGTCCTGGTAGAGATGATCCACCCGGTCGGTGTTGAAGAGCGAGGAACGGCGCTTGAGACCATGCACCGAGTAGCCTTTTTCAAGCAGAAGTTCGGCTAAATACGCGCCGTCCTGACCGGTGACACCGGTGATCAGAGCTGTTTTCATTGCTTTCGGAGAAAATCGTCAAAATAGGCGATGGTCGGAACCAGTCCTTCGCGCAGGGAAATCTTGGGCTCCCAGCTGAGCTTTTCCTTGGCCAGAGTGATGTCGGGCCGCCGCTGGCGCGGGTCGTCAGCAGGCAGAGGCTTGAAGATCAGTTCGGATTTGGAGCCGGTCAGTTCCAGCACAGTTTCGGCCAACTGGAGGATGGTGAACTCGCCTGGATTGCCGGTGTTGACCGGGCCGGTGAAATCGTCCTCAGTGGCCATCAGGCGAATGAAGGCTTCAATCAGATCATCCACATAGCAGAAGGAGCGAGTCTGCGCACCGTCGCCATAGATGGTGATCGGCTCGCCCAGCAAGGCTTGAACGATGAAGTTGGAGACCACCCGGCCGTCGTTGGGGTGCATACGTGGGCCGTAAGTGTTGAAAATGCGAGCCACTTTGATCCGCAGTTTGTGCTGGCGGTGGTAGTCAAAGAATAGCGTCTCAGCGCAGCGCTTACCCTCATCATAGCAAGAGCGCAGGCCGTTTGGGTTGACATGGCCCCAGTAGGATTCCGGCTGCGGATGAATTTGCGGGTCGCCGTACACTTCGGACGTGGAGGCTTGAAATATTTTCGCCTTCACCCGCTTGGCCAGGCCCAGCATGTT
>DHWV01000062.1:0-3577 GCA_002413355.1 Desulfobulbaceae bacterium UBA5173 | reverse complement strand
CCAGGCCCAGCATGTTGATCGCCCCATGCACCGAAGTTTTGGTGGTCTGCACTGGATCAAACTGATAATGAATCGGCGAGGCCGGGCAGGCGAGGTTGTAAATCTCATCCACCTCAATATAGAGCGGGAACGTCACGTCGTGGCGGAGCAGCTCGAAATACGGATTGTCCAAGAGATGAACAATATTCTGTTTGCTGCCTGTGAAGTAATTGTCCAGACAGATCACATCATTGCCTTCAGCCAGCAGCCGCTCGCAAAGGTGCGAGCCGAGAAAGCCCGCTCCACCGGTGATCAATATCCGTTTTTTCCGCTGCACAGATTTCATGGCGTGAACAAGAAGGATGGAGGCTAAACAAGAATGTGCAAGAGGAAAGCCTCGTGCGCCCGGCAGGAATTGAACCTGCGGCACCCAGATTAGGAATCTGGTGCTCTATCCAACTGAGCTACGGGCGCGGCTGACAGCACTGCGGCAATTCTACTGAAAGCGGGCGGCAAAAGCAAAGGTTTTCCGCATCAGCCCGCCGAAAAGACCGCGCCATGCTGGCATTCTTCGGCGGAAGGTGCCGACGCGCCGACGCGGCTGAAGCCCGGCTGGACAATGCAGTTTCTGCCGATCTTCATGCCCTCTGGAATTCGCGCCTCTTTGCCAACCAGGGTGATGCCGCTGTAGAGATGCGTCGGGAATTCCTTGTTGACGATTTTCTTTGCCGCTGCGTCGCCGCAGCCTACAACCGCGCCGCAGCCCACGTGAATCCGCTTGTCCGCCACCACCAAGTCAACCTCGACTCCAGCCTCGATGATCGAATCTTCAAAGATCACTGAATCACGCACTGTTGCGCCTTTCTTCACCACCACGCCGGGCGAGAGCACGGAATTGATCACCGTGCCTTCAATCACGCAGCCAGCGGCGATCATCGAGGAGCGCACCGTGCAGCCAGCAGCGAAGCGGGCCGGAGCGCGGTCCATCATCCGCCGCTTGGTCTCGATGTTCGGCCTGATGCCCCATGCCTCCGGCGAGATGCCTGAATCCGGGCGAATGATGTCCATGTTCGCGTCCCAATACGCCTGAATAGTGCCGACATCGCGCCAGTAACCATAGAAGGGATAGGCGAAGACCTGCCGCTCCTCAATCGCTTTGGGAATGATGTGCATTCCAAAGTCAATCTCCTTGCGGTCGCGGGCGAGCATGGCCAGCAGATACTCGGTGTCAAAGACGTAAATGCCCATTGAAGCGAGGTTGGTGCGGGCGACTTTCGGCTTTTCCTCCCAGTCCACAATCCGGTTGTCCTCGTCCACGATTCCAGCACCGAACTGATGAATCTCGCTCATCGGCACAACCATCATGCCGATGGTGATGCCTGCTTTCTTCGCCCGGTGGCTGGCGATCATGTCGTTGAGATCCATCCGGTAAATATGGTCGCCAGAAAGGATGACAATCTGCTCTGAAGGATTAGCTTTGATGAAGTCAATGTTCTGCCGGATCGCGTCTGCCGTGCCTTTGTACCAGTCCGAATCCTTCTCACCTGTGCGCGGCGGCAGTATCTCCACACCCCGGCTGCGGCCTGTAAAATCCCACGCCGCACCGCTGCCGATATGCCGCATCAGCGAGAGCGGCTTGTACTGGGTGAGCACGCCAACCCGGCTCAGACCGGCGTTCATCACATTGGACAGCGAGAAGTCAATGATCCGGTAGATGCCGCCGAAAGGCACCGCCGGTTTGGCCCGATGGCCGACCAGGATGTTCAGGCGGCTGCCGATGCCGCCCGCCAGCAGCAGCACCAGTGCGTCGTTCGCGTCTCTCATCGCAGTTCCTCCAAATCAGCCAAACCCTGCGGCGGCCATCGTTCTGCTTCCATCTCCGGCGCGACCGAGCAGCCGCCGCCGATGACCATGCCATCAGGCACGTGATTGTTCCAGCCGATCACCGTCACCCGGCCTCCTGTCGAGCCTGCCCGCACACCCCTGCCAAAGCTGGTGTTGACATCGCTGATCACCCGCTCCAGCCTGCTTCCTTCCTTGACCACGTTGTTGAACAAAAGGATGGAGTTGCTGACCTCTGCGCCTTTCTCCACGCGCACGCCGGGGAAGAGGATTGAGTTACGCACCGTGCCTTCGACAATGCAGCCGTTGTAGGCCATTGAGTTGTCAAGCACTCCTTCCTGTCCTACCTTGAGCGGCTGGCAGTCTCTGATGCTGCGATGCTCCATATTGGTGCGCAAACCCCAGTGCTCCATGTCAATCAGCGGCTTCTCGCCCAGCAAATCCATTGAGGTCTGCCAGTATTCCTCCACAGTGCGGGTGTAGCCCCAGTAGCCGTTGAACTTGTAGCCAGAAACCTTCATGCCGCGCCGCATCATCAGCGGGATGATGTCCCGGCCAAACTCATAAGACTCAGCGGATTGATTCTCCTTGAGTACCGCGCAGAGTGCCTGCGGCTTGAAGCAGAGCACAGTGAGCGAAGCCCACTCGCCCTTCGGCTCCTCCGGCTTCTCTTCGTATGAAAGCAGCCGCCCGCCTTCCGCGTGATCGTCAGCAATCTCCGCCACGCCGAAGCGCCGGGCCGCGTTCTTCTTCTCCACCTTGATGAACGCGGCGGTGAGATCAGCATCCTGCTCATGATGAAAGCGGATCAGCTGGCGGTAATCCATTTCATAAATATGATCACCAGAGAGAATAAGGATTTCCTCCGGCTTGTGGTGACGGATGAAATCAAGGTTTTGATACACCGCATCTGCCGAGCCGCGATACCAGTGCGGATTGTAATAATCTTTGAAGGGCGGCAGGATGAAGATGCCCCGGTTCCGACCAATCATGTCCCAGGCCGCGCCAGTGCCGATGTGGTTGATTAAGGAGTAGGAACGGTACTGGCTGAGGATGGCGATGCGCTCAATGCCGGAGCGCATCAGGTTGCTCAAGGCGAAGTCGATCACCCGGGCGAAGCCGCCGAAGGGAACAGCAGATTTGGGACGGTAGTGGGTGAGCACACCCAGCTCGTCAACGCGGCCTCCGGCCAGAATCATCGCCAAAGTGGAAGGCGTTGCCATACAGACTCCCTGAAGTTCAGGCTTGTTGATTGTGTGTGGGCATCAGGCGGAAACGCGGTCTGCGGCACGAGCAGGCACCAGTCTTTTCCGCAACCGCATTATACTGCGTTCACTGGAAAAGGACAAAGGTTTTCACCGCTCAGACAGTCCTACGATTGCCTGCGCGTCCTGAAAAAACATTTCAAACTCGAATGTGACAAAGACATCTTTACATACTTCCACACGCATTATCTGCACTTTTTCCCGAAACTTGCTGACCGGTCTTTGTTTGCCCGCCACGCTGCAAACTTATGGCAGATCAAAACCGCCATTCAGCAACGCTTAACAAGGATATCTGGACAACTCAATGATCCTGTTCAGGCAATTGATATAGCTGAAGCAGCATAAAGTGAACTTGAATGTCATTCCGAGCAACGCGAGGAATCTCCTCTTCGTCCTTGGCGTGAGATTTCTCGCTCCGCTCGAAATAACAGATACGACGATTCAAATTATGTTGCTCTGGCTATAATCCGCGTCTGTTTTTTTAACAGGAA
>DHWV01000115.1:11944-19555 GCA_002413355.1 Desulfobulbaceae bacterium UBA5173 | reverse complement strand
ATGCAACTGCGTAACTCCTATTTAAAAACAAATGAGGTAATAGCATTTAATGCAACATTGTCGCCGCAAAAAAACCGTCAATTTCCTCGTTTGGCAACGGTGCAAAATAGCCTTGAACATCCGTCAATTCTGCCGCTGCATTTGACAGGACATTTCGGCAGTCTGTCAGCCGAATGCCGCTGTTTGCCGACAGAAAAAGGTCAATCACCTGCTGATTTTCTTCCGGCTCGATGGAGCAGGTGACATAAACCAGCACACCGCCCGGCGCAAGCAGGCGTGCCGCCGTTTCGAGCAGAGCAAGCTGCGCTGCTTGCAGAACGGCAAAATCATTGGGCTGTCGGTTCCAACGGATGTCCGGCTGCCTGCGGATAACCCCGGTGCCTGAGCAGGGCGCGTCAATCAGGATGCCGTCAAAGAGCGGCGGCTTGTTCGCGGCAAAGTCTTCCAGCCCGCTGTGCATGATGCTGACGCGTTCCTGCATCTGCTGCCGCTTCAGGTTTTCGTGCAGCAGGCGGACACGCCGCCCGTCTGGCTCAACAGCAATCAGCGAGGCAGTTGCAGGCAACAGCGCGGCGAGAGCGCAGGTTTTACCGCCCAGTCCGGCGCAACCGTCCAGATAGCGGCCATGCTCTTTGAACGGGCCAAGCAGGCGGCAGGCAAGCTGCGCCGCTTGATCCTGCACCTGAAATAGCCCTTCGGCAAAACCGGGCAGAGCTGTGACCGCGCCGCGCCAATCCTGTAGGAGCAGGCTTTCCGGCGCATACTTGCCCGGCACGCTGCTGGTGCCGTGCGCAGCTAAAAGCCGGGCAAGCTCTTCCCTATTTTTGGCCCGCAAGCACAGTGCGGGTTCCATCGCGTTGATCCGGCAGATATCCTGCGTTCTCTCCGCGCCGAAATGTTCCCTCCACCGCTCGACCAGCCATGCCGGATGATCAAACACGCTGTCAGGCGGCGGCAGATGCTCCTTCTGCCGGGCGATATTTCGTAGGATGCCGTTGACAAAACCCAGCAGCCAACTAGGCTGACGCATTATTTTTAAAGCCGCAACGGTCTCGTTGACCGCTGCTGAATCCGGCACCCGCTCCAGAAAGCAAAGCTGAAAGACCCCAACCCGAAGTGCCGCCAGAGTCAACGGCTTCATCTTAGCCAAGGCCGTGCTGGCAAAACGGCTGATAAGCAGATCAAGGCTGCCCTGCCGCCGCAGCGTTCCCATGACCAGCATCACTGCAAGCTGGCGGTCTTCACCGCTCAGACTGGAATCATGGATGAGGGTGTCAATAAAACTTTGCACCGGCTTGCCTGTGCCTGCCCAAGCGGCAAGACAGGCAATTGCCTGACTGCGAGCGGTGTATATTCCGTTGTTCTTTGTTTTCATGAGGACAAAAGCGATGCTGAAAGGCTTTCCTGCGGCAGCGCAGCGTATTGAGAATTTATCTTACACTTCTCTGATGCCTTGTGATACACTTAAAGCAGCGGTAGGAAGAACATGCGCCGCAACAGTTCAGGCTGAAAGGAAAAAACAAGTTGACTTTTTTCCAGCCATCTTGTAGCCCTTTCGTACAGGAACGGCAACTTTTCTGTTTCAACAAACCATCTGCTGAACAAGCGGGAGCCTGCGGGCTGGTCATAATCCGGCAAGCGGGTTAGAACAAAAAAGGAGAAACAAAGTGGACGGCGTGCAATTTCCCGTGATAGGGAACAGCATCATCATGGCGACAGTCATTCTCATTCATGTTTTTTTTGCTTTTTTTGCGGTGGGAGGATCGATTCTGTCAGTTGTGGCGGAGTGGTGGGGAACCAAAAAAAAGGATGACGACTACATCCGCTTGGGCAAAAGCGTGTCAGGCTTTCTTTCTGACATGATGAAGATCAACGGCGTGCTGGGCGTGGCCATTGTCGTCCTGACCATCGGCCTTTGGAGCCAGTTCGGCGCATTTCTGTACTCAGTCCAGTTCTGGCCTTTCTTGGCTGAGGGCGCAGTCTTCCTGATGCTGATGATTTTTTCGGTTATCTATCATCACACATGGGACTCCATCTCACGCGGAGCACACATTTTCGTCGGCATTTGCACGGGGTTCTTCGCCCTGATGGCTGGTTTCTTGATCAACGGCATTTGGGCTTTCATGCTGGTGCCGGGCAAGTGGATTCAGACTCATGACCGCTGGGATGCTTTCTTCAATCCCATTCTGGTTGAATCGACGATCCATATCCTGCTGCCCACGCTGATCAATGCCTCGCTGCTCATTTTCTTGTGGACGTTCTGGAAGTCCACGAAAACGCAGGGCGCAGAGCAGGCGTATTTCAACAAAATGAACCTGTTCACCGGCAAGATCGGTGCCGCGCTGCTCTTTCTTCAGCCGCTGTCCGGTGCCAGCTTCATAATCAAAGTAAAGTCGGCTACCGAAACACTGCCTGCACCTAATCCGTGGCAGCAGATAAGTAACGGCATGTCCACGTATTTCCTCTACACCATGATCACGCTGGCCGCGATTGCGGTGATCGGCGGCACGTTGTACTGGATTTGGGGGCATGAGAAAGGCCGCACGGCACTTGTGGTTGCCTCGCTGGCCATGTTTTTGGCCTTCCCCATGGGTGCATTCACCCGTGAGCGGGCCAGAAAACCATATTTGGTTTGGGGTGTCATGCCGATGAATCAGCAGCTGCTCGGCGAAAAGAAACCTGAGACCGCTGCTGGAGCGAAGCTGGACGGCAACCAAGTGTTCCACAATCAAGGCTGCTTGGCCTGCCATACCTTTAAAGGGGAAGGCGGCACGATCGGGCCTGACTTGACTAATGTATCGACGAAGTATGACAAAACCAAACTGATGGCGTTCATCAGCCAGCCGCAAGGAGCGGCAGCTATGAAGATGCCTCCTTTTAGCGGTTCCAAGGAAGAGCTGGAAGCCATTGCTGATCATCTGCTGAAAAAATAAACCGAGCGCTCCTGTTCTTTCACATCCCTGACCGGCCTCGCTGGTCAGGGATTTTTTATTTTTTTTCATCCAACCACCCCTCGCCCGCTCTTTTTCTGTTTGACATTTAACCGCTTCAGTTTACAATGTGAACGAATCGTCATTTTTTATTGTTTGGCATCATCAAATAGAGCGAAACACCTTCATGGATGAGCAGAACCTCCCGCGCCGGGAGCGTGAAAAACTGAGGCAGCGCGAAGAAATGCTCAACGCGGCCCTCGCCTTGTTCTCAGAGAAGGGCTATCACAACGTCTCCATGCAGGAGATTGCCGAGAAAGCCGAATTCGCTGTCGGCACGCTGTATAAGTTCTTTCGCAACAAGGAAGAATTGTACAAGGCTCTGATCTCCGCGCAGGCCGACCGCTTTCACGAGGCTTTGATGCAGGCTCTTGGTGACGGCGACGGCGAACTGGCCCAGCTACGCAGCTACATTCAAGCCAAAGGCCGCGTCTTTATGGACAACGTTGCCTGCGTCCGCCTCTATTTTGCAGAAAACAGAGGAGCCAGCTTCAACATCAAGGCCGGACTGGACAGCGCGATCCGCGAACGCTGCGACGTGGTGCTGCGCCGCCTGGCCGCCGTCTTTGCGCAGGGCATGGACAGCGGCCTGTTCCGCCGCACCGCCGAGCCGTATCATCTCGCCCTGGCTTTGGACAGCCTCTGCAACGCCTTCCTTTTCCATTGGCTGGAAGGACGGCATCCGTACCCAGAATCACCAGACATCATTCTTAATATTTTTTTGCACGGGCTGATGGACTGATCGGCCCCAACCCACATGCGCCGGGGCGGAACCTGTCCCGCCCGGCACGTATCGCCCGGAGAATCCGCCATGAATCAGATCAATATGACCAAGGTGCTACGCTGGAGCGCAGTGCTGGCAGTTCTGTTTGCAAGCACGGGCTGCGACAGCCAGCAGAGGGCGGCGTTGCTGGGCAAAGTCGCCGCTTTGACCGGTTCCGGCAAACCGCCGCAGGGAGGCGGCCCGCCCGGCGGCGGACCAGGAGGCCCTCCGGGCGGAAAACCCACGCCGGAGGTGTCCTTTGTCGCTGTGCAGGCGCAGAAGGTGGTGCTGACCAGCGAGCTGCCGGGCCGCACGTCGGCGTATCGGGCTGCGGAAATCCGGCCCCAAGTCAGCGGCATCATCCAGAAGCGGCTCTTCACTGAGGGCGCGGACGTGAAGGCGGGCGACGTGCTGTATCAGATTGACCCTGCGCCATTTCAGGCCGCGCTGGACAACGCCGTGGCCAGCCATCTTGCCGCGCAGAAAGCCGCTGACCGGGCCAAGGCGGCCTTAAAGGCGAGCATTGCTGATATTGAACGGCTGCAAGCCACCCTGACGCTCGCCCGCACCAACAGCAAACGAGCCGATGAGCTGTTCAAGAGCAAGGTCAACTCGGCGGTGCAGCGCGATCAGGCCGCAACTGAGGTGACAGTGGCTGAGGCAACCCTCGCCGCTGCCCAAGCGCAGGCCGAAAGCAGCAAAAGTGCGGTCGCTGCCGCCGAAGCATCGGTGCAGCAGGCGGAAGCGGCAGTGAAAACAGCCCGCATCAGCCTTGGCTACACCAAAGTCACCGCCCCGATCTCTGGCCGCATCGGCATTTCCAATGTGACCGAAGGCGCGGTAGTGACCGCCTATCAGGCCGCGCCGCTGACCACCGTGCAGCAGCTTGACCCGATCTACGCCGACGTGCCGCAGGCAGCCGCCAAGCTGCTTCAGCTCCGCAGCAGCGGCCTCAGCAAGCAGTCGGGCGGGATGAGCAAGGTCACGCTGCTGCTGGAGGACGGCACGCCCTATCCGCAGGAAGGCACGCTCCAGTTCAGTGACGTGACCGTTGACCCGACCACCGGCTCGGTCACGCTGCGGGCGGTGTTTCCGAACCCGAACGGCATGCTGCTGCCGGGCATGTTTGTCCGCACGGCAATCAAGGAAGGCGAGCGAGAGCAGGCGATACTGGTGCCGCAGCAAGGCGTGTCCCGCAACTCAAAGGGCAGCCCCTTTGCTTTGGTTGTCAATGCTGAGAGCAAGGCGGAAATGCGGCCTCTTGTGCTGGAGCGGGCCGTGGGCGATAAGTGGCTAGTCTCGCAAGGGCTTGCGCCCGGCGACAAAGTGATTGTCGAGGGACTGGTCATGCTGCGGCCCGGAACCGATGTAAAGGCCGTGCCGTTCGGGACAAAGCCGCAGGCTGGCGGCCCGCCGATGGAAAAAGCGGGCGCAGGGCCGGGGCGGTGATTTTGGCAGCAAAAGCCGCCGTGTCTTCGCCGGAACAATGGAATGCTATTACTGCAAAGGCCGAATGATCCGAGGAACTGCCCCGTTCAGTGCCGACCGGCATGGCTATCACATCGCTTGGGAGGCTGTTCCCGCTTGGGTCTGCACGCAATGCGGCGAGCCGCTGTTTGAGGAGAATGAAGTCAATCATATTCAGCGGGCGTTGCAGCAGATTGACCGGGAAACGCTGGAGCTGACCCGGCAGGCGGCATAGATAATGCAACCCTTGCTCGACGTGATCAGCGTTGTGCCACAGGCAGACTGCACCTTGCTGCTTACGTTTGAAAACAACGAGCGGCGCATCTTTGACATGGTGCCGTATCTGGAGAAAAAGCCATTTTGCAGGCTGAAAAAGCTGCCTTTGTTTATGAAGGCCAGCGTGGAGAACGGCACCGTCGTTTGGCCGGGCAACATTGACATTGACCCGGAGACGCTGTGGCATTGTTCGAGGGCGGTGTGAGCAATCGGCAATGCGTTATTCCTATCGCCGGATACGAACAACATATCCCAAAATGCGATGAACCGCTCTGCGGGGCCGTTCATCGGCCAAAAATATCGGTTCAGCGGCCAGAAAGATCGGCTGAATGAATCGGAAACGCTTTTTCAAGACAGAACGGAGCGGAAAAACAGACGAAATATTCGCATAAAGACAGCGCAGGGGTAGGCTGTCGCGTCCGCCCCTGTTTTTTATTCAGCCTGCTGCTCGTCAAGGAGAAACAGACATGAAAGTTGGCATTATTGGTTTTGGAAAAACAGGCAAAGCGGTCGCTTCGGTGCTGCTTGAATCCCAAAAAACCAAACTGCAATGGGTGGTGCGCCGCTCACATCGGCTGGAACATCGCTCCGTGCCTGAATTCTTCGGTGTTGAGTCGCAAGAGCCGGGCCTCATTTATTCCAAGGAGGAGTATTCCGCTGCCGAATTATTCCGCAAATTTCCGGTTGATGCGGTGATTGACTTCTCTTCTGAGGAAGGAATTGACTATTACGGCGAGGCTGCGGCGGACTGCGGCGTGGCGATTGTCAGTGCGATCTCCAATTATCCCAAAACAACGCTGCGGCGGCTGCATAAATTGTCCAAACGCACGGTGGTGATGCACTCCCCGAATATCACGGTCGGCATCAACTTTCTGCTTTTGGCCGCGAAGATACTGCAAACCATTGCCCCACACACAGATGTTGAGATTGTGGAGGAGCATTTCAAGAAGAAAAAAGAGGTCTCAGGCACCGCCAAGATCATTGCGCGGACGCTGGGCTTGGAGGAGACGGAGATCAAATCTGTCCGGGCAGGCGGCATCATCGGCGTGCATGAGATATTGTTCGGTTTTCCGTATCAGACCGTGCGCCTGAAGCATGAGTCCATCACCCGCGAGGCGTTCGGCAACGGTGTCCTCTTCGCGGTCGAGAACCTCAAGGGCAAGCCGAAGGGCTTCTACAGCATGGAAGATCTGCTCCTGCCCTACTTCAAGCTGCACAGCGGCGCAGTGTGCTGACGCTTCAGCCTCTGAGAGCCGTTCAACCGGCCCAAACAGCCGTTGAACAGACCTGCGGGGCCGTTCTGCGGCCAAAAACATCGGTTCAACTGCCCTTGGCCGCTGTTTTTGGCCTCCGGCGGGCGGAAGAATGGCATTTGAAACTTGTTGGGGCGATTTCTTTTTCGTTCCTACCATAAAAAAACACCAACCGAATCACTGCCAGCACACGCAGAGGTGCTCTGATGCTCTCAAAATTTTTTCTCGACCGGCCTGTTTTCGCCTGGGTCATCGCCATAATCATCATGACCGTGGGCGCATTGGCCATCCACCAGATGCCGGTGTCCCAGTACCCGCCCATCGCGCCGCCCGCCATCGCCATTGACTCCTATTTTCCGGGCGCGTCGGCGGAGACGGTTGAAAACACGGTCACCCAGATCATCGAGCAGAAGATCACCGGCTTGGATGACATGATCTACATCTCTGGCACTAGCTCCTCGTCCGGCTCCTCGCGGGTCGAGCTGACCTTTGCGCCGGGCACCGACCCCGATTTGGCTTGGGCCAAGGTGCAGAACAAGCTCCAGCTTGCGCTGGCCAGCCTGCCGGACGTGGTGCAGCGCTCCGGCGTGCGGGTGAACAAATCCACCCGCAACTACCTGCTCATCGTCGGGCTGGTTTCCGAAGACAGGAGCATGGACGGCAACGACTTGCAGGACTACGCCCAGTCCAACTTGGAGAAAATCCTCTCCCGCGTGCCGGGCGTGGGCGAGGTGGAGCCGTTCGGCACCCAGTATTCGATGAAGATCTGGATCAACCCGGACAAGCTGACCAGCTATCGTCTGACCTTGGACGATGTGAACAACGCCCTCCGTACCTACAATGTGGAGGTCTCCGCCGGCCA
>DHWV01000115.1:0-11697 GCA_002413355.1 Desulfobulbaceae bacterium UBA5173 | reverse complement strand
GGTCTCCGCCGGCCAGCTCGGCGGCGCGCCTGCCATGCCGGGCCAGCGGCTGAACGCGCCGATTGTCGTCCAGCATCTCCTCCAAACCCCGGAAGAATTCGCCAACGTCCCCATCCGCATCAATCCTGACGGCTCCACGGTGCGGATTAAGGACATTGGCCGCACTGAATTGGCCAGCGAGCGCAGCGACTCCATTGTCAAGAGCAGCGGCAAGCCTGCGGCGGCAATGGCAGTGCGTCAGGCTGCCGGAGCCAACGCTCTGGCGACCGCTGATGCGGTCAAGAAGAAGCTCGAAGAGATGAGCAAATTCTTTCCGCCCGGCATGAAGGTGATGTATCCCTATGACACCACGCCATTCACCAAGGTGTCGATTGACGAAGTGGTGAAGACCCTCTTTGAGGCGGTCTTTCTGGTCTTCATCATCATGTACGTCTTCATGGGCAACATCCGCGCCACGCTCATCCCGACCATCGCGGTGCCTGTAGTGCTGCTCGGAACCTTTGCCGTGCTCGGCTTTGCCGGGTATTCGGTCAACATGCTGACCATGTTCGCGATGGTGCTTGCCATCGGCCTGTTGGTTGACGACGCAATTGTCGTGGTCGAAAACGTTGAGCGCATCATGAGCGAGGAAGGCCTGCCGCCGAAAGAGGCCACAGCCAAATCCATGGACGAGATCACCAGTGCCCTGATCGGCATTGGCCTGGTGCTCTCCGCCGTGTTCGGGCCGATGGCCTTTTTCCCTGGCTCGACCGGCGTGCTCTACCGCCAGTTCTCCATCACCCTGATCTCGGCCATGCTGCTCTCGGTGGTGGTGGCCTTGATCCTTACCCCGGTGCTCTGCGCCTCCTTTCTCAAGCCGGTCAAGGCTGGGCATTCGCCCTCGGAGAGCGCGATTTTCTTCATGCGCCCCTTCTTCATTGTCTTTGAGTACACCTTCGGTCTGATCCGGGGCATCTACGTGCGCTTTGTCGCCTTCTCGCTGCGGGTGAAGGTCATCTTCCTTGTGGGCTATGTCGTGATCGTGGCGGCGGTGTTCATTCTCTTGCAGCAGATGCCCACCTCATACATCCCGGACGAAGACCAGGGCATCCTCTTGGTGCAGGTCCGGCTGCCCGCTGGCTCGACTCTGGAGCAGAGCGAAGCGGTCATCAGCAAGGTGCGCACGTATTTTCTGGAAAACGAGAAAGAGGCAGTGGAAAACGTCATGACCGCGACCGGTCGCAACTTCGGCGGGCAGGGCCAAAACTTGGCGATGAGCTTTGTCAAGCTGAAGGACTGGAAGCTGCGCCAGCGGCCTGATCTGAAGGTCAAGGCTGTGGCAGGCCGGGCCATGGGGGTGTTCTCCAAGATCAAGGAAGGTCAGGTCATCGGCTTTCCGCCGCCGCCGGTGATGGAGCTGGGCATGGCCACCGGCTTTGATTTTCAGCTCCAAGACCGCGAAGGTCTGGGCCACGAAGCCCTGACAGCAGCCCGCAACCAGCTTCTCGGTATGGC
Source organism: Desulfobulbaceae bacterium UBA5173 (assembly GCA_002413355.1). Classification (GTDB taxonomy): domain Bacteria; phylum Desulfobacterota; class Desulfobulbia; order Desulfobulbales; family Desulfobulbaceae; genus Electronema. Next base: position 10,203 of record DHWV01000115.1, on the reverse strand, counting down.
TATGCAGGACAGCCGCTTGATGGCCGTGCGGCCCAACGGCATGGATGACACGCCCGAATACCGGGTGGATGTGGACTGGGACAAGGCGGGCGCGCTCGGTGTGCCGCTCAACACCATCCACAGCACCTTAGCCACCGCCTTCGGTAGTGCCTACGTCAATGACTTCATCCAGGCGGGCCGGGTGAAAAAGGTCTATGTGCAGGCTGATGCGCCCTACCGCAGCCTACCGCAGGATTTAGAGCGGCTCTATGTGCGCAACATGGCGGGCAAGATGGTGCCCTTTGCCTCCTTCGCCTCTGCCCACTGGAGCTTAGGCTCGCCCAAGCTAGAGCGCTTCAACGCCTTCCCCGCCATGAACATTCAAGGCCAGCCCGCGCCCGGCCACAGCACCGGCGAGGCGATGGCGATCATGGAGCAGTTAGTTTCCAAGCTGCCGCAAGGCATCAGCTTTGACTGGAGCGGACTGTCGTATCAAGAGCGGATGGCGACCAAGCAGGGGCCGGTGCTCTACGCCTTCTCGATCTTTGTCATCTTCCTCTGCGTCGCCGCCCTGTACGAAAGCTGGACGATTCCCTTCGCCAACCTGCTGATGCTGCCGCTTGGCGTGTTCGGCGCGATTGTCGCCGCCTCGCTGCGCGGAATGCCCAACGACGTGTATTTCCAGATCGGCTTCCTGACCACGATGGGTCTTTCGACCAAAAACGCCATCCTGATCATCCAGTTCATCCAGGAACGGCTGGAGAAGGGGCAGCCGCTGCTCGAAGCCACGCTCGATGCGGTCAAAACCCGCTTCCGCCCGGTCATGATGACCTCGCTGGCCTTCTTCTTTGGCGTGCTGCCGTTGGCGATTGCCAACGGTGCGGGCGCAGGGGCAATGAACGCTCTCGGCACGGCGGTCTGCGGCGGCATGTTGTCCGCCACCTTTATTGACCTGGTGTTTATTCCGCTCTTCTTTGTGCTGGTGTCGGAGTGGTTTGGGGAGAAGCGGAAGGGGCAGGCGGCATAACACCTTACAGCGGCTCGCCTTCTGGCATTGTTGGTACGGCCTCTCCGCCGAGAACAAAACCACCGTCGAGCCGCAAGGTCGCACCGGTCATAAAATCAGCCTTGAGAAGGAAAAGCACTGCCTCCGCCGCCTCTTCCGGGCTGCCGATGCGGTGCAGCAGGGTGTGGCCGAGCACCTGTTCCTGCTCCGTCGCAGTCAGCAGGTTCCAGCCGCGTGTGCCCGGCCCATGCCGCTGGGCAAAGAGGCCGAGCATCAGCTCGTTGACTCGGATTTTCGGCGCGCCCAGCTTAGCCCACATCTCAGTGAAGGTACTGATGCCGCGATTGGCCGCCGCATAGCCGTCGCTGAAGAGTAGTCCGGCCGGGCCTGACCGTCCGGTGAGGGCGGCGATTGAGGAAATATTCACCACGGCCGCCGCCTCCGCTTGGCGTAGCAGGGGCAGGCACTGTTCAAAGACCAGCCACTTGGCGTGCAGCGTTGTGTCCATCTCCAGCCGCCACTGATCGCGGTTCGCCGGGCGAAGATAGCTGCCATGCACCACCGGCATTCCGCCCCGCTCAATGTTGTTGATCAAAATGTGGAGGCAGAGAAATTTCTCCGCAACCTGCCGGGCCATCGTCGCCACGCTGTCTGCGTCGCGCAAGTCGGCTTCAAGAAGAAAATGAGCGGCAAATTCCTGCCGCAGATCATCCGCTGACTCCGGCCAGTCGTTCATCCACGGCACAATGAGCTGTGCGCCTTCAGCGGCTAATCTGCGGGCCACAGCCCGTCCAATGCCCCGGCTGGCTCCCAGCACCAGCGCGTTTTTTTCGGAGATATTCATCTGTCTTCTGGAACTGAAGGAAAAACAGTGGTATTTTCTTGACGCAGCATGGTTGCTGCGCCCTGAACAGGCAATGCAACGCATGATATCATACAACTTGGCTGACGGGCATCAGCAACTGTTCAGCATGAACCGCTCTACTTCACCATGAAAAAAACCGCTATCTTATTTCCCGGTCAAGGCTCGCAATATCTCGGCATGGGCAAAGCATTGCTTGAAACTGATTCCGAGGCCGCTGCCCTGATGGACATGGCCGAGCGAATCTCCGGCTTTCCTTTGCGCAGGCTCTGCTTTGACGGCCCGATAGAGGATTTGACCAGAGTGCTCCACCTTCAGCCTGCTCTCACCGCTGTCAATCTGATCTGCTGGCAGCAGCTACGCAAGGCCTTGCCTGCTTTCAGCCCGGCTTGGGTTAGCGGGCATTCACTGGGCGAATATTCAGCCCTTCACGCTGCCGGAGTGCTCTCCGCCGAGGATACGATTGCCCTTGTGACCAAGCGCGGTGAGCTGATGGAGCGGGAAAGCGCGGCTCATCCCGGCGGAATGCGGGCTGTGCTTGGCCTGAGTATTGAGGAAATCGAAAGCCTGCTGGCGCAATACAGCGGGCCGGGCACGGTGGTGGCAGCCAACCACAATTCACCGCAGCAGATTATCATCTCCGGCGATGCGGAGGGCTTAGAGGGCTTCAGTGAAGCCTGCAAGGCTGCCGGAGCAAAAAAAATTGTGCCGCTGAAGGTGGCAGGGGCAAACCACAGCCCGCTGGTGGCTGGCGCGGTGCCGGATTTTGCCGCCTGCATGGAGAAAGTCTGCTTCAACCCGCCCAAGGTGTCGCTGCTTTTCAACGTCACCGCTGCCCCGGAGCATGATCCAGCCGCCATCCGTGCGGTCATGGCACGCCAAATTGCCTCGCGGGTGCGCTGGCATGATTCCATCTGTGAGATGATTGCGGATGAAGTGGAAATTTTTGTCGAGCTTGGCCCTGGCGCTGTCCTCACGGGCATGATGAAAAAAATTCTGCCGCCGGGCAGCACCGCAGTCTGCGTGCAGGCGGATTCGCCGGAATCCATAGAAAAAGCGGTCAGGCTCATTGCAGGCTGAAGTGATTGAATCGGAATCACGCCGCAGTTCCGGCCTTTTTTTCTTCCTGCTTGACAGGGCCTTGCGCATGGGGTAAATATTCCTGTCTATTCCCGTCGCTCCCTTTGCGGGGCGTGGATTGAAACATCTGACTGATCATGTTTGAGAATTTAACAGAACGCCTTGAAGGGGTCTTCAAAAGGCTGCGCGGTCATGGCACGCTGACAGAAGAAAATATTGCCGAGGCCATGCGCGAAGTGCGCACCGCCCTGCTGGAAGCAGATGTCAACCTTCAGGTGGTGAAGGATTTCATTGCTTCGGTCACTGCCAAGGCGGTGGGCAGGGAAGTGCTGACCAGTCTTGCTCCAGGGCAGCAGGTCATCAAGGTGGTCTATGAGGAGCTGATGGCGACTCTTGGCTCCTATGCCGAGCCGCTGCGCTTGGATGGCCGACAGCCGGTGGTGATCATGATGGCGGGCCTGCAAGGTTCCGGCAAGACGACCACGTCAGCTAAACTTGCCCGTCTTCTGAAGGAGAAAGGTCGCAAGCCCTTCCTCGTGCCTGCCGACGTGTACCGTCCGGCGGCAATTGAGCAGCTTCATGTGCTGGGCGGTCAGATCGGTGTGCCGGTCTTCGCCTCGACCACGGCGCAAAAGCCTGCGGACATTGCCCGCCAAGCCGAAGCGCAAGCCAAGGCGGAAGGTCACGACACCGTGATTCTCGACACCGCAGGCCGTTTGCATGTCGATGAAGAGCTGATGGCCGAACTGAAAGAAATTGCCGCCGCAGTGCCGCTCTCTGAAGTGCTGTTTGTCGCCGACGCGATGACGGGCCAAGACGCGGTGACAGTGGCGGCCAAGTTCAGCAGCGATCTGGCGATCAGCGGCGTGATCCTGACCAAGATGGAAGGCGACGCGCGCGGCGGCGCGGCCCTGTCGGTCAAGCAGATCACCGGCAAGCCGATTAAGTTTGTCGGTGTGGGTGAAGGGTTAGACGCGCTGGAAGTTTTCCATCCTGACCGGGCCGCCTCCCGCATTCTCGGCATGGGCGACGTGCTCTCGTTGATTGAGAAGGCGGAAAAAGTTGTTGACGAGAAAAAGGCTCATCAGCTCGCCAGCAAACTTCGCAAAAACACCTTTACGCTGGAAGATTTTTTGGAGCAGCTCCAGCATATCAAAAAGATGGGCAGCATGGAGCAGCTCATGAGCATGGTGCCGGGCATCAGCAAGCTCCGCCAGCTCAAGGATGCACCGCAGCCCAGCCAGAAGGAGCTGCTCAAAACCGAGGCCATCATCCTTTCGATGACCAAGACCGAGCGGGCCAATTACAAGATCATCAGTGCCAGCCGGAGAATTCGCATTGCCAAAGGTTCCGGCACCACGGTGGCGGATGTCAACCGGGTGTTGAAGAGCTACGCCATGATGCTGAAGATGATGAAAAAAATCAGCGGAAAAACGGCAATAGTCAAAGACGGTCAGCGGCGCAAGCTGCCCAAGGGGCTGCGGCGTTAGGACTGCAAGGGCAGTTTTTGGGTTCGATCCGCAACAACAAGACATCACAAAAAACAAGCAGCCGGGCAGCCGGAGAACATAATCCACAGGAGACAAAGAAAATGGCAGTACGTATCCGTTTGACCAGAAAGGGCCGCAAAAAGCAGCCGTTTTACCGCATCGTCGTAGCAGATTCTCATTCCAGCCGGGATGGAAAATTTCTTGACATCGTTGGTACCTACGATCCAATGCAGGAGCCTGCGGCCATCCGTATCAACGAAGCCAAGCTCTCCGACTGGATGGGCAAAGGCGCGCTGCCATCTGAGACCGTCAAGACGCTGATCGACAAGAGCAGAATAGCTGTCTGAGACGATGAAAGAGCTGGTTGCGTTTATCGCCTCCAAGCTGGTTGACGCGCCGGAACTGGTGGCGACATCGCAGCGTGAGGAGGACGGCGCGGTGACGGTGGAGCTGAAGGTTGCCAAGGATGATCTTGGCAAAATCATCGGCAAACAAGGCCGTACCGCCCGTTCGTTCCGCACCGTGCTGACAGCGGCGGCAGAGAAGCGGCAGAAACGCTGCCGTCTTGAAATCATTGAATAAGAAAGCTGACAAGAGTCTCGTGCTGCTGGGCCGTGTCAACGGTGCGCACGGAATCAAAGGCGAATTGAAAATCCGTCCGTATTCCGGGGAGCCGCAGAGTCTGCTCGGTTACAAATGTCTGCTGCTGACTGATGGCGCGACGAGCGAATCTGTTGCATGGAACGTTGAGCAGGCGAGGGCACACAAAAGCTGGGCAGTGATCAAGCTGGCAGGCTGCGATAATCGTGACCGGGCCGAGCAGTTGTACCGGGCCGAGGTGTTTGTTCGCGCCGATGAGCTGCCGGAGCTGGACGAAGGCGAATTTTACCTTCGCGAGCTGGAGGGTAGAGCGGTCAGGACGGTGGACGGCCACGTTGTCGGCACAATCACCGGGCTGCTGGCAGGCGGAGCGCAGGATATCCTCCAAGTGGAGAACAGCGGCCAAGAGTACTTGATTCCGTTGGTGCCGGAGTTCATCGTGGCGATGGATGCTGACGCAGTGACAGTCTCCTTGCCGCCCGGCCTGTTGGAGATCAACACCTGACGTGCGTTTCGAGATATTGAGCATTTTCCCGGAGCTGTTTGCCTCACCGCTTCAGGAAGGCATCATACGAAGGGCCTTGGCAGCTGTGCAGATTCAGGTCAATCTGCACAACATCCGCGATTGGGCCGAAGATAAGCACTGCATGACCGACGACCGGCCTTTTGGCGGCGGTGAAGGCATGGTGATGAAGCTGGAGCCGCTGGCCGCCTGTCTTCATGATGTGCAGGGCGATGCGCCGGGGCGGGTGATTTTGTTTTCACCGCGAGGCGCAAGGTACAATCAGCAGACCGCCGAACGGCTGGCCACATTAGACAAGCTGGTGCTGGTCTGTGGCCGTTATGAGGGCGTGGACGAGCGTTTTTGCCAGCGTTATGTGGACGAGGAGTTGTCCATCGGCGACTACATTCTCACCGGCGGTGAGCTGGCCGCGCTGGTGGTGCTCGATTCCGTCACCCGGCTGTTGCCGGGAGTGCTTGGCTGCGCGGATTCGGCGGCAAAAGACAGCTTCAGCCGCAGCCTACTTAAGCATGGACAGTACACAAGACCCCGTGAATTTGAGGGGCTGACTGTGCCTGAGGTGCTGTTGAGTGGCGATCACGTCAAAATTGAGGCGCATCGTTTTTTGGAGTCAGTGCGGCTGACCTTGGAGCGGCGGCCTGAACTGCTGGCCATGGCCCAGTTCTCGCCTGCCGAGGAAAAACAGCTCAAAAAAGCCGGACTTTATGCACGGGTGCAGCAGACAAGAGCCGGACATGGATGCTGAGTTCCATCTTGATGTGGCTCTGATCCATCATCCGGTGGTCAACCGGAACGGCGAGATTATCGGTTCGGCAGTCACCAACTTGGACCTGCACGACATTGCCAGAGCGGGAAAAACCTACGGAGTCAGCACCTACTGGGTGGTCACACCGTATCCGCTGCAACAGGAGCTGGCCGCAGGCATTGTCGGGCATTGGACTGAGGGGTACGGCGGCAGAGTGAACAGCGACCGAGCCGCCGCGCTGGCGATCATCAGCATCTGCGCCAGCTTGGAAGAGGTCGTTGACGAGATGACCCGGCGGTATGGACGCAGTCCTAAAATTGTCGCCACCAGCGCGGGCGGAGAACGGTGTGGCATCACCTATGCCGAACTGCGGCGTGAGCTGGTCGACGAAAGGATTCCCGTGCTGCTCCTTTTTGGCACCGCGTGGGGCTTGGCCCCAGCAGTGATGGAGCTGGCGGACGCAGTTCTGCCGCCGATTCAGGGGCCCAGTGCATTCAATCACCTTTCGGTGCGTTCCGCTGCGTCCATCATTCTGGACAGACTGCTGGGCTGCCGGGAAGAGGCTGATCAGCTTTAAGAAACTTATCCGAACAATCGAACAATCAAGCAGGGATGGCAGCGGAGGCATCCTTCGGGCGGTTGCCCGTAAATCGACAGACATCATGAATATCATTGACAGAATTGACCAAGAATCCATGCGCTTCGATCACCCTGATTTCCGTCCGGGCGACACAGTCAAAGTGCACATTCGCATCATCGAGGGCAACAAGGAGCGGGTGCAGATTTTTCAGGGCGTGGTGCTGAAGCGGAAGCGGGGCATGATGAATGCCTCTTTCACTGTGCGCAAAATCTCTCACGGAGTGGGCGTGGAGAAGACTTTCGCTATGCACTCTCCCCGGATTGACAAAATCGAGATGGTTTCGCACGGTAAGGTACGCCGTTCGCGCCTCTACTACCTGCGCGATCTGCGCGGTAAAGCTGCCCGCATAAGTGAGCGGCAGCGGCTCCAGCCGTCTCAGGGCTGATGTGCTGGGCGACGATGCCTTTCTGTTCCCGCCGCAGCCCGGCGGGGACACCTTTTTTCATGAGCGCAGGCTGCGCCAGCATGGCCTGCTCCGCATCGCCGGAGTGGACGAGGCCGGACGTGGCCCGCTGGCGGGACCAGTGACCGCAGGCTGCGTGATTCTCCCTCCTGACAGCGATTTCTCTCGCTGGAGAGATTCCAAAAAATTAACCCCACGCCGCCGCGAGCGGCTTTATGAAGAGCTGTGCAGCTCAGATGCGCTGATTGGTGTCGGGCTTGCTTCTGTTGAAGAGATTGATCAGCTCAACATTCATCGCGCCTCACTGCTGGCCATGCGCCGGGCAGTAGAACATTGTGCCGCCAACACTCCCGATTATCTTTTGGTTGACGGCTTGTTCAAGGTGCCAGTCAATCTGCCGCAGCTTGCCTTAGTCAAGGGTGAGTCAAAAAGCGCATCCATTGCCGCCGCCTCGATTGTCGCCAAAGTTGTCCGCGACCGATTGATGGTCGAATATCACGCCCAATATCCTCAATACGGCCTGCTTCAGCATAAAGGCTATCCTACCAAGGCGCATCGCGCCGCTCTTGCCGAACATGGCCCCTCGCCGATTCACCGCCGCAGTTTTCGGGGCGTGTCAGAGCAACACTGATTTTCGAGTGGGCAGCTTTTTCCATCAATACCTAAGTTGTTCATGGAATTATGGATGACACAGCACAAAAAGCACGGCCTCTCTACACCGCCGGACATCTCCCCTCGTATTTCCGACTGATCCGCACGAATGCCCGCTACCGCCGCTACTGGCTTTCCGGCTGCATCAGCCAGATCGGCGACTGGTTCAACTATATCGCCATCTTTGTTCTCCTGAACCAGCTCACCGGCTCTGGCAAGGCAGTGAGCTGGTTCCTCATCGCCAAGCATCTATCTCCGGCGGTTTTCGGCCCGGCAGCAGGTGTGATCGCTGACCGCTACAGCCGCAAGGTGGTGATGATTAGCTGTGACCTGCTCCGGGTGGTGCTGGTGCTGGGGTATCTGCTCGTGCAGAGCACAGAGCAGGTATGGCTGGTCTATCTGATCGCCTTCACACAGGAAGCTGTCTGGACCTTTTATAATCCGGCCCGCCAAGCATCCCTTCCCAACCTGTGCAGCAAGGAGGAGTTGGGCATCGCAAACGGGCTGTCCGGCGCGTCGTGGTCCGTGATGCTGGCTGCTGGCGCAGCCTTGGGCGGTCTGTTCACGGCTATTCTTGGCTGGCAGGCGGCCATTGTTGCCGATAGCGTCAGCTTTCTACTTTCAGCAGCAGTGATGGCCACCGTCGCCCTGCCGCATCGGGAGGAAAATACACAGAAAGGCGGCTTCTCACTGGGGAGAATCACCGGCTGGGATGATCTGAGGGAAGGCTTTTGCTATGTGCAGGGGCAACCGAAAATCGCCGTCTTGCTGCTGGTCAAGAGCGGCTGGGCCTTGGCGGGCGGGATACTGGTCATGCTGGCAGTCTTTGGCGAGCAGGTCTTTGCCGTTGGCGGCCAAGGGGGACGCAGCGGCATTCTCTTCGCCATGCGCGGCTTGGGCGCGGCCATTGGGCCAATTCTGGCGTGGCGGCTGTTCGGCGAAGGTTCAGCAGCAATGCAGCGGGCCATCGGCTGGGCGTTTTTCCTTGCCGCCTCCGCCTATATTCTCTTCAGTCAAGCACCAAACATTCTTTGGGCGGCTATCTGGGTCTGCTGCAGCCATGCGGGCGGCTCAGTGCAGTGGGTTTTCAGCACCACGCTGATTCACCGCCGCGTGGAAGACCGCTTCCGGGGCCGAGTCTTTTCAGCGGAAATGGCCCTGCTCACCTTGGTGATGAGCTTGTCCATCTGGATTACTGGACTGGCAATGGATATGGGCACCTCTCCGCGCCGAATCGTGCTGATGCTTGCACTACTTTATCTGCTGCCCGGCATTGGCTGGACACTGCTGACTACGAAGCGGCAGACTTGATGTCCTGCGCTCTGCTGCTGAGAGTGCCTGCCAGCGGGTAGCCGTTCGGTATTTTTTAAAAGGAAGGGGGCTGTCCGCTTTGCCGCAGCCGTTCTTAGTCAGCGAGGATGTTAATTACGGTTTTTTTGCTGGAGCAGGAGAAGGTGGTGGCGTTGAAGCTTTGCGTCTGGCCACTTCAGCCTCATAGTCGGTAAAGGTTGCGGTTCGGTCTGTTAGCCAGAGTATCGACGAATAGGAGCTGTAACTCATATTCGTCGATCGTTGGGAAAGACCCAGTTTGCTTAATTCACCAAACACATCATCAAACTGATTGTTGTACGACAATGTTGTGCCGACAACAGAGACCAAGCCATCTTTTCCCTTAGCAAGATACTCATCAAGACCTCGAATCCAATATCTTCGCGAGTCTGGCCCGATCGCACTCTTGGGGACTTTGCATAATGCCAGCACACCGCCATAAGTGGGTTTGATATTATCTACCTGGATAATTTTCTTGCCATCTTTGTCCTTTAGCTCCTGGCCCTCTTCACATCCTTGACGGTGTACGAAACTTGCTTTGGAGTCTGTATTCGTACGACAAGTGCTCCGGCTTCGATGGCATCCTTGAATGCGTCTGACTTGAGTTTGAGATGAGAACAGTCAATTGTTTTCGGCGGAGGGAAGGATGCGCCAGAATGACGTTCTTCTCCCGTGGATACAAATGTGAATGTGACAGGATAGTCCAATTCGACCATGTTTAATGGCCGTTTTATATCATTTGGCGGGGGCATAGCTCCGCATGCCGTCATAATGGGCAGCGAAAGCAGGCAGGCAGCAGCAAATCTTCTCATGATCATCCTCGTTTTTCAGTAGACCTCTTGCATAAGTTGTGTTCCATATGGCAATCTACGCACATGAGATATGAAACAGTGCA
>DHWV01000106.1 GCA_002413355.1 Desulfobulbaceae bacterium UBA5173 | reverse complement strand
TGCTGCGACCCGATGCACGGCAACATCCGCAAAGCCTTGAGCGGCTGCAAGACCCGCAGTTTTGAGGATATTCTCGCGGAGCTGAAGAGCTTCTTCGCGGTCTGCGGCAGTGAAGGTGCTGTTCCGGGCGGCGTGCATTTCGAGCTGACCGGCACAGACGAGCAGACCGGCGACGTGACCGAATGCACCGGAGGTGCCGGTGGTCTGAGCGACGAAGGGCTGGGCCGCAACTACTGCACCGCCTGCGATCCGCGCCTCAACGCCGAGCAGTCGCTGGAAATGGCCTTCAGGATTGCGGAAATGCTGAAAGCGTGAATAAATCTCCCCGAAGAACATCGGGGGAGATTCAAGCTGACAACAGGCAGCAAATCAACCAACACAGGAGGCAGCATTATGATCATCACTGACTTGATTCACAGCATTGCCGGATTTTTCATCATCCTCGGCCTGAGCTTAGGCTTTGACTGCGGCGGGGGCAACCCGCTGTTCGTTCATCATTATTTTCTTTTTCTGCCGCTGTTTGTCGGATTCAACCTGTTTCAGTTCGGTTTCAGTAAATTCTGTCCGCTGGGTCTGATTCTGAAAAAACTGGGGGTGCCGGAAACGAGGAAAGAGGGAGGAACAAGCTGCTGCGGAAGGTAGTGCGGGGAAATTTGACGCTTCAGGCGGAACTGCGCTTTTTCCGCCTGAAAATTATTCAGCAACCTGCTGTAGATTAAGCAAGGTACATCGTTAGCTGGGTCTCTCCCATTGCTGCGATCACCTTTTCCAATTGCTCAATCTGCTTAATGATCGTCTCAGATTGTTTTTCCAAGACATGATACTTTTCCATTGCTTCATCACGGTTCGCCGCAGCGACATTACGAGAAAGCCCGAACATCTTCTGGAAAAATGACGGTTCTCTGCTCTCGCCAAACAAGATTGCAAAGATTTCCGTGTAAGTTTTGTGCAGATTGTTGTGCGATATTTCTATTTCCTTAAATCCGCTGATCTTCTTCAGTTTCTGCCCATCACTGTAATACCATCTGCCAAATTCGCATTCCGTGGCGTTGAGAGGGACTTTTTCCTTGTCCAGCGGCACGCCTTCAATGAGGGCGTGGGCGTTTCCAACCCATTGCTTGTGGGTACGCACGGCATTCCTCAGTGTTGCAATCACCTCGTTTTTATCCATCGCTCTCTCCTGTTTTCATCGGTATTGGGTTGATAAAACGTGCCAAGCGGAGAGTCGCCTCCCCGTCTTGGCCAAGAAACCTTAGAACCTGAAGCGCAAGCCGCCTCCGATGCGGCCGTATTCATTCAGCTCATCCAGCTCGTCAGTCGCCGCCCGACCTTCAACAAAAATGGACGCGCTGGTGGTGAACGGATTGCCGAAGAGCCGGAGGCCAACCTCGGCGATCAAATCCGCACCGCTGTCCTCGCTCTTCACGTTGTCATCGCCGTTGGTCATCCATGCCCCGACACCGACACCAATAAAGAAAGGCGACCACGTTGAGCCGTTGAGGGAACATTGAAACAGGTTGTACTGGACGAGAAAATCAAGCACAAAGGCATCTGCTCCGGCATCGCCGCCTGCCTTGGCTGCACCGCCTGCCAGAGCCAAGAAAGAAAACTGCGGATTGAAAACATACTCCACGCCCAACCTGCCAAGGCCGTAGTCCGCCTCCTCCTGCTGATGCAGGTAGCCGCCGTCAGCGATAAAATGGAAGGGTGATTCGCAGCATTTTGCCTCTTTCACCACCGGCCGGTCAACATAGACCGTTCGTGCTGGCCCCTGCACAGTGACTCGTTTGACCACCGTCCTGGTCGGGCCAGGAACCTGCACTTCCTTCACCACCTCTTTGTCCACATATTTGATCACTTCTTTAGGGACATAGACCGTCGGGCCGGGAACAGGAACCTGCACCTGCCGCACCACTTCTTTCACTACCGGCCGGTCAACATAAACGGTCGGACCCGGCACTGGGACTTGAATCTGCCGCACCACTTCAACCGGTCTGTCCACGTATTTGATCACTTCTTTAGGGACATAGACCGTCGGGCCGGGAACAGGAACTTGCACCTGCTGAATGACAGGAGCCACCTGCACCGGCATAGGTGCCGGGCCAAATTCTTTCAGGGCCAGATTGCCGCATTGGAGCGGCACGGCGAACGTGTAACGCTGCCCGTCTTTGTCCACTGCAAACTCGAAAACTTGGAGCGGAGCATTGCCACTCCACGTCACATCCCGCGCCACCTTGACCCGGCCTCTGCCGTTGTGCCGGAACAGCATCCAGTCCATGTGCTGGCCTGGCAGGTAGTCAACAATGGCGATCCGCGCAGGCTGCTGAATGATCTGCGCCTGCACCAGCGGAAACAGTCCGGCATTGCCCGCCGCCGCCATGCCAGCCTGAATGTCCCTGCCCATGTTTTGCATCATGGCCTGCAAATCATTCACCGTTGCCAGCGGGCGTGAAACCGGATGAGTCCCCACTGTTCTGAGGATGCTTGCGGCGTTGACCGAGCCTGCTGGAGCTGTGACGGTCAGCGCGGCTAAGACAGCGGCTGACAGCACGATTTTCTTCTTCATCGCCTTTGTTCTCCTTTTCCTCTGTTGCATTTTGATGAGCAAGGTTATTCCTGCTCAGAAACTGTGGAGCAGACAGGGAACTCCTCTCTGCCGATCAAGGCCGCGCCGACCGCGTTGCCGACCTCGTAATAATCCGGGAAGCTGACCGTGGTGCGCAGCCGTTCCGCCACAGCGGGCAGGAAGCAGCGCGAGGCCGCGCCAATGCCGATGATCGGAATTTTTACCGCCACGCTCAGGCTGAAGAGCGGGTTGTCCTTGCTGCTCAAAAATGGTGCTGTTTCGCTGGCGGGCCAGACTTTGCGGGCCAAATAGTCAAGGATGATGGTTTCAATCACCTGCTCGGTTTCCGCCACCACCCGGAGGCAAAGGCTTTCTCCGTCTATTTTCATCGCTTCGGCTAAAGCCTTGGCCCCACGCTCCGCCTGTTCCCGGTTGCCGATGGCTAATTTGCCGAGCACATGCAGGGCATCGGTCGGCGTAAAACCGATCATGCGAATCTGCTGGCGGTACGTCAGTCGCTCCAGCCATTTTTCCAGCAGCACCCCGGCAGCCCCGGTTTTACGGGATAGCGACTCAGGACTGAGCGGCCCGTGCAGCAGCAGGCAGCGCAAAATGTCGTCATGCGAGGCGGCGGCCTCGTCAATGCCCTCCACCGGCATGATCAGGGTGTTGCGCAGGCCGCAGCCCAGCCAATCTTCCGGGTCGGGCAGTCCGGCTGTCATGCAGAGGGGCTGCACCCGCACTGGAGCAAGCCGGAGGCGGCCGCCCTCGCCGTCCTCGGTTGCGCAGATGACGTGCGAGTCGCCGCCGCCTGCTGCGGTGTACATATCTATGGCCTCAATGTGTGTCTGCCATTGACCGATTCGGCAGCCTTCGTTGCTGAGGACAGGATGGCCGTCGCGGATCATGCAGACATCCGTGGTTGTGCCGCCGACATCCACGACCAGCGCGGTCTGCTCTCCGGCGGTACAGCCAAAGCGGGCCGTGGCTGCCGGGCCGCTGGCCACGGTGATCGCCGCCCGCCGCACTGCTTCGTCCAGACTCGCGCCGCTGCCGCTGCCGCAGATGATGGTCACCGGGCAGTTCAGGCCTGTCTTGAGCATGGAAATCTGCACCGAGGAAAGAAAACCAACCATCAGCGGCATCAGGCGGGCGTGCAGGCAAGCGGTGGCCGCTCTGGCGTGCATTCCCGGACTGCCGCTGACCTGATGCGAGCAGAAAACCGGCTTGGGATCGAGGATGCCGATAGCCTCCTCCGCCACCAGCTCGTGAGTCGGATTTTTGATCGACATTGCGCTGCACACCGCGTAGCTGTCCACCTCACCCCGGATCGAACGCACTGAATCCACCAGCCCTTCAAGATCAAGTGGCTCGTCCTCCTCGCCGGTAATCTTGTGGCCGCCCTTCATAAAGACGCTGGCTGTGACAGGCAATTTAAAATGGCGGACATGGCCAAAAACCAGCAGACCGACCCGTGCCCCGCGCCCTTCAACCACCGCGTTGGTTGCCAGCGTCGTGGAGACCGACAGACGGGTGACAGCTTCCGGTGGCACACCTGATCCGTCCAGCAGCCGCTCCAACGCCCGCCCCACGCCGATGCCGAGGTCGTGGTGCGTGGTCGGCTCCTTAACCCAGCGCACCACCGTGAGCGTGCTGTTGCTGATCAGCACCCCATCAGTGCAGGTGCCCCCTGTGTCAATGCCGATGCAGTAGCTGTCCATGTCTCTGCCGCCTGTTGTTGTCAGCTGCACAATCTGTCGAGAAATCTGCTTTCTTGCTCAAAACCGCCTGAAAAGCAGGTATTGTAAACTGCTGGCTGCGGATTGTCCAGCGTGGACTGCGCAGGCCGCAGGTGACAGGCCGGAGTTTTTGGCGTATAGTTGCGTTGCGGAGCAGCGCGGCTTGCTGAAGCAATACCACATGATGAGCGAAAACTATGCGGCAACTGCTGTTTGAACGACAGGAACGGGGCAAAAGGCACAGCGTCGTCAAGGAGATGCCGTTCAGCTTGCTGTATAAACAGCAGAACGGATCACTGTATCAAGGAGACAGCATGAGCTGGCTGAGGTCGTTAGCCGCAGAGAGCATTGACTTGATTTTTGCTGATCCGCCGTACAACATTAACAAAGCGGAATGGGACAAGTTCGAGAGTCAGGAGCAGTATATTGAATGGTCCATGCAGTGGATCAAAGAGGCGGCAAGAATTTTGAAACCAGTCGGGACGTTATACGTTTGCGGTTTTTCGGAAATTCTTGCTGATCTGAAGCATCCTTCGATGCAGTATTTCGCGTCGTGCAGATGGATTGTCTGGCATTATAAAAATAAAGCAAATCTTGGCAACGACTGGGGACGCTCCCACGAAAGCCTGCTCCACCTGCGAAAGAGCAAGAAACAGACATTCAATATTGATGATGTTCGTATTTCTTACGGAAACCATACATTGAAATACCCATCACATCCGCAGGCTGAATCAAGCCAGTACGGAAACAGTGGCAAGAGGAAAGATATATGGGTGCCTCATGAGAAAGGGGCAAAACCAAAGGATGTGATAGAAGTGCCGACAACATGCAACGGCATGGGGGAGAAAACACCGCATCCTGCGCAGAAACCTGAAGAACTAGTGCGCAAATTTATTCTTGCTTCATCAAACGAAGGCGACAGAGTGCTTGATCCGTTCTCAGGTTCAGGAACAACACTGGTTGCAGCCGAGCAATTAGGTAGAAGATGGCTTGGCTGTGAAGTTGAAGCCAAATACAATGACTGGGCTGTGGAGCGGCTTGAGCATGTGCAGCGAAAGACCAAAGAAGAATGGATAGCCTTTGACCGGGCTAACGAAAAAAGAAGGAATTCTATCAGATGAATCTCAGAAACCTTGTTGTTGCCGCCTGTAACAAAGAGTTGTTCTGCACGCCTGGAAATTACATCCATTTCGCGCTTGATTATCTTGAATTCATCAAGACAAACTTGCAAGCAGTAATCGTGTCAAGAAACGAAAATAACTATCAATTCTTTCAGTACAAGCAGGACGGAACGTATAATGTGACACGACCGATCAATGCCAGCCTCATGTATGATTACGAGGAGTTTCAACAGGCCAGTCTCATATTTCTCAAAGTCATCAGGGAAATCAGGGGATGTGACAACAGGGAAAACCGAGCTGTTGTTAATCGGGTGATCTACACGGCGCAGCAGTGCATCGGCGCGACTCTTGATGCTTTACCGGCAAAGGAATCTAATACGGCGAGAAAGATCAACGGCGATCTGTTTGAACGGTTCATCAGGCTGATCATTGCTGAAACAGGTGTTGATGTCACAGCAGGCACGATTTCTGTTCCCGTCAACATAGACGGAAAAACAGCTTTCAGTATGAATTATCAACATGACTTGATTCTTCGATCAGCAGGAGAAACGAAAGCTATTGGTTCTGTAAAGACATCAAGCAAAGACAGGATAGACAAAATATTTATCGATAAGTTTCTTTACAGTAGACTGACTGACACAAATACGCCCCATTTTGCTGTGTTCCTGAATGATGTGCAGCGAAAAGGAAAAGAAGGTCAATACGGCATCAACACCACATTTCTTGCCGGACATTTCAAAGGCTACACCATCAAACTGACTCCTCTTGACGGGGTATATTACTGCGACATTCGGCCAAATATGTGCTCAGAGGCTATGTTACAAGAGCACATTAAAACATTTGATCATTTTTTGTTCACGGATATCTGGAAACTTATCCAGAAAAACAACTGATAGGCGCGGTGCTTTGAGGATGATGCGCAATTTTCAGCCAACAAAAAAACGGGAGCATCAGCTCCTCGATATAATCTTCCAAAGGATGAGAGCAGACTATGAGCGACAGCAACGACAACGGAGCAAAGGATTTCTTGCAATCGACCAACAAAAATCCTTCCAGCATCATGCCGGAAAAATTAAGCCTTGATTCACCCATCAAATTTGAATGCCATCCGGGAGTTAGCTGTTTCACCGCCTGCTGCCACAACGTTCAAATCGTGCTGACTCCCTACGACATCATGACGCTGCGTAAGCGGCTCGGCATGTCAGCACCTGAGTTCATCAGCCAGCACACCGAACCGGCCTATTTGGAAAAAACCGACATGCCTGGCGTGCAGATCAAGCTGACCGGCGAAAAAAACGCCTGCCCTTTTGTCACGCCAAAAGGCTGCACG
Organism: Desulfobulbaceae bacterium UBA5173; assembly: GCA_002413355.1. Classification (GTDB taxonomy): domain Bacteria; phylum Desulfobacterota; class Desulfobulbia; order Desulfobulbales; family Desulfobulbaceae; genus Electronema. The sequence goes on along the minus strand of DHWV01000106.1, from coordinate 8,871 downwards.
GTCTATTCCGACCGTCCCACCGCCTGCCGTTATTATCCCGTAGGCATGGCTGATTTCCACGAAGGCGGCAAAGAAGGCGCAGAGGAGAAATTCTTTTTTCTTGTCAAAGAGCCGCACTGTAAGGGCTTTGAAGAACAGAAATGCTGGACTGTCGGGGAATGGCGGGCTGACCAAGGCGTTGATCTGCGCGACGAGATGAATAAAGAGTGGCTGCGGTTGGTGATGCGGCGCAAGTCCTTCAGCCTCCAGGCCACACTCTCCGAAGCGGCGCAGCGGATGTTCTTCATGGCCACCACTGATTTGGACCATTTTCGCCGCTTTGTCTTTGAAAGCTCCTTTTTGAAGACCTACGAGGTTGATTCAGAAACCGTTGAGCGCATCCGGCATGACGATGAGGAGCTGATGCTTTTTTCCTTCAAATACCTGGCCAACACACTCTTTGGCGCAGAAGGCATGACCATCAGGAAGGACAAGGTGATGGAAAAGGTCAAGGTCATGAAGCAGGAGCAGGAAGACAACCTCCGCCGGATTGAAGAGGATTACAAAAAGCTCAAAGCCGAGCGAGAACAGCAGAAGCAGTCATAAACACTGCGGTCTTGCGGAACGAACGACAACAACAGGATGGCATGATGATGGACAGTTTGTTTTCCAAAAGGAATCTTTTGTATTTTGCCCTGCTCCTGCTGGCGGCAAAATTGTGGCTGGTCAGCGGCCATTATGTGATGGTCACAGAGACTCCTCATGATGACAAGCTGTTCATCACGCAGGCGCACAATCTCTTGAGCGGCAATTGGCTCGGCCCATATGACCAGCTCGTGATGATCAAAGGGCCGTTTTATCCGCTGTTCATCGCTTGTGCGCATTGGCTGAACATTCCTTTGCTCGCCGCCCAGCAGCTACTGTACTGGTTCGCCGCGCTGACCGCTGTTTGGGCTATTTATCCGGCGGTGCGCAAAAAATGGCTCCTGCCGCTGCTTTTCCTTTTTCTGCTGCTCAATCCCTTTTCATTCAATTATCCGCAGATCGGCCGTATTTTCAGGGAATTTGTTTATCTGTCCTTGGGTCTGCTGGTCTTTTCCTGCCACCTCGGCATTCATGTCCATTCTAGCATTTCTTGGAAACGGGCGGCAGCATGGTCCGCCGGGGCAGGCATTGCTCTTGCCGCCTTCTGGAACACCCGCGAGGAGTCAGTCTGGATACTCCCCACGCTGCTACTGCTCATGCTGACCAGTCTGCTGCTGCTCCGACGGGCGGAGCCTACCCGATCAGCTACCTTGCTTGGCCTGTATCTGCTGCCTTGGCTGATTCTGCTGACAGTCAATTACACCCTGAAAAGCATCAATTACAAACACTATGGCGTTTTTTCCACTATTGAGCTGAAAACAGATGAGTTTGAATCTGCCTACGGTGGCCTGCTCCGCATCAAATCAGACAAATGGCGGCAGTTTTATCCAGTTGTCCAAGATGTCCGGGAAAAAGCCTATGCGGTCAGTCCGGCCTTCAACGAACTGAAGCCGTATCTTGAGGGAGCGGTTGGACAGAACTGGAAAAATCTGGCAGGAAGCGATGACATCCCGGCGGCATTTTTCATCTGGGCTTTACGTGACGCGGTCGTCTATGCCGGTCATGGAAAAAGCGGAGCGGACGCGCTGCAATTTTACGCCGCTGTTGGACGGGAAATTGATCAAGCCTGCGCGACAGGCAAGCTAGAGTGCCAGCCCAGAGTGACCAGCTTGGTTCCGTCATGGCATCAAGAATACAACAAGCTGCTGCTGCCGACCTTTTTTGCCGTGCTAAAGAAAGCCGTTTCATTTAGAGAATTTTCTGCCAGCACGCAAGGAATGACCAGTCGCGGCCTTACAAGCACCATGCTGATGTATGAGACCGTCACGAGGGAAAAGCTGCTACCAAATAAAGTGAAGGTGCTTGATTCCTATCCAGACTATCACCGCCAACTGAACAAGGAAAAGGTGAGGATACTGAATAACATCGGCGCAGCATACAAAAAGATGATGCCGTTGCTGTTTCTGGCCGGGCTGGCGTTTTTTCTTTTCCGTCTTGTCATCAGCCTCAGAAAACGAGAGCTGCGCATGTTCACGGCAGCCAGTGCGGCTGCCTTGGCAGGCCTCTGCTCCATCGCATTCATCCTCACACTGCTGACCATCACCTCGTATTCAGAAATTCAACGGGCGTTACATTCCGCTTATCCGATGGTGCTGCTGTTTATTGCAAGCAATGTGCTTGATGCCTTCAGTCTTGCCGCAGAACGTGACAGTCAGCCGCAGACGGAAGCATTTTTAGGCTGACTGCGTTCGTCATTCAGAACCACGGCACCGTGGCTGTACTGCTCAGGCCGTAATCGGAAAAACGACCCGGCTGCGGCCTGTCCATTGGCGCGCCCTGCTTGATGAAGAGCCGGAATTGCTCGCCGGTGGACGCGCTCCTGAGCTGAACAAAAGGCAGCTTAAGCAGCGCCTTCTTCTCTTTCTCCTTTGCCGCCGCTGTCTTTTTCTCTGCCTCGCTCTCGCTCAAGCGGCCATTGCGCGCGGAACGCCGATACAGCCGCTCCGCGCTGCTTTTGGCCTGCACCCGCTGCACTATTCTGTGCTGACAGTTCGCAGGCACGGGACGCAGCTCGAATATACTGAGATGATCCCGCATTCCAATCAGCCAGTTCAAGGCCATCAGCCGCTCCAACGCCTCCTTGCTGCCGTGCAGGCGGAGTTTATCGCCCAAGTTTTTGTCCGCATTGGGAAAGCTGACTCCTATCGCGCCCTGCCCTGCCTCGCACAACGCACGGTGCAGTTTGGCAAAGAGAGCGTTCATCAGCACAGTTTCGAGAAACTCCGGGTCTTGCCGCAGGCGAAGTTCAAGATAATGATCCATGCTCATTCCCCTTTTCCAAACACGCCGCCCCGGATCAGCACGGCCATCACGTAATGCTGCTGCTCTACCGGCGGAACCTTATTGTTCACCATCCAAGCATCAAAGATGCTGTAAAAATCCATTTTGTCGCCCGGTTGACGGTATGCTTTGCCCCGGTTGGTGACTGAACCATACGGCTCCACCGCAATCGGCCCGATTTCCTCCGCAGCAGGATGCCACGTATCAATGGTGCGGAGGGCATTGCCGATCTTCTGCGAGTGCATGGCCGCCACGCCGCTTACTTGGTAGAGAGTTTTGCTCTTGGAACTACTTTTGTCGAGAATCAGCTCTTGGGACGGAAAGACCTCCTGCCCTGCGCCAAGCCGGACAAAGCCCTCCACCTCTAACAAAACAAACGTGCTGCCGGACAATCCAGAGGCGATTACCTCGGCCAAGCTCTTGAGTTCCGCAGTCGGCGCGGCAAAATTCCGCAAATCAAAACCGAGGCCGTCAAATGTCCACACCCTTGTCTCCTTGCCGCCCTGCATCTGCCGCACCCGCACTGCCACTGCTTCAGCCCCAACCCGGTTGCGCCAAAGGAAACGGCCATTGGCAAGGTTGGCAGCATAACGGGCAGCCAATTCCCTAAAGCCATGCTCCTGCGCGTAGCCGTCAATCACAGTGGCCAAGGCATTCTGATAATCCTGATTGTTGCAGGCTGAGGGTTGGGAGAGATTGCCCAGCACCCGCAGGCTGAAGCTGACCCGCAGTGTGTCTGCGTCAAAGGGCAGCGCAGCCACATCAACGGTTTGGAGGTTGGGAACATCTATCTCAGCGTCCAATTTTGCCGGATCATGTTTTTTTTCACCCTCTTTCACCTTGATTTTCATCCGGTTGGAGATAGTGCCTCGGACAGATTTTCCCTGAATGCTGACCGGCTGCCAGCTCTCATTCTTATCCCGATTCTCCCACTTGCCTGCATGGAGCAGCGCGTCAGAATTTGCCAGCTTGCGTTCAAATGCCAAAACAGATGCTGTTTTCACGGCCATGATTGTTCTCCTGAAAAGGTGTTTTTTGAATTGCCTTTAATCGTTCGACACTTCTTTGTACCCGTTTTGACACAGATACCAGCCGCTTTCCGGCTCAGTTTCATACCGCCAGATCAGATCATCCAGCTTTTCTGCCCGGTGTGGACTGAGCCATTCGCCCACGCTGTACACCGCCTCGGCAAAACGGAACGGAGTTTGCGCATCACGGACGCGAGCCACCCGGCCCGGCTCGTGCAGCTCAGAAATGCCCCGATACCCCACCGTAAGCGGCACCAGCCAGCCGCCGCCCGGCTTTGGCACGTATCGCCATTCCGCTTTTTCTTTACCTTCCTCCGGCTGTTCCGCCTTGTGTTTGAGGGCGGCAAAATCCAACCAAGCATCCATCGGCTCGGGCTCCGGTGTCTCCTTCCTTAATTCGCTGAGATGCTCGGCGAGTAGATCAGCCCGCTGCACTAAGGCAAAGCCGGGCAGAAGCTGCCGCAGCTGTTCGCGATTGAATTTCTGCCGTTCCTCCCAGTTTTCTGGAAACATCTTTCTTTCTGGTTTTTTGAGGTCTAATATAGTGCCGCCTGCAAGCCGCTGGCTGAGAACAAGATTCTTGAAGGTCTCAGGCAAGGCTTCTTTTTCGTCCGCGTACAGACTGTCTAAATTTCCTGTGAAAGGAATCAGCAGCGACACGGTCATCCGCATCCGGCCTTCTTCGATGAAGGAAGCGGTTTCGCCGGTTTTAGTCAGCGGGTTGCGGCTGAGGGAGAAGACATAATCGCTCCAGCTTTTGGGCTGATACGCCTGCGCCTCATGCTCATGGCAGACGATGCCACAACCGGTCAGCTTCAGCCCCAATTCAGGCGGCAGTTTACGCGACAGGGCATGAGTGAAGCCGAGAAAGGCGGACACCGCCGGAAAGCCCCATGTCAGCCCAGCCACGGCATTGGCGTTTTCAACCCTGATGCGCCGCAGAATCAGCAGTCCTTGCTCGTCGTTAATCATGCAAACGCCTCCAAGTCGTCTTTAAGCAGCCGCAACTTCTTTTCCAATAGGCTCTTCCATTCCCTGATTCCAGGATCACCCACGTTCAGCTTTCTTCCCTCTTCTTCCTCCCACAGCTTTCCCTCCAGCTGCCTGTTCAACCAGCGGGCAAAGCGGGCAGCAATTTCTTCCTGCCATTCGTTTCGCTCCCGCTCCACCTTGAATTCCGCATCGGTTAAGCCTCGCTGTGGATCAAGCCAAAGCTGTTCAACGTGGATGAGTCTGCATTCAGTCTTGCCGCTCCATCCTGCTTCAAAGTTGTGTTGAATTTCAGCGGCGTACATTGTCAACCTGTCTATAATGCTGTCAACCAGTTCAGCCCGCCGATCTCGGATTGCGACGTTTTTTGATTTAGCCAAGCACTCTTTTAGATGGCTATGCAGCGCATAGACCTCTTTGCGGGCATAATAACTAAACTGCCGAGGGCTGAAGACTGTTTCCTCCAGTGGCGGCTGATTGCGGTTTTCCCACACCGGCGGGGCGCAGGAGAGAAGATAGACCTTGCCGCCGCGCCTGCTGTTGAGCTGGCTGACATTCTGCGGCTTGGTGCCGCCAAAGGTCATCACCGCCGTGTTGGGGTAATCCACAGTCGGCGATTCGTGGAATTTCTCCTCCCGCTTGGCTTTGCGCACCTCCTTGGCCTTGTCGGAAAAGCGGGAGCTATGAATCCGCTCATGCACTGCCTGCGCCAAGGACGAGGAAAAAAGCGGTGAAAGCAGATGATACTGGCCATCGCCGACCGGAAAATATAGCTGCTTGGCCAGACTGTGAGAACTCGGTGCGGCGACTGACACCGCCTGACCGAAACCCTCCAGCCAATCGGCAAGCTGCTCGTCGCTTTTGGCAAAAGGCCGGAGCGGTTCCGCATCCTGCGCCTGGATATATTTCAGCAGCATTCTGCCGTCCTGCTCCAATTGCAGCAGCGCGGCCACATCCAAGGCAGCAGCGTTGCCATCCACATCAATTGCAAGTTTTGCCAGCGAAGCCGTGCTAATCAGCGAACCTTCAAGCATCTCCGCTGGCTGCTGCGGCCCTGACTCAGCATAGCAGCTACTTGCGCCCTTCGCCTGCGAATTGGTGAATTTGATCGGATGGGTTGTGAATTGAATCTGCCCAGCCCGTCGAGCCGCGTCGGTTAGCCACACGGCTGGCTCAAATTTGATCTTCAGCGCAATTTCTTCTTCCGCCAATGCCGCTTCTACCTCGGCTAAGGCTTCCGGGCTGTCCGCAGCCTTTTTGCGCTCCTTCTCCGCCTTTTTCGTCAGCTCCTCCAGCTTCGGTTTCGCCCGCTCCGAAATATAACCAGCTATTTTTGCCGACAGACTTTCTTGTTCCATAGAAATCCCCCTCCTTCTTAGCAGATACAGTTCTGCTGCGTCATGGTTCTTCGTATCCAATAGCCTGTGTCCGCAAGTTCACTGCCAAGTACGATCAGTGCCGAAGCAGCCCGCCTTGCAAGTAGAGGTAACATGATGAGAAATGTCACAATTTCGGCAGTTGTCGCATGAAGGGATATGCTGATGTTCATAGTTTCCATCCAATATATTTAAAGTAGAAATAAAAAAATCTTGCTCTCTACCAATATACTCGGCATTTTTTCGCTGTCAAGCTCCACGAAGCCGAATGTTGCAAAAAAAAGAAAAAATAACTATAGTGTGTTTTTATACTGCCGCACAGGTCAGCTTAGAAAAATATATTTAATGCCGAGATGTTAACTGCCGAACAGGCAGAAGCGTACACGCCAAAACAAAAAGGCCGCAGCCGGAAATCTCCGACTGCGGCCTTTTCTGCACATAATGCGCTGTGTGGATCAGCCGCCGATCAGTGCCGCCTTGTACGGGTTGGCAAAGAGCAGGATGATGGCGATAACCAAACCGTAGATGGCGATGGACTCGATCAGAGCCATGCCGAGGATCATGGTGGTGGTGATCGGCCCTTTGGCCTCTGGGTTGCGGGCGATGCCGCTGCACGCGCTCTCAACGGCGCGTCCCATGCTCAGAGCAGCGGCGAAGCCAGTCACGCCGATGGATGTCGCGGCTGAAAAGCATACCAAGGCGAGAGAAATCTTGTCCATTTGTTGCTACCTCCGAAATAATGATGAAAGAATTGGCCTTCTTCCTTTGGGTAATCTGGGGAAAAACGTTCAGTGGGCGTGCTCCATCGCTCCGACGCAGTAGATGACTGAAAGCAGGACGAAAACCAATGCCTGAATCAGAGAGACCAGCACACCGAGACAGAGGATGGGCAGCGGCGCAAAAATAGCACCCGCCAGCATGAACAGGATGGTCAGCAGGATCTCCTTGGCCAGGATGTTGCCGAACAGACGCATGGAGAGCGAAATGAGCCGGGCAAAGTTGCCGATCAGCTCCAGCACGAACATGAACGGAGCCATCAGAGCAATCGGCCCGGTGAAATGCTTGTAGTATTTGAGGCCGTGGTGCTGGAAGCCGATGATGTGATGCAGCACCCAGACGATCAGGGTCATGGCCAACGTGATGTTAATGCTGGAAGTTGGCGACATGAAGCCGGGCAGCAGGCCGATCATGTTGGCCAGCACAATGTAGATGAAGAAGGTGGCCAGCACAGGAAAGAGGATGCGGGCTTGCTTCCTGCCCATGTGCTCGCTGAAAAAATCCATGAGACCGCCGATCACCGCTTCCCAGAAATTCTGGCCTGTACCGGGCACCAGCTCCAAGTTGCCCAGTGTCAGCTTCGGCACGACAAAGAGAAAGGCCATCAGCAGCCAGGTGTAGGTGAGGTACGGCTCGCAGAGCTTTTCCAGCAGCGTTGCGCCGATTGGCCCATGCGGCACCGGCAGACCAATCCAGTGCAGAATCACCGAAATGAACAGTATTGGATGTTCCATGTCTCTATGCTCCTTTCCCGAAAAATTCTAGCAAGCCCCGGCCAAGGACAACAGTGACGACGCTGACCATGACCACAGACAATCCTGCAAACAGACCAAGAAGATGTATTTTGATCGTCAAGCTCAATGCGGTAAGCAGCACGATCAGCGCAAGCAGATGTAGATAAAACTTGACCGCGAAACCGGCTGTCGGCTGCGGTGCGCCGATTCTGCTGACAATTTTCAACACTGTCTTTTTCAGCACGATAAAACTGCTGAAGGACACTGCCCCGCCAATCAATGCCGAGCAGGCGAAACGCCAGCCCGACAAATAACCGCCGCCCAGCGCAAGCAGAGAGAGCAGTAGCAGGCTGAACTGCTCGACTGCCCGCAGCAGGGCGAAATCATCGTCTGACTCAGTGGTCATTCTTGGCGATTCTGCGGCTCAAGTCCCAGAGATGCTTGAAGCCCGCAGCAATGCCGAAGCCGAGAAAGATGAACATCAGCCAAGGCGCAGTGCGGCCCGCAAAGACCTTGTTGTCTAACCACCAGCCAAAGCCGAAGCCAATCATCACCGAGAGGGCAAAGGTCATGCCGCTTTGGCTGTATATGGCCAAGTCAGCAAGAACGCTTTTTTCCTCTTTGGGCATGACAACTCCGCTTCTGTTTAGATAAAACATGTAGATAGCACGGCTGTGCGGCAAACGCAAGGCTTTTCCTACGCCGCAGTCAACTTTGCCAATGATGCCGCTGTTGCATCTAACGCCTTCTGCAAGTGCTGCCGGTCATGGGCGGCGGAAACAAAGGCAGCCTCAAACTGCGACGGAGCCAGCCAGATGCCACTGGCGAGCATTTGTCGGAAATGCTGCCCGTAGTGTTCTGTATTCGATTTCATCGCCGATACAAAGTCTGTCACCGGCGCGTCGGTGAAGAAGCAGGTCATCATCGAGCCGATGCGGTTGAGCACGGTCGGCACCTTGGCCTGTGCCCCAATTGCCGCAAGCTGCGGACCATTTTTTTAATGTCCCAGTTCCGTCAGGATGAACCTTGATGACGTTGCTATCTATAACCCAAGTTGTGACT
>DHWV01000060.1:4628-8051 GCA_002413355.1 Desulfobulbaceae bacterium UBA5173 | reverse complement strand
ACGTGGACGGCGCGCACATCCGCACTCTGTTGCTCACCTTCTTCTACCGCCAGATGCTGCCGCTGGTTGAGCAAGGTTATGTCTATATCGGCCAGCCGCCGCTCTACCGCTTGGGCCGGGGCAAGAAGGAGCAGTATTTTCTTGATGAGGACGCGCTCAACAGCCACCTCTACGATCAGGCGGCGCAATTTGTCCGCGTCCGCGTGGCGAACGGCAGCGAAATCGCCGGGCAGGAATTAGTCAGCCTGCTGAAAAAGCTGACGCTGTTCGAGCGCATCAGCACCTTCTTGGAGCGGATGAGCTTGCAGGAACAGCTCACCCTTTTCCTGCTCGAAAACGATGTCCATTCGGCGGATCAATTCAAGGAGGAGGCGTTTCTGCAAGGGCTGCTGGCCAAGCTCGCTAGCATTGATGCCGTCACCAGCGGCATCCGGGTCTGCGCGTCGCGGCCCAGCTGCTTTGAGGCGGACGCGGCGTTCCAAGGTTTGGCCCACACCCGCGCGGTCATCGGGCCGCATATTCCGCTGATTCCTGAATACCGGCACGGCCTTGAGCTGTATCCGGCGATCAAGGACTTCCTCAGCGGCGGCTTCACGGTCATCAAGGGCGAGGAGAAAGAGCTTCCGGCGAAGAATTGGCGTGAGCTGATCCGCTTGGTGCGCGAGGAGACCTTTAAAGGCAGCCACTTGCAGCGTTACAAGGGCTTGGGCGAGATGAACCCGGAGCAGCTTTGGGAGACGACCATGAACCCGGCCAACCGCACCCTGCTGCGGGTCAGGATTGAGGATGCTGAGGCCGCTGATGATCTCTTTGTCACCCTGATGGGCGACAAGGTGGAGCCGAGGCGTGAGTTCATCCAGAACCATGCGCTGGAGGTTTCGGAGCTGGATGTGTGAGCGAAGCGGCAGCGTCCCAATTCGGCGAAGGGATGAGGCTGCGGAACGAATGTGCGGCTTCGTTGGACGAAAGGGCCTATGCTTTTCTAAAAATAAGGTCTCAGTTTAACTGATAGGACGTGCCCTCTTTTAAAGAGAGAGATTTCTTTCGTCAAGAGGGGTTGTTATCTTTTAAAGAAAAGACTCTATCTTCTTAAAAGAAGCTGTCCTCTTTAAAAGAAGATAGAGGCTTTCGTTGAAAGAATACATCCTGTTAAGAAAAGTGCCGTTCCTTTTTAAAAGAGGGCTTGAGTGCGGAAGAAAAGAAGGCTGCCTTGAAACAAGCGGAGCTGGACTGCCCGCGTTGATGCAGCCTCATCCAAATTAGTTGCGCGTCCAAGTGTAGGTTAGCGGTGAGGAAGTTTCTATAGGTTGAACAGGAGGAAAATCATGGCTGATGATCTTCGCAAACATGTTGGAATTGCATTACGTTTCCTTGTTGCAGTCCCGTTATCCATACTATGGGTCGTATATTTTTGGTGGTGGATTGCTGGAATTATAATTGGATTAAGTCTGTTAGGGCTTGTGCTTCAACCAGTCATATATCCTGTAATTTATCCCGTTGCTTGGCTTTGCTCGGCATTCTTAAACTCACATGACCCCGTGTTGCCTCACTATTGGGATCATTATCCTGATAAATATTTTGACGTAATGGGTAATGCTCTCCAGCTTGGCTTTCGCGCACTTGCTAAATGGACGCTTGAAGGTCCTGATAAATCGTAGAAACAGGAAAGCTGTACAGCAATGGAAAAACTCATCCGCTTTGACTGGGCAATCAAAAAGCTCCTGCGCGACAAGGCCAACTTTTCCGTGCTGGAAGGCTTCCTCAGCGCAGTGCTGAATGAAGACGTGACTGTAGTCAATCTCTTAGAGAGTGAAAGCAATCAGGAAGACAGCTTCGACAAATTCAACCGCGTTGATATGCTGGTTGAAAACAGCAAGAAAGATCTGCTGCTGATTGAAGTGCAGGTGAAGTCGGAATACGATTTCTTCCATCGCATCGCCTACGGTGTTGCCAAATTGATGACCGAGTATCTGGAAAAAGGCCAGCCGTACCGAGAAATCAAAAAGATCATCTCGGTCAGCATCACCTATTTCAGCCTTGGCATTGGCACGGATTATCTCTATTACGGTTCGACCAATTTTGTCGGCGTTCACACGAACGACATTCTTGCCCTGACGGAAAAGCAGCAGGAGCTGTTCGGCATCAGCGATGTGCGCAAGATTTTCCCTGAGCATTATCTCATCCGAGTTGAGGATTTCCCGGATAAGGTGCAGTCAGCACTGGATGAATGGATTTACATGCTCAAGCACAGCGAGGTGAAGCCCGACTTCAGAGCCAATCATATTCAGGAGGCTTCAGCGAAACTGCGGATTATGAATCTGGACGAGCCGCAGCGGAAAGCCTATGATGAATACATGCAGAATGTGTCGTATCAGCAGTCCATGCTCTGGTCGTCGCGGGAAGAAGGGCGGGACGAGGGGAAACACGAGGAGAAGATTGCCATTGCCCGCAGCCTGCTGGCTCATGGCATTGCCTTTGAGATTATTGCCGCGAGCACAGGCTTGTCCGGCGAAGAGCTGGCCAGCTTGCAGGAACAATACAACAACCGGGAGGTGTCAAAATGAGTCTCATTACTTGGGATGACAGCTTGAGCGTCAATGTGGCGGAGATCGACAGACAGCACCAGAAGTTGGTGGTGATGATCAACGAGCTGCATGATGCAATGAAGAGTGGTAAAGGAAAAGACGTGCTGGGAAAGATCATCAGTGGACTGATCAGCTACACCGACAGTCATTTCAAAGTGGAAGAGAAATACTTTGCTCAGTTTAAATATCCAGATTCCGCAGCGCACATGAAGGAACACGCCGCCTTTGTCAAGAAAGTCTCTGAGTTTCACAGCGACTTTGAAGGAGGCCGTCTCACTGTCTCGATCGACACCCTCTATTTCCTGCGCGACTGGCTGCAAGGCCACATCAAAGGCACGGACAAGAAATACAGCAGCTTCTTCAATGAAAAGGGTCTGCGCTAATGCGGAACTGTCCGCGTCCAAAGCACAACTCTCTATAACTTCAGCAAGCGGAAAGGCATGACAACAGCAGAAGCAGTGCAGGATGAACTCCTGCCCGAAGCGATTCAGACCGTTGACATTGAGAAGGAACTGCGCAAATCCTATTTAGATTATGCCATGTCCGTGATTGTGGGCCGCGCCCTGCCTGATGTGCGCGACGGCCTGAAACCTGTGCATCGGCGCTGCCTCTATGCCATGCGCGAGCTGGGCACCTTCCACAACCGGCCCTATGTTAAGTCCGCCCGCATTGTCGGCGATGTGATCGGCAAGTACCATCCGCACGGCGACACCGCCGTCTATGACACCATCGTGCGCATGGCCCAGGACTTCTCTCTGCGCTATCCCTTGGTTGATGGTCAAGGCAATTTTGGCTCGATGGACGGAGACTCAGCTGCGGCCATGCGCTACACCGAGGC
>DHWV01000060.1:0-4385 GCA_002413355.1 Desulfobulbaceae bacterium UBA5173 | reverse complement strand
GGCCATGCGCTACACCGAGGCCCGGATGAGTCGCTTAGATCAAGAGTTAGTGGCGGATATCGACAAGGACACTGTTGATTTCATCCCCAACTACGACGGCTCGCAGCAAGAGCCGACTGTCCTGCCAGCCCGCATCCCCAACCTGCTCCTCAACGGCTCCGAGGGCATTGCCGTGGGCATGGCGACCAAGATACCGCCGCACAACCTGAGCGAGATGATGGATGCGCTCATCGCTCTGAGTGAAAACCCGGATACCACGGTGCTGGAGCTGATGGAGCATATCAGCGGCCCGGACTTCCCCACGGGTGGCTTTCTCTGTGGTAGGGCGGGCATCCGCGAGGCGTATGAGACAGGCCGGGGCAGATTAGTGATGCGGGGTCGTCTCCATGTGGAGCGCCGCAAGAAGGGTGAAGGCGAGGCCATCGTGGTCACGGAAGTCCCCTTTCAGCAGAACAAGGCTGACTTAGTACAGCGCATCGCCTTGCTGATGAAAGAGAAGCGGATCACCTCGATAGCCGATGTGCGCGATGAGTCTGATCGAGAAGGACTGCGCATCGTCATGGACTTGAAGCGGGACGAGAACCCCGACGTGACCATTAATCAGCTCTACACCCTCACGCCCCTGCAAAAGAGCTTCGGCGTAATCATGCTCTGCATCGTCAACGGCAGGCCGGAAATCCTCCCGCTCAAGCAGATGTTGATCTATTTCTTAGAGCATCGGCGCACCGTTGTCTATCGGCGCACTGCCTTTGAGCTGGGCAAGGCAGAGGAGCGCGCCCATCTGTTAGAAGGTCTCAAGATCGCCTTAGACAACCTTGATCCAGTAGTTGAGCTGGTGCGAGCTGCTGCCGGGCCAAACGATGCCAAGGCTGTCTTAGCTGAACGCTTTACCCTGTCTGAGCTTCAGACTCAAGTTATTCTCGATATGCGCCTCCAACGGCTCACTGGGCTGGAGCGCGACAAGATCGTCCAGGAATACCTTGAGATTAACGAGCGCATTGCGTACTTCAAGAAGGTGCTCGGTGATGACAGCTTGGTTATGGAGATCATCCGTGACGAGTTCCGAGAGATTCGCGCCCAGTACGGCGACAATCGACGCACCGAGATCATCGAAGCACCGGATGAGATACTGCCGGAAGACATGATCGCGGCTGAGGACATGGTAGTCACGGTCTCGCACAACGGCTACATCAAGCGCAACGCCCTCAGCCTGTACCGGGCGCAGCGGCGCGGCGGCAAGGGCGTGACCGGCATGGCGGACAGCAAGGACGACTTTGTCTCTGGCCTCTACACCGCCTCCACCCTCGACACCTTCCTCTTCTTCACCAATCTGGGCCGGGTCTTCTGGCGCAAGGTCTATGAGCTGCCCGAAGGCGGGCGCACCGCCAAAGGCCGGGCTGTCGTCAATCTGCTGGAGCTGGGCGAGGGCGAGAAAGTGGCGGCCATCCTGCCCATCGCTGATCTGGCCCATGCGGACGAGGCGCTTTCCATCCTCACCGTGACCAAGAAAGGCGTGGTCAAAAAGACCAGCATTGCCGAGTACAAGCGGCCCATGCGCAAGGGCAAGATCGGCCTGACCATCCGCGAGGATGACGAGATACTCTGCGCGGCGGTCACCTCTGGCGAAGATGAGGTCTTCCTTGTCACCCGGCAGGGCATGTCCATTCATTTCCAAGAAGAGGATGTGCGGACAGTGGGCCGCATCGCCGCCGGAGTCAAGGGCATCACCCTCGCTGAGGATGACGCGGTGGTCGGCGCGGTGGTGCTGAAGAAGAGCGAGTGCGAGTCAACCTCCATCCTCACCGTGACCGAGAACGGCTACGGCAAGCGGACAGCGGTGTCAGAATACCGCCTGCAAAGCCGGGGCGGTAAAGGCGTGGCCACGATCAAAACCAGCGAGCGCAACGGCTTGGTGGTCGGCGCGTTGCAGGTGGAGGACAGCGATCAGGTCATGCTGATTGCCAACTCGGCCAAGGTCATCCGTATGCCGATGGACTCCATGCGGGTGATTGGCCGCAACACCCAAGGTGTGCGGATGATCAACCTCGGCGAGGGCGAGCGGGTAGTTGACATGTCCATCCTCGCCCGCTCGTCGGGTGATGTGGAGGATGAGGAAGACGGGGAGGACAGCGGCGAGGCTTGATCAGCCGGATCACGGCGCGTCATTCCACAGCCATTTGAAAGCCGCACGGCCTAGTGCGGCTTTTTTTTTGCTTTGTGCTGACTTTTACGCCACGTTGTGAAATAATAAGAAAAAATTTCTTCTGATCATCAACGCGGCGGAGTTTCGGCACATGAAACGCATCATTCTGTTCCTGCTGATTTTTCTTGTCTCCACAGATGCTGTGTATTGCATCGTGCTTCGACCGCAGAAAATCGGCATGACGCTCCTGGTGCCCAGCCGGAGCGAGCTGGCTGCCGTTGGCCGCTGGCTGGCAGAATCGCGTGTTGTCCATCAGTTCATCTCCGGCGACTGGCTGAAGCCGCAGCAGCTTGACCCGCTGGAACTGGTGCCGGAGAACGCATTGCTGATGCTCGATGCAGACAATGCGCTGGCAGCGGGGCAGAGCCTGCTCGCCTCACCTTTTGGGCAGACGGTGACCGGCATTCGCTGGCCTGCGGTGCTGAAACAGCTCGAAGTGCCGTCTGTCATTCGGCTGCTACTGGCGCAGCGCACAGCGGAGATCACATTGCTGCTCGCTGACCCGAACTTGCAGGACATCTTCAGCCGGAGGACGGTAACCGCCCTTCTGCCGCCGGAAAATCCCCGCCAGCTCCATGATGATCCGCTGCGTACCCTGCAAGAGCAGACCTTGCTTTTGGCCGCGCCCAAGGAGAACTGCTCCGCTGATTTACTGGCTTTAATCAAGGCGGCAAAGAAACAGCCGGAGCTGATCTATCATCAAGGAATCGGCATTTTGGTCTTTGAGCTGAAACAGGGTCGTAAATTGCATGTTGCCGCACTGGGCGGCAGGCTGGTCTTTTCTCTCGGTCTCCAGCCGGTGCGTCGATGCGTTGAAACCTTTGCCCGTCATTTTTTTTTCCGCCGAAACGGGATGCTGCGCAGCCGCGACTACGCAGAGATGAAGGCTGAAGCGCAGGGCAAGGATGATTTTTTTCTCTACGCTGATCTGGCTCGCCTACGCAGTCTGCTCGGTGAGGATGCGTCAGTGCCTGCGCAGTCTGCTGCCGCCTTTCGCAGTCTGTGCTTTTTTCATCAAAGCGACGGCAAGGTCGTGCAGTTCAAGGCGGCGGTGCGTTTCAGCCCTGATCAGCTCCCGCCGATGCAGAAAGAGCTGCTTGCCGTTCGCCCGGTGCTGAACCGCACCCTTGGCAAAATGCCGGCCAGTTTGCCATTCTATTTTTGGAGTTGCTGGCTCGAACCCAATTTCTGGCAGCAGCTATTGACCGCTGAGGCCAAGGCGGACACGGTTGAGCGTGCGGAAGCGTGGTTCAAAATTCAAACTGGTCTCAGTTTAAGCGAAATCCTCGCGCTGTTCGGGCGGGAATTCAGCGTGAATATTGCCGAGGTCAGCACAGCAGGCTTTTTTCCTGTGCCACGCCTCTGCTTTGTCCTGGAGGTACGCGAGCAGAAAAAGGCGGAGCGGCTGTTTGATCGGCTGGTCTCCGGCCTGCCGGTCAAGCGCGACTCCGTGGCTGGAACGCCGGTAGTCTCACTGCAAGCGGCCAAAGGTATGCTTCAGCCCTCTTATGCGTTTGCTGACGGCTTTCTCCTGCTGGCCGATAGCCGCGAGCAGCTTGTGGATATTCTCGCCGGGCAGAGCGAGCGGATGCCAGAAAGCAGCGCTTTTCAGGCCGCAGCAGGTGTGGTGAGCCAGCCAGCAAACCTGATGCTCTTTGTCCGCGCCGCAGCCTTAGCCGAAGGGCTGAAAGAGCTGGCCGCATGGGCTGGAACCATGACCGCCATTAACGACGAGCAGGCCGGAGCAAAGAGCAAGGTGCTGATTGATGAGGTTATCTCTCCTCTGCTGGATGGCCTTGCCGCCTGCGGGGCGGTCAGTTTGCGCAGCGTGGTCAAACCGGGCGAGCTGCTGGTTGAAGCCGCCGCCATTCATGCTGAGAAAATTCCTGCCCTGTCCGTTCCGGTGCAAGCGGAAAATTGAACCGCCAGCTTGACCGTGAAAAAATATCCGCCCGCCGATACCGCATTTATATGCCATAGCACAATAAAATGACTACAGCACAGACTGCTGAAAAAGTTCATCTGTCGAACAGCGGAGTTTTCTCCTGAGGGCTTTAGCCTGCGCCCATTTATGCTCAATCGGATTGAGGTCAGGCGAATACGAAGGAAGATATTCAAGCAAGCACCCGGCATCTTCGATGAGGTGCTGAATTTTTTCAGGCTTATGAAAAGAGGCATTGTC
>DHWV01000067.1:3534-16537 GCA_002413355.1 Desulfobulbaceae bacterium UBA5173 | reverse complement strand
AAAGCCTTCACAGTCACAGCCAGTAGCGGCTACGCGATATATTCCTCAGTTGGCGGCACCTGTCCAGCAGGAACATGGAACAGCAACGTTTATACCACCGGCGCAATAACTGCCGACTGCACGGTCATCTTCGGTTTCATTGCCACTCATACTGTGACACCGAGCGCAGGCACAGGCGGCAGCATCACCCCGACCGGAGCGCAGACAGTGAATCACAACGCAACCAAAGCCTTCACAGTCACAGCCAGTAACGGTTACACGACAGACACCACGGTTGGTGGTACTTGTCCGCAGGGAAGCTGGAACAGCAACGTTTATACCACTGGCGCAATCATCACTGACTGCACGGTCAGCTTCACGTTTACGTCTAATTCCACTCCCCATACTGTGACACCGAGCGCAGGCACAGGCGGCAGCATCAGCCCGATCGGAGCACAAACGGTACTCCACAATACAACAAAAGCCTTCACGGTCACAGCCAACAGCGGCTACACGACAGATGCCACGGTAGGCGGCACTTGCCCAGCAGGAAGCTGGAGCGGCAACGTCTATACCACCGGTGCAATCCTCGCTGACTGCACGGTCAGCTTCAAGTTTAGTAAGGGTGTGAACGCTCTGCCAGCAATCTACAAGCAGATTTTGTTGAAAGCGAAGTAATCGGCAGGGCAGAGAGCAACCTGAGAGCATTCCAACGATGGGTGTGGAATGCTCTTTCTTTTGCCATACGGAGCTGGTAGAATCCGAGCAGTGAGGCCGCAAAACGATGTTTTTCCGCTGCCGCAACTTTCCTCTTGACTTCATGGCTGTTCGTCCTATACTTAGCAGTTTTTTTATCTGCTTGTCGTCACTTGCGTCTGATACGGCGTGTTTTTATACGAAATCAAAACAGAACACTTAACTTCACGAGGAAATTATGTCTAAATTAGTAGCCCCCCACGGTGGCAAAGGTCTGGTTTGTGCTCTGCTTCATGGCAGCGAGCTGGCCGCAGAGAAAGAGAAAGCCGCAGGCCTGAAGAAGGTTAAAGTCAGTGCTCGCGCTAAGGGCGACCTGATCATGATGGGCATCGGCGGTTTCTCTCCGCTGGCTGGCTTCATGACCAAGGCTGACTGGAAGAACGTTTGTGAGAACTTCCAGCTTGCTGATGGTACCTTCTGGCCGGTGCCGATCACCTTGGACATCACCAAGGACGATGCCAACGCCATCACCGCTGGTGATGAGATCGCTTTAGAAGCAGACGGCGAAATCATTGCCACCATGAAGGTCTCAGAGAAGTTTGACATGACCGAGGCTGACAAGAAGTGGGAATGCGAGAAGGTCTTCATGGGTTGCGGCGCGGACTCTGTGGATGGCAAATTCTGGCAGGTTGCTCCGGCAGATCATCCCGGCGTGATCATGGTCATGAACCAGAAGGATGTGAACATCGCTGGCCCGGTGAAGGTTCTGTCCCAGGGCAGCTATCCGGCAGAGTATCCGGGCGTGTACCTGACCCCGGCAGAGACCCGCGCTATGTTCGAGGAGCGTGGTTGGGCCAAGGTTGCTGCGCTTCAGCTGCGCAACCCGATGCACCGCTCGCATGAGTTCTTGGCCAAGATCGCCATCGAGGTCTGCGACGGCGTGCTGATTCACTCCCTGATCGGCAACCTGAAGGCGGGCGATATTCCTGCTCCGGTACGCGTGAAGGCTATCGAAATCCTGATTGACAACTACTTTGTCAAAGACAACGTGATCAATGCAGGCTACCCGTTAGATATGCGTTATGCAGGCCCGCGTGAGGCTCTGCTGCACGCTACCTTCCGCCAGAACTACGGCATCACCGACATGCTGATTGGTCGTGACCATGCTGGTGTAGGCGATTTCTACGGTCTGTTCGAGGCGCAGGAGATTTTTGACCGCGTACCGACCACTGGTATTGCTGGCAAAGACCTGCTTTGCAAGCCGATGAAGATTGATTGGACCTTCTACTGCCATAAGTGCGATGGCATGGCTTCGCTGCGCACCTGCAACCACACCAAGGAAGACCGCGTCATCCTCTCCGGCACCAAGCTGCGCAAGGCGCTGTCTGAGGGCAAAGAGGTTGTTGACCACTTTGGCCGTGAGGAAGTTCTGGAGCATCTGCGGGGCTACTACAGTGGCCTGACCGAGAAGGTTGAGGTCAAGATGCAGAAAGCTGCTTCCGGCGCAGGCATGTAATCCGCCGAGCAAACGGAATGAAAAAGGAGCTGCCACCCGGCAGCTCCTTTTTTGTTTGCGCAACTTGCGCAGGCTTATTTCACCGGATACCGTTCCGCCAGCTCGCGCAGCTTGGCCAGATATTCATCCTTGCGGACGAGTTGGTTGGTCGCCTCAATCTCGCGGATCAGCGGTTGAATGGCCCCGCTGATGTCCATGCCATGACTGTTAAGACCGCGCACGTTCGCCTCATCAATCAGCAGCAGGGCGTAATAATTAGTTAGCAAGCGGGTTCTCGCCTCGCGGCGGAACAGATACGAACGCCCGCCGATGGTGTTGAGGAAAAAGACTGAATACTCATATGCGGCGTTAAACGGCAGCTGCACGGTGTCTGCCGGGCAGTCTGGGCCGATGCTGGCAGCATGAAGCGCGGCGGCCATGTTCTCCATCCCGTCTTTTTCATGCTCCAAAATGCTCTTCAGCAGCAGGATGTTGTCTTTGCCGATGACCCGAAAAAAATGAGCGGTGTTGCCTATCACGGTGTAGAGATCATCAGTCTCCCGCACCACCGCAGGCGGCTTGGCTGCCAGCTTCTCTTTCAGGTTGTCGAGCTGCTTCCGCACTGGCTGCTTGAGCTTGAAGTCTTGAATATAATTCTTTTTGTCCAGATCATCGAGAAAAGTGCGCAGACGGCCTGACGCTTGGCTACATGTCATGGGCGGCAGAGTTTTTTTCTCCGCTGCGGCGATGGGAGTCTGCTCAGGCTGCGCTGTTGCCGTGGGCAGATTGATGCTGACCGGCGGTCCATCAGAAGGCGCGACGACAGTTTTTGTTTCGTTTTTCGACGGCAAGAGCGGAAGAGAAGATTGTGCAGCCGGTTCAGACTGCGGAATATTGAGCAGTTTCGGTAGCTGCTTGACGGCCTTTTCCAGCTCTGTCGGGAAGAGAATCCACGCTCCGGCCAGCACCGCCGCCAGCACTGTGCAGCCCAAGGCCACTGACTGAAGCGTCAGCTTCCCGCCTGTTTTTTCCTGCCGCCTGTTTTTCCTGCTCTTCATGGCTTTCCTGCTGTTTTATGGTTTTTTTCTGAATGTGCTGCTCCTACTCTATCAGATTGCGGCAGCAGTCGGCAAAGGAAAATTGGGCAGGTGCTTGCCGGGCACGAGAATCCGCCGCTTTTCCCCTTGACGCTGCCGGGCGAACGGGCTAAATAATACGGAGCATATGTCAAAGTCTGCAACCAGCCGCCGGATCGCGGCATTTCAATACAATTTTTTTGCTGCATATTCTTTCACATCCATTTTTGGAGGAAACAATGATGGCCGTATATGTTACCGGGCACAAGAACCCGGACACTGATTCCGTAACCGCTGCAATTGCTTATGCCGAGCTGCTGAAGGCCAAAGGCACCGATGCGATTGCATCTATGCAGGGCGAGCTGAACCCGGAGACCCAGGCTGTGTTGCGCCGCTTCAACGTGCCTGCGCCGGAGATCATGAAGGATGCCGCTGGCAAGACTGTTGCTTTGGTTGATCACAGTGACCTGAAGCAGGCCCCAGATAACCTGAGCGCGGATAACGTAGTGGCCATTATTGATCATCACAAAATCGGCGACGTGACCACCAACAGCCCGATTTTCTGCTACGTCAAGCCCGTAGGCTGTACCGGCACCGTGCTGAAGCAGCTGTATGATGTCGAAGGCGTGGCCATTCAGCCGAAGATTGCTGGCCTGATGATGTCCGCCATCCTCAGCGACACCGTCAACTTTAAGTCTCCGACTTGCACTGAGGAAGACAAGAAGGCAGTTGCCGAGCTGAAGACAATTGCTGCTGTGCAGGACACCGATGCGCTGTTCATGGAGATGCTGAAGGCCAAAAGTGCTATCGAAGGCATTCCGGCTATGGACTTACTGAACCGCGATTACAAAGACTTCGACATGAAGGGCAAGACGGTCGGCTGTGGTCAGCTGGAGCTTGCTGCTCTGGATCAGGCTACTCCGGCTATCCGCGAGGCTCTGTACAAGGCCATGCAGGAGAAGAAGGCAGCAGGCGGCCAGCACACTGTGCTGCTGATGCTGACCGATGTGGTCAAAGAGGGCACCGAGCTGATGGTGCTGTCAGATGATGCTTCGATGATTGAGGGTGCATTTAACACCAAGATGACCGGTAATTCCATGTGGATTCCGGGCATGATGAGCCGCAAGAAGCAGACAATTCCCAACCTCCAGAAGGCGTTCGGCTGCTGAGATGCCTGCTGAACCGGGGAAAGCATTCCGGCAGTGAACACCGAGGATCGGCGGCAGTGCCGATCCTTTTGTTGTTTTAAGGATATCGGTGCGTCATGGATTACGAATGGGATGAGATAAAGGCGGCATCCAATATCGAAAAGCATGGAGTCAGCTTTGACGAAGCCGCCACCGTATTTCTTGATCCTCTCTCGCTTTCAGGCCCCGATCCAGACCATTCCAATAAAGAAGACCGCTATATCACATTCGGTCATTCGAGTTTAGGAAGACTGCTGTCTGTATGTCACACCTATCGCACAGGCACGATTAGAATCATTACCGCCCGTCTCGCAACACGAGGTGAAAGGAAGCTCTATGAAGAAGGCTGAAGACGACATGCGCCCGGAATATAAACGTTCTGACTTTAAGAAACTCGAACGTGGGAAGTTTTTCACTGAGGCAGAAGCAGGTATGTCGGTCGTGCTGCTTGAGCCGGAGATTGCCAAGGCGTTTCCAACCTCTAAGGCAGTCAATGAAGCATTGCATGGCCTTCTGAGCATTGCAGAACAAGCATCACGTATAACCAGCCGGGGAAAGCACGGCACTGCTGCGCGTTAGTCTTGTGGTTGACGCAAGCGGCTTTGGTATTTTTTGGAATGATGAGATAGACCTGTCCTGCAATGAGCTATGGGAAAACGGACAAATTGTGCGGAGTGAGGATTCAGGCAGACTGACAGCAGCTTATGCGCAGCTTTAAAGAATGGACATTGGCTGAATTAGACAGAAATATAAATTTGCTATGCAATATGAATGGGACGAAAACAAGGCCGCCGCTAATTTTATAAAGCATGGCATATCATTTATTGAAGCCAAAACGGTTTTTGATGATCCTCTGTATCTAGATTTTTACGACCCAGATCATTCCTATGACGAAAATCGTTATATCATCATCGGGGAATCTGACCAGGAACGTTTGCTGTTTGTCTCGTATGCGGAACGTGGCAATTTCGTTCGCCTGATCAGTGCAAGAGAGGCAACACCAGCAGAGAGGAGAGGCTATGAAAAAGGTTGAAGAAAAAGATGAGCTGAGGCCGGAATATGATCTGAAAACTTTAAAGGTCAGAAGGGTTGGCAATAAACGTAAAGGCTTTGGTGATTTAGTTCGTCTGGACCCTGATGTCATGCAGGCTTTTCCAGATGCAAAGGCAGTAAATGAGGCTTTGCACGCTTTGATTGCAATAGCAAGGCGATCTTCTCTTTCTGCGTCGTGAAAAAACTTTCCTTCGCTGCCTTACTATGTGCAATATATCAGAAGAGTACAAGATGACAGAAACTGTGGTGACAGTCGGCCTTGGCGAGCGCAGCTATCCGATTCGGATCAGCTCCGGCCTGCTTGAGAAAATTGGCATTGATTTGCATGAACGGAACATCGGTGCGAAATACGGCGTGATCAGCGATGACCGGGTGGCAGCATTGTACGGCAGCCGCTTCATGCAGTCGCTTAACGCGGCAGGTATCCGGGCCGAGCTGATCACTTTTCCGTCTGGCGAGGCGAGCAAGCATCTCCAGACGGTCGCCGCGCTCTCCAGCGAACTGGCCCAACGCGGCTTTGACCGCAAAGATGCCCTTATCGCCCTTGGCGGCGGCGTGACTGGCGACATCACCGGCTTTCTCGCCTCGATCTATCTGCGCGGCATTCCCTTTGTGCAGGTGCCGACCACGCTGCTTTCGCAGGTGGACAGCTCAGTTGGCGGCAAAACTGGCGTGGACATCCCGGAAGGCAAAAACTTAGTCGGCACATTTTACCAGCCCAAGGCGGTGTACATTGATCTCGACGTGCTGCAAACCTTGCCCGTTGACGAACTGCGCGGCGGGCTGGCCGAGGTGATCAAGTACGGCGTGATTCACGATGCCGAGTTCTTCGCTTTTCTGGAACAGAACCGCGAGGCGATCTTTGCCTTGAATCAGGATGTGCTGGTGCGGCTCATCGCCCGCTGCTGTGAAATCAAGGCGTGGGTGGTGGAGCAGGATGAACGGGAAGGCGGCCTGCGCCGGATTCTCAACTTTGGCCACACCATCGGCCATGCGGTGGAGGCGGCTTCCGGCTTCCGGCTGATTCACGGCTATGCGGTGGCCATCGGCATGTGCGCGGCGGCAGAATTGGCGGTGCGCACGGGCTGTCTTGCTGCCGAAGAAGCGGAGCGCATCTGTCGTCTGGTTGCCGCTTACGGACTGCCGACCACAATTCCTGCTGATCTTGACCAAGAGGCAATCCGAAAATATCTGCTCACCGACAAAAAGACGGTTGGTGGCAGAGTGTTCTATGTGCTACCGGAGCGCATCGGTGCAGTGAAAATCACCGATCAGGTGTGCGAAGAGGATGTAAATGCGGTGTTGCTGAATGCTTACCATTTGGCATAGAAAAAACGCCGCATTATCTCACAAGACAAACAGGAACTTTTCAGCACGTATGCCTATCTACGAATTTCTTTGCCAAGACTGCAACACGATCTTCAACTTTCTTTCCAGCCGAATCAACACCGAGAAACGGCCTGACTGCCCGAAATGCGGCAGAAAGGAGCTTGCCAGGCAGGTTTCCGCTTTTGCCGTCATCGGCAAGGCCAAAGAGCCGGGCGGAGACAATGACAATCCGCTGGCCGGGCTGGATGAGACCAAAATGGAACACGCCTTGGAGGGCCTGATGCGCGAAGCCGAAGGGATGAATGAAGATGATCCCCGACAGCTAGCCCAGCTCATGCGCAAATTTTCAGACAAGACTGGCATCAGTCTCGGCGAGCCGATGAATGAGGCCATTGCCCGGATGGAAGCAGGGGAGGATCCTGATGAAGTTGAGAAAGATATGGGCGATCTGCTGGATGCGGATGATGCGTTCACCTTGGAAGGTCTGAAAAAGAAAATTCGCTCCGGCCCAAAACAGCCTGTCCGCGACGAGACACTGTACCAACTATAGCCAAGAGAGCCTGCCATGTCCGCCGACAACTTGATTTTTTTGGAAGTCTTGGAGTGGTTTGACGAGACCGGCCAGGAGCTGCTGCACCGCCTGCCGGAACGCGGCTCCGGCGAGATCAAGTTCGGTGCCCAGCTCACCGTGCGCGAGAGCCAGGCAGCGGTGATGTACTACAAAGGGCGGGCGGGCGATGCCTTTGGCCCAGGCCTGCACACCCTGCGCACCGGCAACATCCCGATCATCACCAAGCTGCTCTCCGCGCCGTGGGGCATGACCAGCCCGCTCCGGGCTGAGGTCTATTTTGTCAATCTCAAGGTTTTCACCAACCTGAAGTGGGGCACCCGCGATCCGGTCGCTTTCCGCGATTCGGAGCTGGGCTTTGTCCGCCTGCGGGCGCATGGCATCTTCAACATCCGCGTCATCCAGCCGGTGCTGTTTATCAACACCTTGGCCGGAACAATGGGTAAATACAGCACCGAGCAGATTGAGGAATATTTAGCCAGGGTGATTGTCTCCCGCCTGAATGACTACCTCGGGGAAACGCTCGACACCCTGTTCAGCCTGCCTGCCCAGTTTGACGAAATGGCGGAGGCGTTGAAAAAGCGTCTGGTGCGGGATTTTGTCCGCTTCGGCCTGGCCTTGGATGATTTGCACATCAATTCCATCACCCCGCCGGAGGAAGTGCAGGCCGCAATTGACGACCGCAGCCGTCTCGGCGTGATCAAAGATATGGACAAATTCGTCCGCATGAAGGCGGGGATGGCGATGGAAAAGGCGGCCCAAGCAGGCGGCGAAGCTGGTGCCGGGTTGGGCATGGCAATGGGCATGATGATGCCTGCGATGTTCGCCGGAAACCAGCAGCAGGCGGCAGCAGTCAAAGTCCATTGTTCCGCCTGTGGCAATACAATTGCGGCGGAGGCCCGCTTTTGCCCGTTTTGCGGACGGCAGCAGATCATTCTCATGCAGTGCGCGAGCTGCGGCAAGAACCTCACGCCCGGCGACAAATTCTGCTCCCGCTGCGGCAAGACTGCGGATCAGAAACCGGTGCCGGTCATCTGTACCGCCTGCAATCAGGAAAATCTGCCTGGGGCAAAGTTCTGCGGCGGCTGCGGCCTCAAACTGGTCTGAGCCATGAATCTCCGCGTCGAGCAGCCCTGCCCCCAGTGCGGCGGCTCCATCACCCTCTCGATGAACGACCGCCTGCTGTCCTGCGCGTACTGCAAAGTGAAAAGTTTTCTCCTTTCCAGCAGCGGGCCGTTCCGTTTTGCCTTGCCCAACCGCGCAAAAGAACAGCACAAGCTGCTGCACGCCCCGTACCTGCGCTTCAAAGGCAATGTCTTTTCGGTGACAGACTCTGGCGTTTCACATCGGGTGTTAGACACCACCCAAGACGGCTGCGGCCTGCCCGGCCTGCCTGCCTCGCTCGGCGTGCGTCCGCAGGCCATGCCGCTGGCCCGTGTCCACAGCGGCACCGGCGGTCTCTATCTGCCGTTTTCTGGCCAGCTCCGAGAAATCTTTGAAAAAGCCACCAAGCTGCACAACCTTGCCGAGGGGCGCAGCAAGGATGAGCCGGTCTATCATCAGGCCTACATCGGTGAAACCCTGAGTTTCATCTACCTGCCGCTGCTGCCCAAAAACGATGTGCTGTTTGATGCCGTGCTCGGCGAGCCGTTGCGTGGCTCCGCCGCCAGCGCAAAAGGTGTGCCGTTTCAGCCTACTTGGCAGACCAAATTCAAGGCTGCGCTCTGTCCGCGCTGCGGCGGCAATCTCGACGGCGAGGGCGACTGCTTGGTGCCGATCTGCACCAACTGCAACATTGCTTGGCAAATCGGCAAAGAATATTTAGAGCGGACGGACTGCAAAGTGGTACCTGGCGGCAGCCACAGCCCAGCCTTGCATCTGCCCTTTTGGCGCATCACCGCCGCCTTGCCCGCCTTGGGCATTGCCAGTTTTGCCGATTTTGCCGAACGCACCAACCAGCCTTTTGTTGTCCGCCCGGAATGGCGCAGCCAGCCGATGCAGTTTTGGATTCCTGCCTTCAAGCTGCGGCCTGAGATTTTTCTCCGCACCGCCAAACAGATCACGATCAGCCAGCGGCAATTCGGCGCAGAGCGCGATTTGCGCCTGAAGACCACCGCTAATCCCTATCCGGTGACGCTGCCTCTCAGCGAGGCGCGGCAGTCGCTGAAGGTGGTTCTGGCCGCTTCCGCTGCCAGCGGGCGCAATATTTTTTCTAAGCTGCCCAGCGCGGAAGCAGATGTTACGGCTGCCGAGCTGATTTATCTGCCCTTTGATGATCAGCACATAGACTGGGCGCAGTCGCACACCGGCATGGTCATCGGCAAAAGCATTTTGCAGTTCGGGCGGAAGCTGTGAGTCAGGACGAGCGGTTCATGCAGGCAGCCTTGGCAGAAGCCCGGCTGGCCTTGGCAGAAGGCGAATTTCCGGTCGGCTGCGTGCTGGCTGTGGATGGTGAGATTCTTGCCCAAGGCCGCCGCAAACACAGCGGCAGTGCGGCGCGCAATGAGCTGGATCACGCCGAGGTTGTCACGCTGCGCGGCTTGCTGGCGGCAGCACAGCCCGGCTTGGATTGCGGCAGAATCACGTGCTATTCCACGCTTGAACCCTGCCTGATGTGCTTCAGCACGATGCTGCTTTCCGGCATCCGCCGTTTTGTTTGGGCGTATGAGGATGTGATGGGCGGCGGAACTTCCGTCCCGCTGGCGCAGCTCGCTCCGCTGTACCAAAAGATGCAGGTTGAATTGATTCCCAACGTGTTACGCGGCAAGAGCATCGCCCTGTTTGCCCAATTTTTTCAGAACCACTCTTACTGGCAGGACAGCCTGCTGTCACAATTCACCCTTGCAGAACATCAACGACTTCACCGCGAAAACGGTTGATTTCAAGCATGGCGAGCGCAACGTTTTCCTGCACCTGCTCACCCAGTGCAACCTTGCTTGCCGCCACTGCTACATCAATCCGGCCCAGCACGGCACGAACATCCTGCCCAAAGACACCGCATTGGATTGGCTGCGGCTTTTCGCCCGGCCTGACCGCGCCAGCAATCTGGTACTGCTTGGCGGTGAACCGACCTTGCACCCTGATCTGGCCGAGATCATCCGGGCAGCCAAGGCTCTGCGCTACGCCGTGACCGTGGATTCCAACGGCTTCCTGTTTCACGATTTTTTGCAGCAGGTGCAGCCTGATGAGCTGGATTTCCTCAGCTTCAGCTTAGATGGGCCGGACGCGGCGGTCAATGATGCCATCCGGGGCGAAGGTGTGTTTGCAGTCTGCACGGAGAATCTGCGCAAGGCGGTCAGTCTTGGCTTCCGCACCAGCCTGATCTGCACTGTCTCCGCTCTGAACATTGAGCACCTGCACGAAATGCCCGCTCTGCTTGCCGAGCTGGGTGTGCGGCGGTTCTTCATTCAAGTCATCGGCCTGCGGGGGAAATCTGCTGTAGCGGGTGCAAATAGTCTCCAAGTTGAACCTGCCCGCTGGCTTGAGCTTGTACCGAAAACCGCCCGGCAAGCGGCCCGGCTCGGTATTCACGTCACCTTTCCCAAGGTTTTTCTGGATAAGGGAGAAACCTTCTCCTGCGCAGGGCAGGTTGCGGAAAACTATTTTGTTTTTCCCAATGGCCGGGTGTACCGCTGCCCGCTCTGCGAGGATTATCCGATTCACAGCTTGCGGATTGAAAACGGCCAGCTCATGCAGCAGGACGGCCTGAATGAAGACCGCTTCTTCAGTCTGCGCATCCCGGAAGGCTGCGTGATGAACAAGCTGCTTCAGCCGGACACGATTGCATATCTGCCGAATGGCCAGCCTGCGCACCGTATTTCCTGCTGCATGTTGAAGCAGGAAATACGATGCTGACCACCGCCCGCCATCAGCCGCCGCCGCTGATTTCAGGGCAGGAAGCCAGTATTGCCAAAGCTCCTTCGGCATCAAATTGTTCCACTGGCCTTTGTAGAGCAGCCAGTCGCTGCCGCAGCTCCGGCGCAAGGCCCATGTTCAGCAGCTCGGCCAAGGTCTCGCCTGCGCCTGCGTCATAGCTGAGCAGCCGTTTTTTCAGACAGCGCAGGGTCTCTTGAATACGCCTGCCGTCCACCTGCGCTGTCGTTTGTATTGCTTCCTCTGGCGGCGGTAGGCTTCCCAGCGCGGCAATGATCTGCTCCAGCCGCTTTTCCGCTGTGTCAAGCAGTGCCTCCACAGGCTGCCGGTGACGGATGCCATCCTCCAGCAGGCGGGCCGCCTCCTGCAAGGCCTCAGCACCGATGGCTCCGGCCAAGCCTTTCAGGGTGTGGGCAAGCCGCTCCGCATCCTTCTGTGACCCTGCGTCCAGCAATCTGCGGATATCCTGTGCTGCCGTCGCCTGCTCTCTGGCGAAGCTGCGCAGAATGCTCAGATAAACCCGCTGATTGCCGCCCAGCCGCTCCAAGGCCGACTGACTGTTGATGCCACAGAGGATGGGCAGCGTGGTCGGACGGTGCCGTTCGTGCTGAGGCGGCTGAGGCCGATCGCGCAAACCCGGCTTGATCCAGCGGCAGAGGGCGGCGAGGAGCTGCTTCCGGTCAACTGGCTTGGGGATATGGTCGTTCATGCCAACGGCCCGGCATTGCTCGCGGTCATGGCGCATGGCGTTGGCGCTCATGGCCAGCACCGGCAGATCGTCGTAGCGGTTTTGGCGGCGGATGGCGGTGGCAGCCTGGTAGCCGTCCATGACTGGCATCTGCAAGTCCATCAGCACCACGTCGTACTTGCCCGGTTGGAGCAGGTCAAGGGCCTGCTGCCCGTTCTCCGCCAAATCCACGCGGAAGCACTCCTGACTGAGCAGCTCCACCGCCACCTGCTGGTTGATCTGGTTGTCCTCCACCAAGAGAATGCGCGCTCCCCGGATGCTGTCGAGCGTTGCGCCATCCAAGGCAGGCTGTTCGGTGCGCTCCACGTAGGCGGCCAGCTCCTCCGGCGCGGAGAGCGGCAGGGGCAGGGTGAAGGTGAAGGCACTGCCTTGGCCGGGCGCACTAACCAGATTGATGGTGCCGTCCATCATCTCCACGAGCTGACGGGTGATGGCAAGGCCAAGGCCGGTGCCGCCGTAAAGGCGGGTAGTGCTGCTGTCCGACTGAACAAAAGGCTTGAACAGCTCGGTCTGCTGCTGTTTGGCGATGCCGATACCGGTGTCGCGGACAGTGAAGGCCACCGGCAGGCAACCGTGCTGGGCGTGAAGGCCGGGACGAACCGCTATCGTGATCTCGCCCGCCTTGGTGAATTTGAAGGCGTTGCCGACCAAGTTGAGCAGGATCTGCTTGATCCGCAGCGGGTCGCCGAGGAGATGCCGGGGTATCTCTGGGTCAATTTGGATGTGCAGAGGAACACCCCGCTGTTGGCTATGGATGGCCATCAGGGAGCTGATCTGAGCAATCAGCTCATGCAGGTCAAAAGGGATGGATTCCAGCTCTAAGCGGTGGGCTTCAATCTTGGACAGATCAAGGATGTCGTTGAGCAGACCAAGCAGCGACTGAGCTGACTGACTGACTTTCTCCAGATAGTCGCGCTGCTGGGGATCAAGCGTGGTCTTCAGGGCCAGCTCAGTCAGGCCGATGATACCGTTCATCGGGGTGCGAATCTCGTGGCTCAT
>DHWV01000067.1:0-3285 GCA_002413355.1 Desulfobulbaceae bacterium UBA5173 | reverse complement strand
TGGCTCATATTGGCGAGAAAGTCGCTCTTGGCCTGATTGGCTTTCTCCGCCTGAATCCGGGCCTCAGCCAGATTCCGCTCCGCTGCCCGCTGTTCGGTGATATCATCGCTGATGCCGAGGAGATAAGCCGGGCGGCCCTGTTCATCAAGAATGGCGGCCTTGCGGGTGCGGAGCAGACGGATGCCCTGACAGGTGCTGATCTCTTCTTCTGAGATGTCCACGGCATTGCCGTCGGCAGTCACCCTCCGGTCAGCGGCCATCCTCGCTTCAGCCTCAGCAGGTGGCAGAAGATCAGCATCGGATTTGCCGAGAACCTCAACAGCGGCTTTGCCGGTGAGCAGCTCGCCCGCTCGGTTAAAGCGGACATAGCGCAAGGCCGCCGCTTCCTTGACAAAAAGCATAGAGGGAATGGTCTCAATCACTGAGTCAAGGAAACGATGCTGCTCCTGAAGCTGGCTCTCCGCCTCCTTGCGCCGGGTGATGTCCTGCACCAGACCCAGCATGTTGAGCGGCGCGCCGTCTTCGTCGCGCAGCACGTCACCCTGCTCATGCATCCAGTGGATGCTGCCGTCCGGCCAGACCACGCGGTACTCAATCTCATATTCGGCCCGCTGCTCCAAACAGGCCCACACCGCTGCTGTCACCCGCTGGCGGTCTTCCGGGTGCACTGCCTGAAGGAACTGCGCCCGGCTGATCCGCATCCTGCCCGGCTCGTAGCCGAAAAGGGCCGGAGCGCAGCCGCTCCAGTACAGCTCATCCGTGCCAAGCTGCCAATCCCAGCTACCGGCGCGAGCAAACTGCTGGCTCTTGCGGAGCCGTTCCTCGCTGCGCTGGAGGGCCAGCTCCGCCTCTTTGCGCCGGGTCACGTCCTGCCCCATCAGCATGTAGCCGAGCATCTCGCCAACCGGATTGCGGATCGCTGAGACGCGCATCTCGTAATGCTTAGTCTGCCCCTTCTCCAGCCGCTGAATGCTGTACTGATAAAAGCCTTTCTCACGGACAATCCGGGCTGCGTTGTCGAGCCGTTCCGCCGAAATCTGGTGGAGGACGTGGAACTCGCGTACCGTCCTACCGATGACCTCCTCCGGTTTGTAGCCGTAAATGCGGGCTGCTGCCGGATTGAAGTAGAGGATGCGCAGGTTCATGTCTGTGGCCGCCACACCGGTGTCCGGGGCGGATTCCAGCAGACAGTGAAGGATGGCCTGATCGTTCAGGGTACGGCGGGTTTCGCGGAGCTGCCGATCCTGCTCATGAATGATTTCGCGCAAGAGGCGGGAGTAGCGGCTTTGCAGCCCCTTGAGCAGGTCGGTCTCGGTGAGGATACCGCAGAGCCGCCCGTCCTTATCCACAATCACCAGACGGCGGATCTTCTGCATCCGCAGGATGTTGACCACATCCGGCAGGTTGATCTGCTCGGAGACCGCGCAGACCGGCTGGCTCATCACCTGCTGAAGCCGGGTGTGATAAAAATCCATCCGTTGCAGGCTGAGACGGATCACATCGCGTTCAGTGAGGATACCGACAGGCCGCCCTTCCTCATCCGCCACTGGCACGCAACTGATGTTGTGCTGGTGCATCTGCTCCAAAGCGGCATGAACCGAATCTATCGGTCTGAGGGCAATGACCTCCCGCGCGACCAGCTCCTTGACCGTGCTGAGGTCAACGAAATACTCCAAGCCGAGGGAGTGGAGAAAGTTGCTTTCCGTGACAATCCCGACCGCCCGGCCCGTCGCATCCGCCACAACCAAATGCCGCGCTTTGGAGAGCACCATGCGCTGGAAGGCTTCTCGGCAGTCAGTCTCAGGAAGATCGGTCAGCGGCGGGCCTTCGCTCAGATTGCGGCCTGTCAGCCCGGAATGCAGGCGGTCCTCAGCGGCACTGCTGGTGATGTCGCGCTCCGTCACTAAGCCGACAGGGATACCCTCTTCAGCCAGAATCACCGCC
This sequence comes from Desulfobulbaceae bacterium UBA5173, assembly GCA_002413355.1. Classification (GTDB taxonomy): domain Bacteria; phylum Desulfobacterota; class Desulfobulbia; order Desulfobulbales; family Desulfobulbaceae; genus Electronema. Next base: position 1,341 of record DHWV01000067.1, on the reverse strand, counting down.
GAGATACGGCGTTGCTCCATCAGTTCCAGCAGGGCAGGCAGCGGGGTGTCCGGCGGGGCGGTGACTGCCGGAGAAGTCATCAGCTGGGCGAGATTCATAATGAAGCCAATATAAACCACCTGTGGCCTGTCGGCAAGCAGACTCTTCCTCCAATACCTGGAAGCAAAGCAGCGCGCAGGCACCCATCAACTAATCTGGAGGGTACCCATCAGGCATTCTGATGGGTACCCACTACTGATTGAGTTGCTATGCCACCCGCACATCCAGCACATCCACCAGCCTGCCTGCGTAGCCGCTGCGGATGAAGTCCTTCAGCCCGGCGAAGTCGTCCACAGGGATATTGAGGCTGCTCACTGTCGCGTTTTCCCAGCCGTTTACCACATAGACCGCATTATCCGTAACCCTGACCGGAGTCCCGGCCTTGCCGCCCTCTTTCATGTCGAGCAAAGTCAGCTCGATGTGGCCGTCGCCGATGTCTAAGGTAGCCTGAATACGAATCATGGTTGAGGCCGAGGCCGTGACCGTGCCGTCAGTTATTCGGGCAAAAGGAGCCGCGTCCGATCCGCTGAGGATGCCGGGACCAGTTTCAAGCGACAGGCTGTTGATGACCAAGGGCGTGCGCAGCCTGCGGCGGTAGGTGCCGGTGCGCAGGGTGCCGTGCTCGGTGTAGCGTGTGGAGATCGAGACCGTGTACTCGTTGTTCCACGGGTCAGGCTGGGCCGGGATCAGCTCCTCTGCCCGCAGGATGACAGCCGGGGTGACGGCCAGCGGCTGTGCCATGCCTCCAGCAGACGGATGAACTGCCTGCGCATCTCCTTGTCCACCACGCCGGAAAACTTCCGCATCATCGTGTTGCGCCATTCAGAAAGCACTTGCACCGAGATGCGTCCTCTGCCCGTCTGAGCGAACGCCGCGCAAAGCTGCGCCGAGACGTGCTGCTTGTCTGGCGCGCTGCTGTCGTGCAGATAGACGAAGATGTTGGTGTCCACATAGCAGACATCGCGCAGGATGCTATCGTTCATTCATCTCCTCGCGGCTCAGTTTGTTTTCCGCCCAGTTGAGCGGGAAGGTCGGAGGATTGCTGAAATACTCCGCCGCCTGCCGCCGCAGCACCTCTTCACGTGGTTGCCGCCGCTGTCTGATCAGCAGCTCAAGGCTGGCCGCATCATCGGTGAGCCAGCAGTTGAGCTGCTGGGCCGCAGTCTGTTTCTCCGCTGCGGTCGCACTGCGGTATCGCTTGGCTGCCAAGGGGTCAATATGCTCAATGCGCAAGCTGCTCATGGTCGTGTTTCTGTGGAGGTGATGGCGTTAGGGGAGGTTCGCTTCATCTCACCTTGTATT
>DHWV01000015.1:3490-21859 GCA_002413355.1 Desulfobulbaceae bacterium UBA5173 | reverse complement strand
TGTCATCGTCAAAATTCTGGAGTAACAGCGGGCAAGACAGAGGACAAATGATCTCCACAGACAAGATTCGCATCAGGCTCAAAGGCTACGACTACAAGCTGCTTGACCAGTCCACTTCGGAAATCGTCGAAACTGCCCGCCGCACCGGCGCGACAGTGGCCGGGCCGATTCCGTTGCCGACCAGCATCAACAAGTACACTGTGCTCAGGTCGCCGCACTGCGACAAGAAGTCCCGTGAGCAGTTTGAAATGCGGACGCATCGTCGTCTGCTCGATATACTGGAGCCGACCCAGCAGACTATTGACTCGCTCATGAAGCTGCAGCTCTCGGCGGGCGTTGACGTGGAGATCAAGCTGCCCTGAGCAGCCTGATCGAGTGCCGGATAGCCAGAGGGCTGGTTCCGCTTTTTGAACAGAGTTTAGCGTTACAGGTTACGCAAATGCCGAATACAAATGGAATACTGGGACGGAAACTTGGCATGACTAGGGTCTATAACGAGTTTGGTCAGGCCAGTCCTGTCACCGTCATTGAAGCCGGTCCCTGTTTCGTGCTGCAGAGAAAGACTGTCGGCAAGGAAGGGTACAACGCCATTCAGGTGGGATTCCGGGAGAAAAAGCAATCCCGGTTGACCAAGCCAGAAGCTGGTCACTTCAACAAAGCGGGCGGCCCCGGCTATTATCACACTCGTGAGTTTCGGGTTGAAAATCCGAAAGCCTATGAGCTGGGTCAGCAGATCGTTATGACCGAAGTGATCAAGATTGGCGATAAAATTGACATTACCGGCAGCTCTAAGGGCCGTGGGTTTCAAGGTGTCATTAAACGGCATGGTTTCAGCGGCGGTCGTGAGACGCACGGTTCAGATTTTCAGCGTCAGCCTGGTGCGATCGGCAGCAGTGCCTATCCCAGCCGCGTCATCAAGGGCAAGAAGCTGCCGGGCCACATGGGCACGGAACGGAAGACCGTCAAAAATCTCACTGTGGTCGATATCCGCGCCGAAGAGAATATTCTGCTGGTGAAGGGCGCGGTCCCCGGCGCCAAGAACGGCTTGGTCAGCATTCATATCAAGAAGGCGTAAGCTGCCTTGCAAGGGAGAGGACTCATGTCTGTTTGTGATGTAATGAACACCTCGGCGCAGAAAGTCGCGGAGATTGAAGTCAGCGACAATTTGTTTGCTGTTTCGGTGAATACGGGAATTCTGCATGAAGTGGTGTGCATGCAGCGGGCCTGCAAGCGCAGCGGCAATGCGGCGACCAAGACCAGAGGCATGGTGAGCGGTGGCGGCATTAAACCGTGGAAACAGAAAGGCACAGGCCGGGCCAGAGCAGGCAGCAGCCGCTCTTCCGTCTGGTGCGGCGGCGGCACGGCGTTTGGCCCTCAGCCGAGGGACTACAGCTATTCCATGCCTAAAAAAGTGCGGCGGCTTGCATTGCGCATGGCACTGTCCGCCCGGATGGCGGAGGGCAATGTGGTCATTCTGGATCAGTTCGACATGGCCGCTCCGAAGACCAAAGATTTTGTCGGTGTGATGAAGAATTTTTCCTTCACCAACTGTCTCCTGGTTGCTGAGAAGGAGAACACCAATCTTCAGCTTGCGGCTCGTAATGCGGTCGGTTATCAGATTATGCCGGTGGCCGGGCTGAATGTGTACGACATTCTCAAGCACGACAAGCTGATGATTGTTAAATCAACTCTGGAGCAGCTGGAAGCGAGGCTGATGGTATGAAAAGTATTTACGACATCGTCAAAGAGCCGTGCCTGACTGAAAAATCCAACAGCCTTCAGGAGCAGCAGAACACAGTGACCTTCAGAGTCGCTCCCGAGGCGAACAAGATAGAGATCAGGAAGGCGGTGGAGCAGCTGTTTGATGTCAAGGTGGCTTCCGTCCGCACGGTCGCGATGCACGGCAAGCAGAAGCGGGTCGGCGCGAAGTCCGTTGGACGGACCAGCGACTGGAAAAAGGCCTACATCACCTTGGCCGAAGGGAAAATAAATTATCTCGACGAGCTGTAGGATGCAGGCGCAGCGTTCCCTTTGAATAGAACAGTGCAACGCTTTCACAGATAACGGAAAGGAAAATGGCAATCAGGACCCATAAACCGACATCACCGGGCAAAAGGCATCACGTAGCTGTCGTGCAGCCTGATCTTTCTGACAAGGCACCGGAAAAGAGCCTGCTCATGCCGCTGAAGAAGACTGGCGGACGCAACGCCTACGGTCGGATCACCGCCCGGCATATAGGCGGTGGGCATAAGCGCAAGTACCGCATCATCGACTGGAAACGGAACAAGACCGGTGTGCCGGCCAAGGTTGCCGCTCTTGAGTACGATCCTAACCGCACCGCCAACATTGCTTTGTTGCATTATGCGGACGGCGAAAAGTCATACATTCTTGCGCCAGAAGGCATCAGCGTGGGCGACATGCTGGCGGCAGGTGCAGATGCGGACATCAAGCCCGGCAACTGTCTGCCGATGAGCAGCATTCCTCTTGGCACCGTCATTCACAATGTCGAGATGAAAATCGGCAAAGGCGCGCAGATTGTCCGCTCTGCCGGAACAGCTGCCCAGCTGATGGCCAAAGAAGGCGAACACGTGCTGGTCAAGCTGCCTTCCGGCGAGGTACGCCGCTTCAACAGTCAGTGCCGGGCCTGTATCGGCGCAGTCGGCAATTCTGAGCACAGCAGCGAAAAGCTCGGCAAGGCTGGCCGTTCGCGTTGGCTGGGCAGGCGGCCTTCCGTGCGCGGCGTGGCCATGAATCCGGTTGATCATCCGATGGGCGGCGGCGAGGGCAAAAGCTCCGGCGGACGGCATCCATGCTCGCCGTGGGGCATGCCGTCCAAGGGCTACAAAACTCGCCGGAGAAAGAAGACCTCCAGCCGGGACATTGTCACCAAGCGCAAGTAATTCCAGGAGAATAGCGACATGGCGCGTTCAGTCAAAAAAGGGCCTTTTGTGGATGACCACCTGATGAAAAAGGTGGAGAATGCGCAAGGGGCGGGCAAAGTCATCAAAACATGGTCCAGGCGTTCGGATATCGTTCCTGAGATGGTGGGGTTGACCTTCGCCGTCCATAACGGCAAAAAATTCATTCCGGTGTATGTTTCAGAAAATATGGTCGGCCACAAGCTGGGCGAGTTCTCGCCGACCAGAACATACCATGGACATGCGGCGGACAAGAAAGGTAAATCCGCAGCAGCCAAGAAATAGAACCTTATCAGGAGCTTACGATGGAAGCAAGAGCCGTCGCTAAATACATCCGAATTTCCCCGCAGAAGGCGCGGCTTGTGGCTGATGTCGTCCGGGGGAAGGACGTGGAGACCGCCGTCACCACCCTCAGGTTCATGCCGAAAAAGGCGGCGCAGATTTTGCGCAAAGTGCTTCAGTCCGCTGTTGCCAACGCCGAGCAGACCGAGACCATTGATGTGGACACGCTGTACGTGAAGGAAATCCAGATCAACGGCGGGCCGATGCTGAAAAGGTTCCGGCCCCGCGCCATGGGCAGGGCCGCCAGAATACTGAAGCGGACCAGCCATATTACTGTGGTTGTCGATGAGGCCTGAACTGGCCGTTCCGCAGAGTTTTTGACATCAACCGCACAGGGAACACGGAGGACACGTTGGGACAAAAAGTCAATCCCATAGGGCTGCGGCTCAACATCACCAGGACTTGGGATTCGGTCTGGTATGCTGACAAAGGATATGCCGCCAATCTGCATCAGGACCAAGAGATACGGAAATATCTGAAGAAGAAGCTGTATCATGCCGGCGTGGCTCGGATCGTCATTGAGCGCACCGGCGAGAAGGTGCGGGTCAAGCTGTTCACAGCCCGGCCCGGCATCGTTATCGGCAAGAAAGGTGCAGAGATTGAGAATCTGAAGCGGGACATCGAGCAGAAGTTTGGCCGCGAGTGTATGCTGGACATTCAGGAAGTCCGCAGGCCTGAGGCGGATGCGCAGCTCGTTGCTGAGAACATCACTGCCCAGTTGGAAAAACGCATCGCGTTCCGCCGGGCCATGAAAAAAGCTATCAGCACCGCCCTCCGCTTCGGCGTGAAGGGGATTAAAATTTCCTGCTCCGGTCGGCTAGGCGGTGCGGAAATGTCCCGAACCGAGGGATTCAAGGAAGGCCGGGTGCCGCTGCATACGCTTAGGGCCGACATCGACTACGGTATGGCGGAGGCCAGCACAACCTACGGACAGATCGGAGTGAAGGTCTGGATATTCAAAGGCGAAGTGCTGACAGGCGACAGGCCTGTTGAACAGTAGATTTCGCAGAATGCGGGCAGGTATTGAAAAATGTTGAGTCCACGCAAGGTAAAGTACAGAAAACAGCACAAGGGCAGAATGCGGGGCGAGGCTCAAAGCGGCTCGCAGTTCGCTTTCGGCGACTACGCGCTGAAAGCGGAAAGCTGCGGACGTATGACTTCGCAACAGATTGAAGCGGCGCGCATTGCCATCAACCGGCAGGTAAAACGCGGCGGCCAGCTTTGGATCAGGGTGTTCCCTGACAAGTCTATCACGAAAAAACCTGCTGAAACCCGTATGGGCGGAGGCAAGGGTGCTCCGGATCATTGGGCGGCGGTGATCCAGCCGGGCCGGATACTGTACGAGCTGAAAGGCGTGCCTGAAGATGTGGCCAAAGAGGCCCTCCGGCTCGCTTCGTACAAGCTGCCGTTCCCGACCAAGATCATTGCAAGGAGCAGCACGATATGAAGGCGAAAGAATTGAGGCAGATGAGTGGCGAGGAGCTGCGCAAGAAAGAGACGGAGATGCGCGAGGAGCTGTTCAAGCTCAAGTTCCAGCACGGAATACGAAGACTGGAGAATCCCGCCCGGCTGCGGCAGCTGCGGAAAAGCATCGCCAGAGTGCAGACTGTTCTCACCGAGCAGGTCTGACCGTGGAGAATCCAAGCACCGGATCAGAGACAATGAGCGAGAATTCAAGCACAAGGAAAACCCAGCTGGGCTGTGTGAAAAGCAGCAGCATGGACAAGACGGTGGTCGTCACCGTTGAGCGGAAAATCAAGCATAAGCTGTATGGTAAGTACATCCGCCGCCGGGTGAGTTACATGGCTCACGATGAGGCCAACACCTGTCAGGTCGGCGACACCGTTCTGATTGAGGAATGTCGGCCGCTTTCTAGGCACAAACGCTGGCTGGTCAGGACCATTGTCCAGCGGGCCGTTTGATTGATATTGACAACGGCTTTCGAGCGCAAAGTGAGATATAATTATGATCCAAACAGAAAGCAGACTGAATGTCGCTGACAATTCAGGAGCCAAGGAAGTGCTCTGCATCCGGGTGCTCGGCGGCACCCGCCGCCGTTATGCCAGCATCGGCGACGTGATCGTGGTCACGGTCAAAGAGGCCATCCCCAATGCCAAAGTCAAGAAGGGCGACGTGATGAACGCCGTTGTGGTGCGAACGACTAAAGAGATCAGTCGCCCGGAAAACACCACTGTCCGTTTTGACGACAACGCAGCCGTGCTGCTGGCAGGAAGCGGCGAGCCGGTGGGCACGCGCATTTTCGGGCCGGTTGCCCGTGAGCTGCGGTCGCTCGGCTTCATGAAGATCATATCGCTTGCGCCGGAAGTGCTGTAAAAAACAGAAATGCTGGTCAGGATACGAGGATAGCAAGATGCGGCAGGGACAGACAAGTTTGCAGAAGAACGATCAGGTTGAAGTGATTGTCGGCAAGGACAAAGGCCGGGTCGGCAAGATACTCACAATTGACCGGGCAGCCAGCCGGGCGGTGGTCGAGCGCATCAACATGATCACCAAACATCAGAAAGCCGCCAGTGCCCAGCAGCCCGGCGAGATCGTCAAAAAAGAGGCATCCATTCACATCTCAAACATCATGCTTGTCTGCCCTGAGTGCGCGAAAACTGTCCGCACAGGGAAAAAGTTCCTTGAGGACGGCACGAAAGTTCGGGTCTGCAAGAAATGCGGTGCCACTTTGACCAAATCTGGGAAGTAAGCAATCTGCCGGTTACAGGACGGAGCAATAGAGAATGGCCACAATGAAGGAACTGTACGCAAGCTCGTGCAGGCCGCAGCTCCAGAAGGAGTTCGGATATATCAACCCGCTTCAGATTCCGAAGATTGAGAAAATAGTTCTCAATATGGGGCTGGGCGAGGCTGTGCAGAATCCAAAAATCGTCGAGAAGGCCGCAGGCGAGCTGACCATGATCGCCGGGCAGAAAGCTGTGGTGACGAAGGCGCGCAAATCTATTGCCACCTTCAAGCTGCGCGAAGGAATGCCCATTGGTGCCTGCGTGACGCTGCGCAAGGACAGGATGTATGATTTTCTGTCCAAACTGATCAACATCGCCCTACCGCGCGTGCGTGATTTCCGGGGCATTTCCGCCAAAGGGTTTGACGGAAGCGGCAACTTTTCGATGGGCGTGAAAGAGCATATCATTTTCCCTGAGATCGACTACGACAAAATCGACAAGATCAGAGGGTTGAACATCACCATCGTCACCACTGCCAAGACCGACGACGAAAGCCGCGCTCTGCTGGCCATGTTGGGAATGCCGTTTCGTCAGCAGCAAAAGGCTGAAGACGGGAAGAGCGGCCAGTAAGGCGAAAACTACAGCTGGAGACTTTTTCAATGGCGAAAAAATCATTGATTGCCAAGGCAGGACGGAAGCAGAAGTTTGAAGTACGGGCCTACAACCGGTGCAAACTCTGCGGGCGGCCACGGGGATATTTGAGGAAATTCGGCTGCTGTAGGCTCTGCTTCCGCAAGCTGGCCTCAGAAGGCAAGGTTACAGGCGTGACGAAGTCGAGCTGGTGAACCGCCGGAGTCAGGTTATAAATCGCATCCTATTTCACAGAGGTAGATTCAGATGTCTATGAGTGATCCGCTGGCGGATTTTCTGACCAGAATCCGCAATGCTGTGCGGGCAAATTTTGACACGGTGGAAATCCCGCAGTCGCAGCTAAAGGTCAACGTGGCCGAAGTGCTGAAAAAAGAGGGATACATCAAGGACTTCCAGCTGATGCAGGAGGGTGTTCAAGGTGCCATCAGGATTGAACTCAAATACGGTCCGCGCCGCGAGCAGGTCATTACCGGCATCCGCCGGGTGTCCAAACCTGGTTTGCGTCAGTATCGGAAAAGTCAGGATGTTCCCAAGGTGATGAGCGGACTCGGACTCGGCATTCTGACCACCTCCAAGGGTGTGATCTCTGATCGCGAGGCTCGCAGGCTGAACGTGGGCGGTGAGCTGCTTTGTGAAGTATGGTGAGCCAGTCGGCCTGAGAGGAGAATACAAAATGTCACGAATTGGAAAAGCACCTGTGGTTCTGCCCGGCGGAGTCAAGGTTGAGATACAAGGCACCCGGATCAAAGTCACTGGCAAGAAGGGGACGCTGGAGCGAAGCATTCGCCCGGAAATCGAGGTGGAGCAGCAGGACGACCAGTTAGTTTTCACGCCGAAAGGCGGCGGGCGGCAGGTCTCAGCGTACTGGGGTCTCACTCGCACCTTGGTGAGAAACATGGTTGCCGGAGTGGATAAAGGTTTTGAGAAAGTCTTGGCGGTCGAGGGCGTGGGATACCGCGCTGCTGCGGATGGCGCAAAGCTGACTCTCAATGTTGGTTACTCGGTGCCGGTTGAGTTCAAGCTGCCCGCAGGCATCACCGCCGTCGTGGACAAAAGCAATAACATCACCATCTCCGGTATTGACAAGGAGCAGGTAGGCCAGACTGCAGCCACGATTCGAGACATCCGCAAACCTGAGCCGTACAAGGGCAAAGGCATTCGCTATGCTGACGAACATATTGTTCGCAAGGCGGGCAAATCCGGCGCAAAGGGCGGAAAAAAGAAATAAAGCTCCGGCTTCAGACAACTCAAGAAGGATGAAGTGAAGGCATCATGGCAAAGCAAAGCATCAAGCTGACAGCGCGGAACAAGCGGATCAGAAGGATACGCACAAAGATCGCCGGAACTCCGGAGCGTCCGAGAATGCGTGTTTTCCGCAGCAACCGTCATATTTACGTGCAGATCATCGACGACACTAAGCAGCACACGCTTGTCTCTATGTCCACCGAGGACAAAGAATTTAATGCTGCTGACCTGAAGGGCAAAGTCGCTCAAGCCGGCAAAGTGGGCGAGATGGCGGCAAAGCGTGCGTTGGCGGCCGGAATCGACAAGGTGGTGTTTGACCGGGGCGGCAATCTGTATCACGGTCGGATCAAGGCGCTCGCGGACGGTGCCCGCCAAGGCGGCCTGAACCTGTAATCTAGGAAAAATTCACCAGAGCGGAGGTGTTTCTTGGCTGACTTGAAACGTGCCAAAGAAGGCAATCAGGACGAACTGATCGAAAAGATCGTCTATATTAACCGCGTCGCCAAAGTTGTGAAAGGCGGTCGCCGCTTTAGCTTCAGTGCCATCGTCGTGGTTGGCGACGGCAAGGGCAAGGTGGGGCAGGGGCTTGGCAAGGCGAATCAAGTGCCTGATGCCATACGAAAAGGCGTAGAGCGTGCCCGCAAGGACATGCAGAAAATCGCGATGACCGAGGTTTCCATTCCACATTATGTGGACGGCAAGTTCAAATCCGGCAAAGTGATGCTCAGGCCCGCTTCTGACGGCACCGGTGTTATCGCAGGCGGTCCTGTTCGTGCCGTGCTGGAGGCAGCCGGAGTGCAGAATATTCTGACCAAATGTCAAGGTTCCAACAATCCGCACAACATGGTCAAAGCGACCATGGACGGTCTGCGGCGGCTGCGCTCCGTGGAGGAGATCGCCAGCTTGCGGGGACTGTCGGCGGAAGAGCTGGCGGCCTGAGACGCTGCGCGATTTTTTTCACAACAACAGGTTGAATCATGAGCGACACAGTGGCGATAACCCAAATCAAGAGCGGCATCGGCAGCACCGAGAAAATCCGCGCCACCTTGATCGGCTTGGGACTGACAAAGATGCAGAAAACCGTCATCAGGAAGAACACCCCTGAGATCAGAGGAATGATCAGAAAAGTCCAGCATCTCGTGCGGGTGGAGGAACAACAATGCTGAAGCTGAACAATCTTTCGCCGACTGAAGGCTCCCGTAGGCAGCCGAAACGGATTGGCCGCGGTCAAGGCACAGGACATGGCAAGACCGCAGGCAAGGGTCACAAGGGCGCAAAGGCTCGGACTGGATTTTCAATGAAGTCCGGCTTCGAGGGCGGCCAAATGCCGCTGCATCGTCGTTTGCCCAAGGTGGGCTTCACTAATCCGTTCAAGAAGGAATATGTGATCATCACCCTGTCTGATCTCGACCGCTTTGAGGCAGGTTCGGTGGTCAATCGGGAAGCTTTGCTGGCAGCAGGGCTGATCGGCGGCAAAGACAGCAGCTTGATCAAAGTGCTGGCTAACGGCGAGATTAGCAAATCCGTGACCGTTGAAGTGGATAAAGTCAGCCAAGGCGCAAAGGACAAAATTGTCGCCGCCGGAGGCTCGGTCAAGGAGTGAGACCATGAGCGGACTTGCCAGCGCAGCAAACATTCCTGAGCTTCGTAAGAGGGCGTTTTTTACTCTCCTGATGCTGCTGGTTTACCGGATGGGAGTGCAAATCCCCACGCCCGGCATCAACGGCGAAGCGCTGGCGGCGTTTTTCGCTCAGAACGCCAGCACACTGTTCGGCATGTTCAACATGTTCTCCGGCGGTGCGCTGCACAATTTCTCCATCTTTGCGTTGGGCATAATGCCCTACATTTCGGCCTCCATTATTATTCAGCTCATGACAGTGGTCATTCCGCAGTTAGAGAGCCTGAAGAAGGACGGAGCTGCCGGACAGCGCAAGATCACGACATACACGCGTTTCGGCACGGTCGGCTTGGCTTTGGTGCAAGGTTTTTTCATCGCCACGGGCCTGGAGAGCATGACTTCGCCGGGCGGTGTGCCGATTGTTCTGCATCCAGGGCTTCAGTTCAAGCTAATGACGGTGTTGACCTTGACCTCCGGCACGTCATTTATCATGTGGCTGGGCGAGCAGATGACCGAGCGGGGCATCGGTAACGGCATCTCGATGATCATTTATGCGGGAATTATTGCCAGAATGCCAGCGGCGGTGGTCAACGCGATTCAGATCATTCAGTCCGGTCAAATTCCCTTCATTATTGTGCCGTTCTTGTTGGCCATGATGTTTGGCGTGATTGCTGTGGTGGTTTATTTTGAAACTGCACAGCGTCGGATTCCGGTGCAGTATGCTAAACGGGTAGTGGGCAGGCGGGTGTATGGCGGCCAGTCCTCTCATCTGCCGCTGAAGATTAACATCGCAGGTGTGATTCCGCCCATCTTCGCCTCGTCGATCATGATGTTTCCGGCCACCATCGGCAACTTCATCCAGATTAACTGGGTGAAGCAGATGTCGGCGGCCATGTCGCCTGGTTCGCTGTATTACTACATTCTGGATGTCGGCATGATCGTTTTCTTTTGTTTCTTCTACACGGCGGTGACGTTCAATCCCGACGAAGTGGCGGAAAATTTGAAGAAGAACGGCGGCTACATTCCTGGTATCCGGCCTGGCAAGAAATCAGCTGAATTTATTGACAAGGTGCTGATCCGACTGACTGTGGTCGGTGCTGCTTATCTGGCCGCTGTCTGTGTTCTGCCGACGGTGCTGATTCATCGCTTCAACGTGCCGTTTTATTTCGGCGGCACGGCCCTGCTGATTGTCGTCGGCGTGGCGATTGACACGATTGCAAAAGTGCAGTCGCATCTCGTCATGCGCAATTACGAAGGCTTCATGAAAAGCGCAAAAATCAAAGGGCGTTGAAGTCGTTGAGCAGCGAGAAGGAAATTATTGTCAAGACTCCCGCTCAGATTGAGGTGATGCGTCAGGCTAACCGCATTGCGGCTGGCGCGTTGAAAATGTTGGCTGACAACATCGGTCCCGGTATCACCACGATGCAGATGGATCGCTGGGCTGAGGAATATTGCCGGGATTACGGTGCGATTCCCGCGTTTCGAGGCTACCGAGGTTTTCCCGGAAACCTCTGCGTTTCAGTCAATGAAGTGGTGGTGCATGGCATTGCCTCAAAAAAAGTCAAAGTGCAGGAAGGCGACATTGTTTCCTTAGATTTTGGTACCCTATTTAAAGGGTATTACGGCGATTCGGCGATTACCGTTCCTGTTGGCAGTATTTCCGAAAAACATCAGCAACTTCTTGATGTGACTCGGCAGGCACTGGAGTTGGGCATCCGGCAGGTTCGGGTGGGCAACAGAATTTCTGACATTTCCAGAGCAATTCAGCACCATGCGGAACAGCACGGGTATTCTGTTGTGCGGGAATTTGTTGGACATGGTATTGGCACCAGTCTGCATGAAGGCCCAGAAGTGCCAAATTATGTGCAAACCGACAAACGGTCACCGCGAATTGTCGAGGGCATGGTGCTGGCTATTGAACCGATGGTTAACGCCGGAACACACAAAGTTAAAATGCTGAAGGATGGCTGGACGGTAGTTACAGCGGACCGCAGGCTATCAGCGCATTTCGAGCATTCGGTGGCGGCGACGGCGGCGGGGCCGTTGGTATTGAGCAGGCGGGAAGGGGAAAAGACGGCCTGAATGGCTTTTTTTTGTTTTTCGCTTGCAACTTTCATTATTGGATGGATAAATATGGCGAAAGAAGAGGCCATTGAAGTCGAAGGCACGATCATCGAGCCACTGCCCAACGCGATGTTCCGAGTGGAGCTGGACAACGGACATAAGGTTTTAGCCCATATCTCTGGCAAGATGCGTATGCACTACATCAAGATATTGCCGGGTGACCGGGTGACGGTTGAGCTTTCTCCCTACGATTTGACCAGGGGCCGCGTGACATTCCGCGCCAAGGGCGGCGGCGGCAGGGCAAAATGACAATCCCGTCAGGACAAGAAAGGAAACACAAGGTATGAAGGTACGAGCATCTGTCAAGAAGATATGCAGCGAATGCAGGATCCACAAACGCAAGGGCGTTGTCCGGGTCACCTGCAAAAACGCAAAGCACAAGCAGCGGCAGGGATAATTCCGCTTAGGCAGGAACAGCGACGAAAAGGAGCAGGGTTTTGGCACGCATAGCAGGGGTTGACTTACCACGGAACAAGCATATGGACAGGGCGCTGACCTATATTTACGGCATAGGTCTCACTTCCGCCCGGAAAATTCTGGACAAGGCCGATCTGCCCTACCAGATGAATTCTGATGACCTGAGCGGTGATGACGTAAACCGCATCAGACTGATCATCGAGGCCGAGCATGTCGTCGAGGGCGACAAGCGGCGCGAGGTGGCCATGGACATCAAGCGGCTGGTCGATCTCGGCACCTACCGGGGCCGCCGCCATCGCCAGGGGCTTCCCTGCCGGGGCCAGCGGACCAAGACCAATGCCAGGACACGCAAAGGGCCGAAGCGCTGAAAGCGCGGGCTTGACAACATACGCACGGAGCAGAGATGGCAAAGGAGAAAAAAGGCGCCGCCGACAGCAAGGGCAAGAGCAAAACCCCGCGTCGGGAGCGAAAAAACGTGCAGGAAGGAATAGTGTTCATTTATTCCACCTTTAACAACACGTTGGTGACGATCGCCGACAAACTGGGCAATGTGCTGTCATGGTCCAGTGCTGGTGTGATTGGTTTCAAAGGATCGCGCAAATCAACTCCCTTCGCCGCCCAGAATGCCCTCAGCGACGCTGTCGCCAAGGCAAAGGAGACCGGGCTGCGCAAAGTGGAGATCCGGGTCAAAGGCCCTGGGCCGGGACGCGAGTCCGCCCTGCGGGCACTGGCCGGAACCGACTTGGAGATCAGCAGAATTGTTGATGTCACACCGGTACCGCACAATGGCTGCAAGCCGCCGAAGCGTCGGCGGGTTTGAGCCAAAAGCAGAGTTGTTTTTTGTACGGTCGTTGCCAGCGCAAAGCTGACCGCAGCGTAAAACCGTTACCGACCGATCATTATTTTGGAGAGGAAAGAATAAGTGGCCAGATACACCGGAGCTTCCTGTAGAATGTGCAGGCGTGAAAATCTGAAACTGTACTTGAAGGGCGAACGCTGCCATTCTGACAAATGCTCATTCGAGCGGCGGGCCTTTGCACCGGGCCAGCACGGACAGAACCAGTTCCGCAAGACTTCCGACTACGCCGTGCAGTTGCGCGAGAAGCAGAAGGTCAAGCACATGTACGGAATGCTCGAAACGCAATTCCGTAGATATTTTCATGAAGCTGACCGGGCGAAAGGTGTCACCGGCTACAATCTGTTGGCCATGCTCGAATGCCGTCTGGATAACGTGGTCTATCGGCTCGGTTTCGGGTCGTCCCGCGATCAGGCCCGCCAGCTAATCCGTCACAACCATTTTCAGGTCAGCGGCAGAAAGGCGAATATTCCTTCCTTCCAAGTGCGGCCCGGCGATATAGTCGCCCTCAAGGAAAAGAGCCGCAAGAACGCCATGATCCAAGAAAACATGCAGGATGCTTCCCGTCGAGGCATTCCGGCCTGGCTGGAAATGGACAAGGCGAGTTTTCAGGGAAAGGTCATGAGGATGCCTGCTCGGGATGAAATCACCATGCCGATCAATGAACATCTCATTGTCGAACTGTACTCTAAGTAAAACAAGGCCAGGTGTCGCATGGGGCAGGAAATCCGGGATGACAATCCCTTTTACAAAAATTGGCATAATTTAGTTATGCCGGAGCGGCTGGAAGTTGCCAAAAGCTCTTATTCGTCCAGATACGGCAAGTTTGTCTGTCAGCCGCTGGAGCGGGGCTTTGCGGCGACCATTGGCAACTCCCTGCGCAGGATACTGCTGTCCTCCATTCGCGGTGCGGCTGTTACATCGGTGCGTATTGAAGGAGCGCAGCATGAATTCACCACCATCGACGGCGTGCATGAAGATGTGGCTGACATCATTCTGAACCTGAAATTGGTGCGGCCTAAACTGAATTCTTCCGAGACGAAGACAGCCTTCATCAGGAAGAACGGGCCAGGTCGGGTGACAGCGGCGGACATTGACGGGCCAGGGGTTGAAATCATGAACCCGGACCAGCACATCTGCACCGTAACCGGTGAAAACGCTTCCTTTGTGGCCGAGCTGGAAATACAGTGGGGCAAGGGGTATGTTCCGGCGGAATGGAACAAAAAGGAAGATCAGCCTATTGGTGTGATCTCTCTTGATGCTGCTTTTTCGCCGGTGCGGCGGATGCAGTATGTGGTCAGCCAAGCCCGCGTCGGTCAGCATACCGACTATGACCGTCTGACGATGGAGATTGAGACCGATGGCTCAGTATCTCCAGAGAATACCTTGGCCTATGCGGCCAAAATTCTTAAAGAGCAGATGACGGTTTTTATTAACTTCAACGAGCAGGAAGCTTCCGCTCCTGAGCGGCTGAAAGGCGATGGCGACGGCGCGGGTGGTTTCCCGGTGTTCCTCGATAAAAACGTTGAGGATATGGAGCTGTCTGTTCGTTCCGCCAACTGTCTGAAAAACGCCGACATTCAGTATATCGGCCAGCTCGTGCAGAAAACTGATGCCGAAATGCTGAAAACTAAAAATTTTGGCCGCAAGTCGCTGAACGAGATCAAGGCACTGCTTTCTCAGCACAATCTGACCCTTAATATGAACCTTGAGGGTTGGATTCCGCCTGATCAGCGGGAAAGGGAACGCACCTACGAGGAAGAGTAGCCGTTGCCAAACCAACGGTTTCCGCCACCCCGCTGATTTTTTCGACAGACAAGGACAACACTATCATGAGACATAGAAGTGCTGGCAGAAAACTGAACAGAGACAGTGCGCACCGCTTGGCGATGCTTCGCAACATCGTGACCTCTCTGCTGGAACATGAGCGCATCGTCACCACCTTGCCCAAGGCTAAGGAAGTGCGGCGGGCCGCTGAGAAAATGATCACTCTCGGCAAGCGTGGGGATCTTCATGCCAAGCGGCAGGCGGCAGCTTACATCCGCTCCAAGGGCATTGTCACCAAGCTGTTCAACGAGCTGGCTCCGCAGTATGCCCAGCGTCCAGGCGGCTACACCCGTATCATCCGAACCGGCACCCGGCCTGGCGATGCTGCGCCGATGGCCCTGATTGAGCTGGTGAACTACGAAGCTCCGGCTCCTAAGCCGCAGCAGGTCGAAGAGCAGCAGAGCGGCAGCGAGGCATGAGCGGACGTTTTGTTGTTTTTTGCTGAACCACAGACCAGGCCGGATTGATGAATATTCATCAATCCGGCTTTGTTATTTGCCATGAACGAAGATTTCAGGCCGCCTCTCTCTGATTGGCCAGAACTCAGCGCAGAGCCATTTCGATTCCGCTGCCATGCTGGAGTGAGCTGCTTTCTTTCCTGCTGCCGCCAAGTTGAGCTGCGGCTTTTTCCCTATGATGTTCTGCGGCTGAAGAACCGTCTTGCCCTCAGTTCAGCACATTTTTTGGAGCAGCACACCCGACTTGGCGCAGGAACGCATCCGTTTTTTCCGGCGGTTTACCTCAACATGCGGGCTGACGGCGGGCATCTGTGTCCTTTTCTTGCTGAACACGGCTGTTCAGTGTACAAAGATCGGCCATCAGCCTGCCGCACCTATCCTTTGGAAAGGGCTGTGGAAAAGACGGCGAACGGCACGCTCCGCAGCCGCTGGTTCATGACCGGGCATTCCTACTGCAAGGGGCATGACGAGCCGCAGACCTGTACCGTCAAGCAGTGGGAGCGCGAGCAGCAGCTTATAGAGTTCAATCTGTTCAACGACCGTTGGGCGGAAGTGGACGCATTCTTCGCCGCCAACCCGTGGCAGGGCGAAGGGCACGGCGGGCCGCTTCAGCAGCTTGCGTTCATGATTTGTTATAATCTTGATACATTCCGCGATCATGTCCGGCAGCACAATCTGCTGGCCGGATTCCGTCTTGACCGCGACCGGCGCAAACGGATTGAGCAGGACGACGGAGAGCTGCTCAAATTCGGCTTTGACTGGCTTCTGCATGTGCTGGGCAGCCGCCGCACCTTGCTCCCGCGCTGATTTTTTCACGCAAAGCTCGGTGACACTGTCCGAATGCACCCCGTAGGGGCTTCTCCTTCATCTCATCGTAGTCCTTCTGGCAGGCGGCAATGCGTGAATGCCCGGCAGGGAGTTTTGCCTGCATGATGGACAGGGCGCGTTGAAACAGCGGCTCCGCTTCCGCGTATTGTCCTTGGTCGCGGTAGAGTTTAGCCATGATGCGCAAGGTAGTTGCCACATTAGCATGGTCTTTTCCCAGCTTGTTCTCAAGAATCTGAAGAGCGCGATGAAGCAGCGGCTTCGCTTCCTCGTATCTGCCTTGCGCCCGGTAAAGGCTGGCGAGATTATTGAGACTGGATGCGACATATGAATGGTCTTTGCCCAAAGCATGTTCTCTGATAGCAAGAGAACGTAAATACAGCGGTTCAGCTTCTACGTATCTATCTTCCTGCGCGAACAAGAAGGCAAGGTTATTCAAACTCAAAGCTACAAGTGGATGCTCTTTACCAAGAATAGCTTCTCTGATAGCAAGCGAACGAAGATATAACGGTTCTGCTTCTACATATCTTTCTTGCTTCCGGTAGAGTGCAGCAAGATTGTTTGCACTCTCTGCTACATCAAGGTGTTTTTTACCTATATCTTTTTCTCTAATTTCAAGAGAACGTAGATACAGAGATTCAGTTTCTGCTAACCGTCCTTGATTTTTATACAATAATCCAAGATCATTTAACGTCTGCGCCACGCTTGGATGCTCTTTGCCAAAATATTGCTCCTTTAAGGCAAGAGCACGTAAATACAGCGGCTCCGCCTCAACGTATTTTCCTTCCCGCCGGTACAGCACAGCCAAGTCATTTAGCACTTCCGCCACCTCAGGATGCTCTTTCCCAAGAGCCTGTTCCTTCACCGCAACCGCCCGCAGGTACAACGGCTCCGCCGCCGCGTATTGCCCCAAGTCTTTATGCAGCAAAGCCAGCTCGTGCAGCGCGTCGCCAAGCGCGGCATCATTTTTCCCCTCCGCCTCCCGCAGTTCCAGCAGCCGCTCCAGCCATTCCTGCGCCTGCTTGTACTCGGCGAGCTTGCGGGCCATCTTCCCGGCAGCCAGCAAATAGTCCGGGTTGTCCTTCTCCAGCAGCGCGGCTGTCCGGTACAGCTCCATCGCCTCGGCATACTTCACTTCACCTTCAGCCAGCTTGCCCTCGTGGTGCGCAGCCAAGGCCGCCGTTTTGCCCGCCTGCTTGCGCACCTCGGCAAAGGTCTCTTTCGCCGCTTTGGTGTCGTTCTTTGCCAGCCGCAGCTTGGCTTCAGCAATCCGCGCCTCCGGCATCTGGCATTTCATCTGGTCAAGGGCCTCATCCGCAGCTTTGCGGCGCAGCTGCTCCTCCTTCCAGCTCTCCCGGATGTCGGCCAGATGCTCCTGCACAGCCTGCAATTGTGTTTCAAGAAGCTGCCGCTGCTTGTCGTCCGCCATTGCGCCGGAGGCTTGCAGCGCAAGAATCTGCTGGCGCAGGGTTTTCAGCTCCTCCTCATATTGCCGCATCCCGTCGGGCTTGTCCGCTGGCTTCCAGCTCAAGGCCGTTGGCGCGGCAACAGTCAGCAGAGCGATTGCCGCAGGAATCCAGATGGCTGGGTCATCCTTGGCCAGAAAGATTACAGCGGCCATGACGAAGAGGATAAGGAAAAAAATCAGATGCGGCAGCCGTCCTTTGCGCTCACCGCATTTGAGCAGCAGGGTAACAACAAGCAGGCCGTAGCAAATCAGCAGCAGTGGTTGCTGATACTGGGTTATCCAGACGCTCACCTCGTTCATAGCCCGTTCCTCCTTGTCTTTTGCGCAGGCTGATTCCCGCCGTGTCCGCGCATTATTCTCCAAACGCGGCACTTCTTCAAAGAAAATGCGGCGGCGGATCAGCACTGCGTCTCCTTGCTGGCCAGCCGGAACAAGCGGCGGCGCAGGCAGCGCATTTTTTCCTTGCCGCACCGCAACAGGATGTTCTTGCTGTTCTTCAGTCGTTATGGTAAGAAAGCAGGGCAGCATTATCGCCGCAGCAGCGCGGCGGCTCATCACACACACTCCCTTTTCGTCCTTTGGTGTTCCCTTGCGGAATCGGACTTTGGAGTGGAGGAACCAACCATAAAAAGGAGCAAAAATGGCAGTGCAAGTCACCATGCGGCAGATGCTTGAGGCTGGTCTGCATTTCGGACATCAGACCAGACGCTGGAACCCAAAGATGAAGCCGTATATTTACGGCCCGCGCAACGGCATCTACATTATCAACCTTGATGCCACCATGCGCATGTTCCGCCAAGCCTGCGCGTATATGACTGATGTGGCCGCCAAAGGCGGTTCCATTCTTTTTGTCGGCACCAAGCGGCAGTCGCAGACGGTTATCCGCGAAGAGGCCCAGCGCTGCGGCATGTTTTACGTCAATCACCGCTGGCT
>DHWV01000015.1:0-3251 GCA_002413355.1 Desulfobulbaceae bacterium UBA5173 | reverse complement strand
CAATCACCGCTGGCTCGGCGGCATGATGACCAACTTCCAGACTATCAAAAATTCCGTTGACCGTCTGAAGAAAATCGAAGCCATGCAGAAGGACGGCAGCATCAACCGCTTCCCCAAGCATGAGGTCATGCAGATGGAGAAGGAGCGGATCAAGCTGGAGCGCAACATCGGCGGCATCAAAGACATGCGCAAGCTGCCGGATGTGCTCTTCGTCATTGATCCCCGCAAGGAGGAGATCGCCATTGACGAGGCCAGAAAGCTCGGCATTCCGGTAGTTGCCCTGACCGACACCAACTGCAACCCGGACGGCGTTGACTACCTGATCCCCGGTAACGACGACGCGATCCGGGCAGTGCGCCTGATCGCCTCTCTGATGGCGGATGCCATACTGGAGGGCAGGGGAGCCGCAGGCATGGAAGTTCCGGCAAACATTGACGAGCTGGAAGCCGCGATGACCGCCACCTCTTTCGAGGAGCCGACCGTCGCCGCCGTCTGAATCCAGAGTAGCTGAGTGCGGCAGATGTGAGAAAGGGGCTGCGAAGCCCCTTCTTTTTAGAGCGATTGCTTTGATTTATTTTGATTGTGCAGAAAAAGGAGACAATGATGGAAATCACCAGCCAAATGGTCAAAGACCTGCGCGAGAAAACCAACGCAGGCATGATGGACTGCAAGAAGGCTCTGGCGGAAACCCAGGGCGACATGGAAAAGGCGGTTGACTACCTGCGCCAGAAGGGCCTGGCTGTGGCAGCTAAGCGTTCTGGCCGCGCCACGTCTGAAGGTGTGGTCGAGTGCTATATTCACGGCGCAGGCAAGCTCGGCGTGATGGTTGAAGTCGGCTGCGAAACAGATTTTGTCGCCAAAACCGATGAATTCAGAGCCTTTGCCAAGGATGTGGCCATGCACATTGCCGCCACCAATCCGGTCTCCATCCGCCGCGAGGACATCCCACAGGAGATGATTTCCCGTGAGCGCGACGTGTACATCAGCCAGATTAAGGAAGAGGAGGCGAAGACTGGCAAATCCAAGCCGGAGAACATCGTTGCCAAGATCGTTGAGGGCAAGGTGGACAAATTCTTGGCCGAGAACTGCTTGCTGGAGCAGAAGTTTGTCAAGAACCCGGATGTTTCAATTCAGGATCTGCTTACTGGCCTGATTGCCAAAATGGGCGAGAATATTTCGATCAAGCGTTTCGCCCGGTTTCAGCTTGGTGCGTAAGCAGCACGCAGAACAACTCCCCGGCCTGCCTGTGCCGGGGCTGAACAGCCCCTCCTTCCTCGTTTTTGCACATCCAATGGAGACAATTCCTGACTATGAGCTACCAGCGCATCCTTCTTAAACTCAGCGGTGAAGCACTTATGGGCGATGGTGCCTATGGCATCAGTCCGGCCATGATTCAGTTTGTTGCTCAGGAAGTAAAAACCGTACATCAGCGGGGTGTGCAGATTGGGCTGGTCATCGGCGCGGGCAACATTTTTCGAGGTGTGGCAGGCGCAGCAGGCGGCATGAACCGTGCTGCGGCTGACAATATGGGGATGCTGGCCACGGTGCTGAACGCCTTGGCCATGCAGGACGGGCTGGAGCGGATTGGTGTGCCGTGCCGGGTGCTATCCGCGATTGCCATGCAGAATGTCTGCGAGCCGTACACCCGCGCCGCCGCGATAGAGCATCTTGAGCAGGGCAGGGTGGTGATTTTCGCCGCAGGCACGGGCAATCCCTATTTCACCACTGATACTGGCGGAGTGCTGCGCGCTTTAGAGATCAGTGCGGACGTGATGATGAAAGCCACACGAGTGGACGGCGTGTATGATCGAGACCCGGAAAAGGACAAAAATGCCGTCCGCTTTGACCGCCTCACCTACACCAAAGTGCTGCACGATCAGCTGCGGGTGATGGATGCCGCCGGCATTTCTCTTGCCCGTGACAACAATCTGCCGGTGCTGGTCTTCAATATGAAAAAGGAAGGCAACATTGCCCGCGCTGCGGCTGGGGAGCAGGTGGGGACGTTGATTGTGGCTGGCTGATCTTGCCCGTCATTAAAATGTTCAGATCATGAATATCTCGCACTATCTTGTCGATGATATTGGGCATTATGCGATTGAATATAGAATCCATGCGGTCCGCCGCATGTTCCAGAGAGATATTCATGAAGATGATGTCGAGTATGTTCTGAAGCATGGAGAGATTATTGAAAAATATGATGACGATTTTTTCCCCTTGCCCAGCCTGCTGCTGAATGGCCTTTCGTTGAGCGGCAGGCCGCTTCACGTGGTGGCCGGAGTCAATAATTTTGAAAAAATCATTGTGATCATCACTGCATATCAGCCTGATCCTCTCAGATGGTCTGATAATTTTGCCGAGAGAGTTCAATGAAATGTGCAATTTGCCGTTCAGGAAAAACAGAGAAAGGCTTCGCAACCGTCGTTCTGGAAAAAGACGAAACCGTATTAGTTTTCAAACGTGTTCCTTCAGATATTTGCGACACTTGCGGAGAACAATACATCTCCTCGGAAGTGAACAGGTCGCTGCTGCACCATGCTCGGGAAGAATTGAATCGGAACGTCACTCTTGAGATGTTGAATTTTGTTCCTAAAGAATCCGTAAATTCAATGCGATAGTGTTTATACAAGGAGAAACATCATGGGAAATCCTGTTGTTGACGAAGCCAAATCAAAAATGGCCGCTCGGATTGATGCCCTCAAGCGGGACTTGACTAAAATTCGCACGGGCCGCGCTTCAATTGCCCTTTTAGACGGTATCCGCGTGGATGCTTACGGCTCCAAGATGCCGCTCAATCAGGTCGCCGCCATGACTATTCCCGAAAGCCGAATGATCGTGGTGCAGCCTTGGGATCCGCAGATGCTGCCAGTGATTGAGAAAGCCATTCTTGCTTCAGACATCGGCCTGACTCCCTCCAGCGATGGCAAGGTCATCCGCTTGCCCATTCCTCAGCTCACTGAGGAGCGGCGCAAGGGACTGGTTAAGCAGGTGAAGAAGATTGCCGAGGAATTCAAGGTGGAAGTCCGCAACGACCGCCGTGATGCCAACGACATCTTCAAAAAGCAGAAGGCTGACAAGGAAATCTCCGAGGACGACCAAACACGCCTTCAGGACGAAGTGCAGAAGCTGACCGACGATTTCATTAAACAGATCGAGGCGATAGCTGCGGGCAAGGAAAAAGAGGTCATGGAGGTATGACCTCGCTGCCGGTCATTCAGCCGCTGCCCGTCCATGTCGCCATCATCATGGACGGC
>DHWV01000073.1:13409-13893 GCA_002413355.1 Desulfobulbaceae bacterium UBA5173 | reverse complement strand
TCCGCTGCCTTTTTGCGGGCCGTGTTTTCTGACCGCCTCTTTTTCAAATACAAGAACGATCTGGTCAGCGTTCACAGCCCGGAGCAGGTCGAACAGCTCCGTCTTCAGCGGCAGCGTGAGCAGGAGAAAGAGGATTTGCTGCACACCGGGGCCGCCAACTTGGTTGCCCTCATGGAAGGGAAGCAGATATCAGCAGAACAATGGCCGGAGCGGGACAAGGTGCTGGCGTGGCTGGCTGATTATGCCCTGTTTGGCAGCGAGGCAACGGACTGCGACCTTGAGCTGGTGCGCCAGCTGCTCAAGAACGCCGAGCTGAATAGGCCCAGCGATCCATACCGGGTGTTGGTGCAAGCCGGATATTGGCAGCCGGACGAGAACATCGCTCTGCTCCAAGCCGGTCAGCCAGTGGACTTTGCTCCGGAACTGCTGGAACGGGCCGCCGCGATCAGCGAGCCGAGTGCCGAGGAGCTGCTGGCCGATCCCA
>DHWV01000073.1:0-13179 GCA_002413355.1 Desulfobulbaceae bacterium UBA5173 | reverse complement strand
CGAGGAGCTGCTGGCCGATCCCAAACGCAAGGATTTCCGCGAGCTGGACATTTTCACTATAGACGGCTCTTCCACCCGCGACTACGATGACGCGCTGCATGTCGAGCCGCAGGAGGACGGCAGCCTGCTGGTCGGCGTGCATGTCTCGGATGTGGCCTATTTCCTCAGCCCGAAAGATCTGCTCTTTGCCGAGAGTTTGGAGCGGGCCACTTCGCTCTATTTTCCCGAAGGCCAGGTGCCGATGATGCCCCGCGAGCTGTCGCAGGGTGTATTCAGCCTGATCAAAGATCGGGTGCGGCCAGCGGTCAGCTTCTTGGTGAAAATGTCGCCGGAAGGGGAAATTCTCAGCAGCAGGATCGTCCTCAGCGTAATCAAGGTCAAGCGGCAGCTCACCTACACTGAGGCCGACCGGATGGTGGACGATGACAATGCCCTGCGCCTGCTCAACCGACTCCAGCTCCAACTGCGCCAGCGGCGGGCCGAACGCGGTGCGCTCCTGCTGTCCTTGCCGGATGTAAATGTCTATGTCGAGGACGGCAACGTGACAGTTAACCTCTCACCGTCCGATACGCCTGCCCGCAGCATTGTCTCCGAGTGCATGATCCTTGCCAACGGCATTGCCGCTGACTATCTTGCCGCGCACGAGGCACCGGGCCTGTTCCGCTCCCAGCCGCCGCCAAAAAAACGGCTGATCTCCGGCGTGCAGAACAGCTTGGCCGATATCGCCTGCCAGCGTCGCTTCCTTGCTCGCGGCGAGCTGACCGCCAATCCGAAGCCGCATTCCGGGCTTGGTCTCAACTGCTACACCACCGTCACTTCGCCCATCCGCCGAGTTTTAGACACGGCTGTTCAGCTACAAATATCCAGCCTGATCAGCGGCAAAGGTACGCTGTTCTCGCTGGATGACTGCCGCAAATTCGTCGGCATTATTCAGGACAAGCTATCCCGCGCCAACAAGGTGCGTCAACAGCGGCACCGTTACTGGATACTGCGCTGGCTGGAAGAACGGGTTGGCACCACGCTGCCCGCGCTGGTGGTCAACAGCGGCTCGCAGCGGGTGAGTGCACTGCTGCTCGATTGCCTCTTTGATGTGGATTTGCCCGTGCATCCTTCCTTGCAGGCGGATCCGGGCAGTGAAGTCAGGGTCCGCATCGTCAAAGTGGACGCGCTGGAAAATATCCTCCGGGTGGAGTGGTGATGCCGGGCGATGGGCGACGGCACTCCGTTCTCCCGGCTGCGCAGGCGGCTTGAGGCCGCCTTCCGCAAATATATCCTGCCCGGTTTTCCCCTGCTGCTGCTTCTTGTCATCGGGCCAATTGGCTACGAGTTGCTGGAAGGCTTCAGCTTTCTTGATGGCCTTTACCTGACCGCCATCACCATCACCACGGTCGGCTACGGCGATATTGCGCCAGTCACGCCCGCAGGCCGCATTTTCACCATTCTGTTGATTTTCTCCGGGGCTGGCTATGTGATGTACATCTTTAGCCAAATCACGGAAACAATGGTGGAAGGCGGCCTACGGCACATCGTTGCCAAGCGGAACATGAATAAAAAAATAACCAAGCTGCATAATCATTATATTGTCTGCGGATTCGGCAGGATCGGTCAGGAAATCTGCTCCATCCTGAAAGAGAACAGTCGTCCTTTTGTCGTGATTGAAAGCGACGAGAGCGTAATTGAATCCATAGATCGGCTTGGCTATCCATCACTAAAAGGTGATGCGTCAGATGATGAAATCCTGACCGCAGCAGGAATCAAGCAGGCGCGGGGGTTAGTGACAGTCGTCTCGTCCGATGAAAAAAATGTCTATATCACCCTCACTGCACGGGGACTGAATTCCACGCTCTTCATCCTTGCCCGCTCCAGCGGCATTCCCGGCGCAGCAAAAAAGTTGGAGCGGGCCGGAGCCAGCAAGGTGATTTCGCCGTACTGCATCGGCGCACGCCGGATGGCGCAACTCATTGTCCGGCCCACAGTGGTGGATTTTATTGATCTGGCTATGCAGGCGGGCGACTTGGGCCTGCGCATGGAAGAGCTGCTGGTGAGCGGCCAAGCACTCTGTGTCGGCAAAACACTGCTTGAAAGCGGGGTGCGGCAGAAATATGGCATTATTGTCGTGGCGATTAAGCGGGCGGATCAACCGATGCTCTTCAATCCCGGCTCCAACACCCAGATCATGACAGGCGACATCCTCATTGTGTTGGGTGAAAGCAGCCATATTTCCGCGCTGGCCGAGACACTCTGACGAGGAAAGCATGACGTGAAAAAGAATTACGTCCTCATTGACTACGAAAACGTGCAGGTGCAGTCGCTGGCCTTGCTCAAGGACGAACAGTTCTCGGTGCGAGTGTTCCTCGGCCCAAACAACACCAAGCTGCCGGTTGAGCTGGTCGTGACCATGCAGGAGCTGGGCAGCCGGGCAGAATATATTGCGCTTGAAACATCAGGCAGCAATGCCCTTGATTTTCACATCGCCTATTATCTTGGTGTGCTGGCGGCGGCTGATCCTGCTGGATTTTTTCATATCATCTCCAAAGACACAGGCTTTGATCCGCTTATCAGGCACCTGCGCAGTCGGAAGATCTTTGTGGCACGCTCAGTGTCGATAGAAGAAATGCCTTGTTTCAAGGTGACCGTCATGCCGCTGGAGAGCAAGACTCAAACGGCGGCGACTGTTTCAACCGAGGAGCTGCTCCGACTGGCTGTGGACGACTTGATCAAGCGAAAAGATAAAAAGCCGCGTACGCCTAAAGCACTACGCAGCACTATCCATGCCAGATGCGGTATAAATCTGCCGGGATCCGAGATTGATGCGGTCTGGACCACTCTGCTCCGGCGGGGCTATGTTAAAATCAATGGCGAACAGGTGAGCTACGCCCTGCCCACATCCGGCGTGTGATGCCTCATGTTTTTTTTCTCTCGCAGTGAAAGGAGCGTTGGCAGACTGCTCTTCATTGGCGGTGCCAGCACCGCTTTCCTTTGCTGCGCCCTGCTCCTTCTCTTTATTTTTCTGCCGCTGCCTATAGGAAAATTTCCCGTTCCCTGTTCGGCCCAAGTCTTGGACCGGCAGGGCAGACTGCTCCATCTTTTCACCGCGCCGGGCGGCTTCTGGCGGCTGCCTGCCCGGCTTGAGCGCATTGACCCCGAATTTGTTCGCCTGCTGCTGGCCTGCGAGGACAAACGCTTCTGGTCGCATCACGGTGTTGACCCGCTCGCTTTGAGCCGTGCCGTGCTTCAGCTTGCCGGACATGGCCGGGCCGTATCCGGCGCGTCAACCATCACCATGCAGACTGTTCGCCTGCTTCGGCGCAGACCTCGCACTGTGATCAGCAAACTGATTGAGATGGCTGAAGCCCTGCGCTTGGAGCAGCATCTGAGCAAGCGGGAAATTCTCGAAACGTATCTGACGCTGGCCCCATACGGCGGCAATATTGAGGGCATCGAGGCGGCCTGCCGCTTCTATTTCGAGAAGGACGCAGCACACCTCACGCCGTCCGAAGCCGCCCTGCTGATCAGCCTGCCGCAGTCGCCGGAACGGCGGCGGCCCGACCGTCACCCAAAACAGGCGGAGCTGGCCCGCAGCCGGGTGCTGGCCCGATTAACGGACAATGGTCTGCTCACCGCCGAGCAGGCGGAAGTGGCGAAGACACAGCCGGTGCCCAAAAAACGGCAGCAGCCTCCCTTTCTCGCCCTGCATCTCAGCCGTCAGCTACACGCTCTCCATCTTGAGCAAAAGCTGCTTGTCACCTCCCTTGATCTTCCTCTTCAGGAAAAGCTGGAGGCCATCACCGTCCAAGCCCAACAGCGGCTTGGCGAAGACGGACGGAGAACCTTGGCAGTCTTAGTCGTTGAGAACAGCAGCAGGCAAGTGATAGGTCATGTCGGTTCTGGCGGCTGGCGGATCAGCAGTCTCGATCTGACAAAAGCGCGGCGGTCGCCCGGCTCAGCCCTGAAGCCCTTCATTTATGGCCTCGCCTTTGAGCAGGGCATTCTTCACCCGGAAACTCTGATCCTTGACCGGCCTGAACGCTTCGGCAGCTACGGCCCGGACAACTTCGACCGCAGCAGCCACGGCTGGATATCGGTACGCGAAGCACTCCTGCGCTCATTGAATCTGCCAGCGGTGGAGGTGCTGGAACGAGTCGGGACGCAGCAGCTACTGGCCCGTTTTGCTGCGGTTGGGGTCGTTATGGGCCGCCGCCCGGAAGAGCAGGGCTTGTCGCTGGCATTGGGCGGCACTGCTACCAGCCTGCGTGATTTGGTTGCCCTTTACGCCGCCTTGGCTGACCAAGGTCAGTTCAGATCAATCACGTTCCGCCCGGAGGCCCGGCCAGCCCCGGAGAATCGGCTACTTTCCGCAGCGGCGGCGTGGCACGTGGATGATATCCTTCGCGCCATGCCCCTGAACGCCGGGCCAGACGCAGTCAGCCGCAGCGGCATCCGCTACAAGACCGGTACCTCTTACGGCTTCCGCGACGCTTGGGCCGTGGGCTACACGCGGCAGCACACAGTCGGGGTCTGGGTTGGACGGCCTGACGGAGGCTACGGCAGGCGGACCACCGGGGCAGAGCTGGCTGTGCCGGTGCTACTCCAAGCCTTTGCCGCTTTGCCGCCAAGTCAAGCTGGAGAACGGGAAAGCGCACCCGCCGGAGTCAGGCGATTAACGCACGGTCAGCTACCGCCGCATTTGCAATATTTCAGCCGCTCGGCAGCAGAGCAAAGCCAGCCGCGCATTTATTATCCCGTGGACGGCAGCAGTCTGCATCTTGGCAGCCAGCCTGTCCTCGCTCTGAAATCGCACGGCGGCACCCCGCCCTTTCACTGGCTGATTAACGGCCAGCCCATTGCTAAAGAACAGCAGAGCGAGACCGTTTCCTGCGCGCCGCCAAGTCCGGGAATGGCCCGAATTACCCTGATTGACAGTCAAGGACAGCGGGACAGTATTTCCGTCTGGGTGGAGACTGAAGAATAAACTGGAAAGCTACCCGGCTAGATCAATGCAATCCTGCATCTCCCGCACCGCCTGATCAAGACCGACAAAGGCAGCACGGGCAATCACGGCGTGGCCGATGCTCAACTCCTCAATCACAGACAAGGCGGCGATGCGGCTCACGTTGCGGTAATCGAGACCGTGCCCGGCGTTGACATGCAGTCCTGCGGCAAACGCGGTTTCCGCCGCCTGCTCAATCAGATGAAATTCCTGATCCTGCTCTTTCTGATTTTTCGCTTCGGCATAACGGCCTGTATGGAGTTCAACGTAAGTTGCGCCGACCTCAACCGCCGCCTTGATCTGCTCAGGACAGGGATCAATAAATAGAGAAACCGGAATGTCCGATTCAGCCAGCTTGCTGATGGTTTTCCTAATTTTTTTCTCGTTGGCGACGATGTCTAAACCGCCTTCGGTGGTCAACTCCTGCCTCTTTTCCGGCACCAGCGTGACTAAATCCGGCTTCACTTCCAAGGCGATGCTGACAATCTCCTTCACTGCCGCCATCTCCAAATTCAGCCGAGTTTTGACCGTCTGGCGCAGGATGCGGACATCGCGCTCCTGGATGTGGCGGCGGTCTTCGCGCAGATGCACCACAATCCCCTTGGCCCCGGCCAGCTCGCAAATGCCTGCGGCCAGCACCGGATCCGGCTCCGCGCCGCCTCTGGCCTCCCGGATAGTGGCGATGTGGTCAACGTTGATGGCAAGCTGCGGCATGGTTCTTCCTCCTGAGTGAATGTACTGAATGGCCTGGAACAACTGCTCTTCTTTCGCCTGCATGAGTTCCGCCTGCTCTTCAGAACGCTCGTGGTCATAGCCGAGCAGATGGAGCAGGCCGTGGATGATCAGCCAGGTGACATGCTGATCGAGGCGGATACCTTTTTCCGTTGCCTCCCGCCAAGCGGTTTCAACCGAGATGAGGATGTCGCCCAGTTCGCCGCCGGTCTCTGCCGGGAACGAGAGGACGTTGGTCGCCCCCTCTTTATGGCGGTAGGTCTGGTTGTACTCGGCCATCTCCATATCATCCATGAAGACGATGCTGACCGGGCGGCCAGTCTGGCCAAGCACCGCCAACAGGCGGAGACTCTGCGTCCGCAGCAGGCTTAGATGAAGACGGAACTGCTGCGGATCAGTATGATTGAAAAAATTGACGGACATCAGGCTTCCTGCCGGTCGCGGCGGCCTGTCTTCTCATAGGCGAGGATGATTTTTTGCACCAGCGGATGACGCACCACGTCACTGCTGTCAAAATAACAGAAGCTGATTCCCTCGATATCGTGGAGAATATGCTTAACCTCGGCCAAACCAGACGGCTGGCCGCCGGGCAAATCTACTTGGGTGATGTCACCAGTGATCACCGCCTGCGAGTCAAAGCCGATCCGAGTGAGGAACATCTTCATCTGCTCGCGGGTGGTGTTCTGGGCCTCGTCAAGGATGACAAAGCCTTTGTTCAGGGTTCTGCCGCGCATGAAGGCCAGCGGCGCAATCTCCACCACGCCCCGGCTGACTAAATCTGCCGCCTTTTCCGTGCCCAGCATGTCGTTGAGCGCATCGGTGAGCGGGCGCAGATAAGGGTCAACTTTCTGGGCCAAATCACCAGGCAGGAAGCCGAGCTTTTCACCGGCCTCCACCGCAGGCCGGGTGAGGATGATCCGCTGCACTCGCTCGGCAGTCAGAGCGGCAACCGCCATCGCCACCGCTAAATACGTCTTGCCAGTGCCTGCTGGGCCAATGCCGAAGACAATGTCGTTGTTGCGGATAGCCTCGATGTAGTTCTTCTGATTGACCGTTTTGGGCGCGATGATCCGTTTTTTGGCTGTGATGCAGACCTTTTCCAAGAAAATTTCTTCCAAAACAGCGCGCGGTGAGCTTTCCAGAATTTTGAGGGCAAAGGCGATATCCTGACTGAAGACCGGATGACCTTTGCGGACAAGCTCATAAAGTTGGCGGAGAGCGGACACCGCCAGTTCCACCGCATGGGCTTGCCCTTCGATTTGAAGAGCTTGGCCCCGGCAGTGAATACGGACCCCGGCGGCCTGCTCGATAGTGTGCAGATTGCGGTTCAGGTCGCCGAACAGAACTTGGGCTGCAAACGGATCCGCAAACTCCACGCTCTGTTCGGTTGGACTTACCGCTTTTTTAGGCGGAGACGACACCGTTACTTCTTCTTGCTCAGTTCTTGGTCGATCATCTTCTGGATGGCTTCGGGGCTGGGCGCATTGACCCGGCGGCCATTGACGAAGAGTGTCGGCGTGCCGTTGACCTCGGCCAAACGAGCCGCGCTCATGTCCTTGGACAATTTTTCTTGAATGGCCGGGCTGTTCCAATCTGCTTTGAACTTCGCCACGTCCAAACCGATGGCGGCAGCAGCTTTCTCAATCGCCTCAGTGCTCAAACCTCCGCCAGTGGCAGCGGCAAAAAGCGCATCGTGCATTTCCCAGAATTTGCCCTGCTCCTGCGCAGCGATGGCGGCGCGGGCGGCTGGTTCAGCCTGCTGATGCATGCCCAGCGGCATATGTTTGAACACCAGCTTGACCGTGTCTGGGTTTTTCTTCATCACCTCTTCCATCAGCGGATGCACCTTGCTGCAGAACGGGCACTGGAAGTCTGAGAACACGACCAAGGCTACCGGCGCATTCTCTTTTCCTTTGAACGGCGAGCCAGACAAATCGATATCCTTGGCAAAGGATATGTCCAATGCCTTGTAGGCACCGTTCTTGTCCATTACATAAAGCATCTCGCCCCGTGGCGTGATGTCCAAAGCAACTGTGCCGGGATCGACCGGGATGACACCCAGCTTCTGGCCTTCGGCGGAATAGAGATAGACTTTGCTGTCATCGCCGAGGATGAAAACCATCCTGCCGTCCAGCGACTGGACAAAATCAACCGGCTTGGACTCGGTCTTCCACGCCTGCATGACCGTCCAAGACAGCGCATCTGCCTTGACCGCAGGCTGCTGCGCCGGTGCGGGAGGAGTCGGCTGCTGGGCAGAAGCAAGCTGATCAGAAAGCAGGAGCAGGCAGGAGAACGCGAGAATTTTTTTCTTCATTTTTTTCCTTGATGAAAAAGTGGCAGAGGTGAATGCAATGCAGGCATTATACTGTCCCGCACCGTGTCCGGCAAGCTGAACAAAGCCTGTTTTGGCCGCATGTTCAGAAGTCGAGGCGTAGGGCGGCGTAGAAGCCGTTCCGGTTGACGAGATAGAGCATGTTGCGGCGCGGGACAAGATCAAGGGCGGAAATGCCTTTCGGTACAGGCAAGTAGTGCCTCAGCTCGCCGGAAGTGGAATAGACCCGAATGATGCTGTCTGCCTCCAAAACAAAGACCAGGCCCCGGTCGGGCAGGCAGGCGACATCCACCGGTCTTGTCTGAGTCCGCCAGCGGCTTCGCCGTGTGCCGTCCACCGCGCCTGTAGCCAAGGAAACACTGAACACTGAGCAGAAACCGTTTCGATCAATTGCGTACAGCGTTTTGCCGCGCGGGTCAATGTCAATTGCTGTCGCTTGGCCCTCGACTGCGACTGTGCCGATCTGCTCGCCGACAGCGGAGTACACTTGCACATTGCCGTCTCGGCCCAAAACAAAGACCAATTTTTTGTCCAGCGTTTGGGCGAAATCCACGGGACTTGAGCCTGATTCCCAGCTATTCATCTCTGACCAAGTGTCCAGAAAACGCGGGCCGCCGCCCAGTGCGGCATTTCCTGTCTGCGCGGACAGCAGAAGGAGTGAACATAATGCAAAAATTTTTCTCATCTTTCCTTTTTCATGCTGAATTGTTCTGCTGAAGTTGTGTTTACGCAATCTTACTCTCCGAAGGCGCATCCGGCAAGCGGCAAGCAGTATCTTTTCTTTGCGACATTCCTTGCCATCCATCGTAGATCAGCACCGCTTTTTCGTGCAGAAAACCGGCGTTTCAGTGCGAGTTCTGCGCAGCGCATTTTTGCTATTTTTTTGTTTTTCCGCTTGCTTTGTTTCGTTTGTTAATTTATAGTTAATGTAGGAAAAAAGGCAAAAATTTGACATTCAATTTGCTTTTTTCAGTCAAAAGGAGATAATCATGTGGAAAAAAATCAGCTTTGCAGCAGTATTAGGTCTGTGTCTCTCTCCTCCGGCAGCTATGGCGGGTGCCTTATTCGACCCATTTGAGGGCATCGTCGAAGGCATTGCTCAAGAGCTTGCAACCACTCAGGATCTATCTATTAGTTCGACCTATGACAATGGCTCGGACCAAGGTGGTAACGTGGTGGTCGGCAACGGCCTGCCCGGTTCTAAGCAAAGTGCCTCTCTGGCAGGTGATCTGGCAATTGACGCAGTGGGCGGTGAAGGCAGATCTGCTCAAGCTGTCAACTTGCATCGAGGCGAGGTGCAGGTGATGGCGATGCAGGCCACCGATGTGGCCGGAATAGCAACTGTCAGCTCATCCAACAGTGTTAATGCCATTCAGGGCATTAACTTGGTCACCACCTGCGGGGCGGCAGGCTGTGAGTGACCTGCTTCGGCAGAGGAAACTCGGAAACTGAACAGCGTTATTCAGCTATTCCTCTGCCTTGACTGTATGTTCTGCGTGAACATGCCGACAGGCTGTGCCTGATTAAAAGTTATCTGCAAACAGGGGCATTGGTGTGCGGATGAAACGTCGGCAGCCGGGAGGAAACGGTAATGGTGAAAAAAATATGCCTGATCGCATCCTTAACTGTGCTGTTATGTAATCCGATAGGCTCATCAGGGGCAGATTTTACTGTATTAGATCAGTTCACAGAAGCTTTTGACTCAGGACTGTTTCAGGGCATTCAAGCAGGCAGCGAGTTAAGTCTCGAATCGTATGGCGACAGCAGCGGCACGCAGGGTCTAAATGTGATTGCAACTCCTTCTTACAGCGGAAAAGCAGTTCAGGTTGCCGTCTTGGAGCAAAATCTCTTGCTGACATTATCCGAGGGCGACAATGTAGTCCAAGGAGTCAATGTATATCGTGGCAGCGCGGATTCCATCTTGCAAATGACGCTTGTCAGTGGCTCTGTCACTATGAATTCACGTAGCAACATTGGCAGTATCCAGGGCATCAATGTTATCACAAGCTGTGATTCATGCAATTAAGAATGCAGGCCAGCTATGAAAACAACAGGCTTCCTATTTGTTCTTCTGTTCCTTCTCCTTGCATGGCAGAGGATAGGAACCGCAGAGATCAGGAAAACAGAAATTCCTGATGTGGCGATGACTCCAAGCTTGAATTCTGTGATAAGTTTGAAGGACAGCGTCATGCCAAAGAAGGAAGTTGTCGCTGTCGCAACAACAGGTGTCAATTCCAACGGCACCTCGCCGTCAACGAATGGTTATACTCTTCCCGGCAGCAGTATTATTGTTGACAACCCAGTTGAACCGAAGTGCGTTTTTTACGGTAATTATAATGAAGGCTCCGGGGACGCGTTCCAATACCTTGATGTCAACACAATTGTATTTGAATGTCAATAGCTGACATCCTGCTGTCATATCCAGTCGTTTACCTCCCGTGAAGACCTCTTTTGCAGCAGATTTTTTTCCATTCTGTTGCTTTGTCTTTTTCATCTGCCGTTGAACACAGTGTTCTCCTTCGGCATCACATGTTGATCACGCAAAAAACAATTAGCTGGTTTATAGCATGGCTCATTACAGCCTGTCTACTTACGGGTGCGGTCAGCGGCTGCTCAAATGTCAATTCGTCAATGTCCAATATCACATCAGAGACACCTCATCCGGCATTGACAAATCTGACAGAGACGCTGAAGTGCATGGGGCAGGCAGTCAACAAAGGGGAGAGCAAGGCCATTCTTTTGCTGGTCGATGATTTCTATGACGGCACCGTGCCGGTGGTGCCGGAAAGTAAAATTTTAACAGGAAGATATGGCCGGGAAAACGGTCCATTGGCTGATGGCGGCAAGTATGACTTTGAAGCGATCATCAGGCGCACGATTTCGCAAAAAAAAATTATTATTCCTTATTCATTGCCGATAGGACTGATACAGGAAGACAAATTTGGAATGCTGAATCCAGTTTATGTCCGAGACCTTGTTAAAATGTACGGAGCAGTTGCTGCAATCAGAGTGAAAGGCGTGTACACGCAGAATGACACCTCTGATTATATCAACAAAGGTGACAGCAGTGGCGCGGAAACAAAAGGAAGTCAAGGCGAAGCGCAGCTTGAATACGGCCTGTCCAAAGCTTCGCGCAGCCTGTCTTTAGCAGTATATTTGGGAGATGCCTTTAAAAACACTGTTGGCGCAGCAACCACGCTAACGTTGAACAGCTACACAGAATCAGATAAATTCTCCATAGGTCTGGGGTATGGAGAAGGGAGCATGAGCTTTGCCACGCAGGCAAAAATCAAAGAAGGACTGCACGGCGCGCAGCGGACGCTGGTTGAGGCTGCCGTGCTGTGGGCACTTCGTGGAATTTATCAGCAAATTAATTTTTCTTCGTGTTTTTCAGCTGACGGCCCGTCTCCAGATGCAACGGTATCTGCATATCAGAAATGGCTTGCGCTTGACGAGTCAGAACGGATAAAATATCTGAAGCTGATGTTCAAAGAGCTGAAGCAGTACAGTGGGAAAATCGACAAAAATTATGATGCTGATTTGCAAATGGCAATCACAGCCTATGAGTCAGAACACGACATGTTGATTCCTCACACCAAAAGCAATCTTGGCGATTTGTTCATCCAGCTCTACATGAAGGTTGATCCTGCAAAGCTGGAAAAGATGGCTAAGCAGAACGATTCTCTTCTGTAACGGCCTTTCATTTTTTCAGCCGATCCTTTTAAAAGGATACTGTCTATGCGACACAGCATTTTGTTCAGCTCGTTTATCGGGACCGCCATTTTTTTTGCTTCTGCTTTGTCATCAGCCCAGCTACTAGATGGGCTGCCCGCCAGCAGCCTGAAAGCTGACACCTTTATGGCCAACGCCCGGCCCAGAGTGGAGCGGCAGCTCGCTGCCAAGGGTCTTCGTCTTGGCGCACCGGTCTTTATGCGCGTCTTCAAACTGCCTAAGCAACTAGAAGTTTGGGTGCGGAATGGGGAACAGTTTGAGCTATTCAAAACCTATCCGATCTGCACGTACTCAGGCACCGTCGGCCCCAAGCTGCTTGAGGGTGACCAGCAAAGTCCAGAGGGATTTTACACCGTTTCGGGCGGTCAGCTCAACCCGGCCAGCCGATATCATCTTTCCTTTGACATCGGTTATCCTAATGCAGTTGACCGCGAGAACAAACGCACGGGTGGCGATGTCATGGTGCATGGCAAGTGCCTCTCTCAAGGATGCTTTGCCATGGGAAATCTTCAAATTGAAGAGATTTACCTGCTCACCTACCAAGCCTTTCTCCAAGGACAGCAACAAGTTAGCATTCATATCTTTCCATTCCGCATGACAAAGGAAAATATCGACCGGAATAAAAATTCCCCATGGGCAGCATTTTGGGAGAATTTGAAGGAAGGGTATGATGCATTTGAATCGACCCACAACGTTCCGTTCATCGGAGCGGATAAAGGAAAATATGCTGTGCGGAAAAATGCTCTCCAGAATAGATTAGTCATGATCAAACAACAGATTGATGTCGAGGAAAAATTCCCAGAGAACCTCTGAAGAACATTATGTAACGATGGATGTTTTTTCTTGCTCATCGATCACGTGCTGATCATGGTTTCTGTCTTCTTCTGCGGCATGTTGTCCTTCCTGCGCTTCCCTTGAATTTCTTCTGAACCAAGCAAACCTCATGAAACGCATCCTTTCCGGCATTCAGCCTTCAGGGAAACTCCATATTGGTAATTACTTCGGCATGATGCAGCCTATGCTTTCCCGCATGGAAAGTTCTGAACTGTACGCCTTCATCGTTGACCTTCATGCGCTCACCAGTGTTCATGACCGGAATAAACTCGCCTTAGGAACTTTAGAGGCGGCGGCAGATTTTCTCGCTATTGGCCTTGCCCCGGACAAGTGCATTTTTTGGGTGCAGTCAGACGTGCCGGAAGTTTGCGAACTGGCGTGGATATTGTCAACTGTTACCTCAATGGGCCTGCTGGAGCGCTGCCATTCCTACAAGGACAAAACAGCCAAAGGCATCGCCGCCAGCCACGGCCTCTTCGCCTACCCGGTGCTGATGGCAGCAGATATTTTGCTGTATCAGGCTGAGGTTGTGCCGGTGGGCAAAGATCAGAAACAGCAT
>DHWV01000081.1:58491-79974 GCA_002413355.1 Desulfobulbaceae bacterium UBA5173 | reverse complement strand
GACAATGCCTCTTTTCATAAGCCTGAAAAAATTCAGCACCTCATCGAAGATGCCGGGTGCTTGCTTGAATATCTTCCTTCGTATTCGCCTGACCTCAATCCGATTGAGCATAAATGGGCGCAGGCTAAAGCCCTCAGGAAAAAACTCGGCTGTTCCACCGATGAACTTTTTCAGCAGGCCGTTCTGTGGTCATTTTATTGTGCTATGGCTATATATGGAGGTTGTCCCCTGACAACACTGTGAACAACTGAAGCGAGACGCTATGAAGACAAGTAAGATCCTGCTGGACGAATCCGAGATTCCCACCCATTGGTACAACGTTGTCGCCGACATGCCGAATCCGCCTGCGCCCTATCTGGGGCCGGACGGCAAGCCTGTTCCGCTGGAGGCAATGGCGGCCATTTTCCCCATGCCCTTGCTGGAGCAGGAAATGTCCAGCGAACGCTGGATTAAAATCCCGGACGAGGTGCGGGACGTGTACCGACTCTGGCGGCCCAGCCCGCTCTTCCGTGCGCACCGGCTGGAAGCTATGCTCGGCACACCGGCCAAGATTTACTACAAATACGAGGGAGTCAGCCCGGCTGGCTCGCACAAGCCCAACACCGCCATCCCGCAGGCGTATTACAATAAAATCTGCGGCATCAAACGGTTGTCCACAGAGACTGGGGCCGGGCAATGGGGCTGCTCCTTGGCTTTGGCAGGCAGCATGTTCGGCTTGGAAGTGCGGGTCTATATGGTCAAAGTCAGTTATCAGCAGAAGCCCTACCGTCGCTCGATGATGCAGACGTGGGGCGCGGAAGTGCTGGCCAGCCCAACCAATCTCACCAACGCCGGTCGGCAGATTCTTGCCCAAGACCCGGACAGTCCCGGCTCACTGGGCATCGCCATTTCCGAGGCCGTGGAAGAAGCGGCCAGCCGTCAAGACACCAACTATGCTCTTGGCTCGGTGTTGAACCACGTGCTTCTGCATCAGACGGTAATCGGCTTAGAGACCAAGAAGCAGCTGGAAAAGGTGGGCGATTACCCGGACGTGATCTTTGCGCCCTGCGGCGGCGGCTCCAATGTCGGCGGCATGATGTTCCCGTTCATCGCTGACAAGGCGGCGGGCAAAAACATCCGCCTCGTGCCGGTAGAGCCGACTTCCTGCCCTACCCTCACCCGTGGCCATTATACCTATGATTACGGCGACTCGGTCGGCTTAACACCGCTGATGTTGATGTACACCTTGGGCCATGATTTCATGCCGCCGGGCATTCACGCGGGCGGCCTGCGCTATCACGGCGATTCGGCCTTAGTCTCCCAACTTTGCAAGGAAGGGGTTTTGGAAGCATTAGCCGTGCCGCAGGTGGCAACCTTCAAGGCGGGCGTGCTCTTTGCCAAGGCTGAAGGCATCATTCCCGCGCCGGAGTCCTCCCACGCTGCCTGCGCTGCCATTGACGAGGCCCTGCGCTGCAAACAGACTGGTGAAGCGAAAACGATCCTCTTCACCCTTTCCGGCCACGGTCATTTCGACATGGGAGCGTATGACCGCTATCTCAGCGGCGAGCTGGAGGATTACGACTACCCGGACGAGGCCATCCGTGCCGCCTTGGAGCATCTGCCCAAGGTGGGGTAGCTTGACAGGAAACTCAGCCATTGGGCTGGCACCCTGCGCTTGCCTGTGCCGCGCAAACACTGTATAGTATTTTGTCGCTGCATTTCAGGCTGTTTCCTCTCCATCCTCACTGCATCTGATGAAAACTGTTGAAATAAGCTCGCCGACCGGCGGCAAGGGGATTTTGGTCGGCCCTGGCCAGCCGCTGGTGCTGCTGGCTGGCCCTTGTGCCTTGGAATCCGGCGACCTCTGCTGGCAGATTGCTTGGGAGATGAAGGCCATCTGCGAACGGCTGGACATATCGTATGTGTTCAAAACTTCCTTTGACAAGGCCAACCGCACCTCGCTCAATGCCTTCCGTGGTCCTGGCCTGAAGAAAGGGTTGCGTCAGCTTTGCCGCATCCGGCAGGAGATAGGCATTCCAGTGGTTTCGGACGTGCATGAGACCAGCCAGATTGATATGGCGATGGAATGCTTGGACGTTGTCCAGATTCCTGCCTTTCTTTGCCGCCAGACTGACTTGCTCGTGGCTGCGGCCAAGTCAGGCCGGGTAGTCAATATCAAGAAAGGGCAGTTTCTCTCGCCGTGGGACATCAAACACGCGGTGGAAAAGGTTCGGGCCGCTGGTAGCGAACGCATCCTGCTCACCGAGCGCGGCTCCTGCTTCGGCTACAACAACTTGGTGGTGGACATGCGCTCCCTGCCGGTGATGCGCTCTTTCGGCTGCCCGGTGATTTTCGACGCGACGCATTCAGTGCAGCTGCCTGGCGGCATGGGCGGCAGCTCCGGTGGACAGCGCAAGTTCATTCCAACACTGACCCGTGCGGCTATGGCGGTCGGCATTGACGGCTTATTCATGGAGGTGCATCCTGACCCGGACAAGGCTCTCTGTGACGGCCCGAACAGCATTCCCTTGGATAAGGTTGAGCCGCTGCTCAGGCAGCTCTTGGAAATCCGCAAGGCCGTGAGCAGGTTCAGCAATGAGCAGCAGGGATAACTGCATGGGCGACGAAGGCTATTCCGATTGCGCCCTGACCCAGATGCTGCGCGAGCGGGCGGCGAAGCGGGTTGAGCGCAGCGCGGCATGGAAGGCGGTACTTCTCAAGGCGAGAAAGGTAGAGCTGCTCCTGCTGGATGTGGACGGCGTGCTGACTGACGGTACAGTCTATTATCTTCCAGAGGCCGGCGAGGTCAAGGGCTTCAACACCCAAGACGGCTTTGGCCTGCGCATTCTACAAGAGGCTGGCATCAGCGTCGGTTTGATCACAGCAAGAAACTCTGAGGTGGTGAACAGAAGGGCCAAGGATTTGAAGCTGAAGCACGTATACGCAGGCTGCTCAGATAAGGCGGCGGCGTATGCCGAGATTCTTGCTCAGACCGGCCTGAAGCCGGAGCAGACCGCGTACATGGGTGATGATTGGCTTGATCTGCCGGTGCTGGCCAAAGTTGGCTGCGCCTTTGCGCCAGCCAATGCGGTGCTGGAAGTGCGCCAACAGGCAGATTATGTCAGCGAACGCAGCGGCGGCCACGGCGCGGTACGGGAAATCTGCGAGCTGCTTCTGGAAGCTCAAGGGCTTCTGGCGGCCCTCCTTGCCCGCTACAGCCAAGGACAGCCATGAGCTGGAGTCTCCGCAATTTGCTCTGGATGGTGCCGCTGGGCCTGATGGTCAGCAGCCCGCTGTGGAAAGGCCCGGCGGTCGAGTTCCTTACGCCACGTGGTGGCTATGATGCGGCGGAAGAGCAGATCTTTACCGAGGAACGGCAGGATTTTGTCATGGAAGACGTTGTTCTCACCTTCACCAGCAAGGGAGAACTGACATGGACAGTACAGACTAAGCAGGCTCGAACCGGCAAAACTGACCGTGAGATTGATATGACTGCTGTTCATGCCGAGTACAGCAGAAAGGACGATGACCCGATCACCGTGACCAGCCGCAAAGGCAGCTACCAGATGGATGAAAAGCATCTCACCCTGATTAACGATGTGGTGATAGTCAAGCCGGTGCAACAGGAGAGACTGCATACCGAACTGCTTCATTACTATGATGCGGAGAAAATGCTGATTAGCCCGGCGGAGGTGCAAATCAACAGCCCAAGTTTTGATCTGCGCGGTGGCGAGATGAAATATGATTTATCCACCAAGGGCTATAACTTCGGCGGAAAAGTCCATGTGGTGATGTGACACGCTGCCAACATGTTCTGACAGCGTGTTGTTCAGAAAAGAATTCTCTCTTACTTCTCTTCAGGGATCTCTGTTGCCAGCAGGTCAGCAAACGGCTCCAGATTTTTTCCAGTCGCAGCCAGTAGCTGGTGCCTGGCCTGATGATAGCCGACCACAGCTTGCGCCAGCCTGCCGTAGGTGGCAGTCAGATCGCGCTGGGCCTCGTTGAGCCGAGTCAGCGAGGCGGCTCCAGCCTCGTATTCGCTTTTGGCCAGCTTGCGGTTCTCCTTGACCAAATCAACGCTTTCCTGCTGTAGGCGCACTTGTTGGCCTGCTGCGGTCAACAGAGCGGCATCCTGCCGGATCTCCGCCGCAATGCCATTGCGCAAGTCAGCAGAACTGTAGGCGGCTTCCCGCTTAGCCTGCCTGGCTTCTGCCGCTGCGGCCTCGACCGCGCCGCCGGAATACAGATTCCAGCTCAGACCCAAGGCCAAGGATGCAGCCAAGTCATCGCTTTCTGGGTACAGCTCCTTCTGGCTGACACTCCCTGCCTGCCCCTTGATTTGCACGGTTGGCGCGTTCTGCGCTTCCGCCACATTGACTCCAGCTTCCGCCGCCTTGATCTGCAAGGCCAGCCTTTTCATATCAGGACGGGTTTTCAGTGCCTCTTTGATCAACGCCTCGGTGTCAGCAGCCAGCTCTTCATCAGACGGAACGAAATTT
Organism: Desulfobulbaceae bacterium UBA5173; assembly: GCA_002413355.1. Taxonomy (GTDB): domain Bacteria; phylum Desulfobacterota; class Desulfobulbia; order Desulfobulbales; family Desulfobulbaceae; genus Electronema. The sequence continues at coordinate 75,496 of DHWV01000081.1, read as the reverse complement.
TGCTCCAGTTCAGCCAGCTCTGGCAGGGCGGAGTCTTCAACGCCAAGCAGAGCGGCCAGACCGTACCGGGCGGCATCATGCTGCCGTCGGCTGCTGATCAGGCTATTTTTCGCCGAATTGACCTGCACTTTGATGTTCAGCACATCGCCCCACGAACCGGTGCCCGCCTCAAAGCGGTGCTGGGCATCCTTGAGCTGCTGCTCATAAAATTCCTGATCTCCGGCGGCGATGTCAATAGAGGCTTTTGCGAGCTGGGCATTGTAAAAAGCATCGGCAACGGCGGCGACAAGCAGGCGCTGACTGTTCCGTTTCGCCTCCGCCGAAGATTTTTCGCCGTACTCAGCCTGCTCCTGCTTGAATTTGCGGGCATAGCCGTCAAAGATCAGCCATGTGCCCTGCAAGCCGATCGAACTGTTTTTGCTGATATCACCATCCTGATTTGTCTGCGCGCCCACGTTGGCCAGCGCGTCAAGGCTGGGTTGCTGGGCAGCGATCACCTGTTTGATTTTGGCCTTGGCCTGCTCAATCCTCGCTTGGGCTGCGCCAATGCCCGGATTGCCCTTCAAGGCCAGCCGCTGTGCTGCCGTCAGATCCAGCCGCTCAACTTTCACCTCAGCAGCAGGCTGGACTGCCGGAGCTTCTTTCGGCGGTTTCTGCGCAACAGCAGCGGCCTCTTTCTTTTTCTCTGGCTGAGGTTCTGCTTTAGCCGCTTTGTCTTTGCCCCAAACCGGACTGATGGTCAGACAGACGGCAAGGGCCGTCAGCGCGATATGTTTCTTCATGGATTTTCTCCTGTTGACAACTTCCAACAACTTCCAGCAAGGGGCTGTGATCAGCCCTTGGCCACGCAATCGCTTGTACTCTCTCTGCTGATTTGCGCACCGCAACCGCAGTCTTTAACCGGCCCTGTGCGGAGCGCAGGCGGCAAGGAGCAATACGGCGCACAAAAAGACAACGGCGGCAGTCGTTCTCATAATTTTTTTCGGCATAATGCGTTTTTTCTGGGTGGAAGGCTGCTCCTTCTCCCTGCCCGCAAAGAATACAATGTCCGTCCCTTTCTGTCCATTCACTTTTTTGACTGCGGTCGAATTTTCTGGCCTATTCAGCCCGTTGCGCGGATTGGATGCAGCAGGTACTCAGCAGAACGGGGCAAAGGCGTAGCTGCTGCGCAGGAAAAAAACTTGCGTCTGGACAGCATTATGTTGTAATACTGAAACACATTGATTTCCTAAAAGGTTCACCTCGCTATCCCTCTGCGCAGGGCACAATGCAGCCTGCTTCATTTTAACTCAGAAGGTGCAATCATGTACAACTGGCATGTGGCCGTCAACGGCCAGACAGTCGGTCCAATATCCCATCAGCAGCTACTGGCCGGGCTGCAATCCGGGCAATACAGCCGTTCAACACTGGTCTGGCGCGAGGGCTTCAGCGGCTGGTTGCCAGCGGAGCAAGTGCCGGAGCTGACGACCGATCCTGGCACGAGCGTGGCGGCGCGGCCTGTGCCTCCGCCCATGTCCGGCGGCCATGCGCACGAGATTGATTACGAGATTTTCGGCAGCGAGATGCAGTTCGTCGAGATCGAGCTGGATCCGAACGAGAGCGTGGTCGCTGAGGCGGGCGGCATGATGTACATGAGCGACGGCATCCGCATGGACACTGTCTTCGGCGACGGCTCGACAGCCTCGCAGTCAGGCGGCTTCTTTGATAAAATGCTGGGCGCGGGCAAGCGACTGATCACCGGCGAAAGCCTGTTTATGACCGTCTTCACCTTCAACGGCCAAGGCAAAGGCAGGATCGCTTTTGCTGCACCGTATCCGGGCAAAATCATTCCACTTGATCTGACCAAATACAATGGCCGGATCATCTGCCAGAAGGATGCCTTCCTCTGTGCGGCCAAGGGCGTGTCCATTGGTGTGGCTTTTCAGAAAAAAATCGGCGTAGCCCTCTTTGGCGGCGAAGGCTTCATCATGCAGCGGCTGGACGGCGACGGACTCTGCTTTGTTCATGCGGGCGGCACCATTGTCGAGCGGCAGCTGGAGGCCGGGCAGACCCTGCGGGTTGACACCGGCTGCTTGGTCGCCCTGACTCAGACCGTGCAGTACGACATCGAATTTGTCGGCAATGTCAAATCGGCGGTCTTTGGCGGCGAGGGCTTCTTCTTCGCCACACTGCGCGGACCAGGCCATGTCTGGCTCCAGTCCTTGCCCTTCTCACGGCTGGCCGGACGGATATGGGCCGCTGCCCCGCAGAATGGCGGACGCGGCGCAGATGAAGGCTCGGTGATCGGCGGACTGGCCAGTCTGTTTGAGAAGTGATTGCAGACAAGTTTGCCATTTTCCATTCTATGACCAGCAAGGCAAAGCCATTCGTTGAATCTCCACAGCAGGTGATCCTTGACATCATCCTGCTCTGTATTGGCAGTACGCTCTGCGCCAGCGCGGTCAACGGCATTCTCATTCCCAATCATTTCGTCACCGGAGGCATGACCGGGGTAGCTCTGATCATCCACAAAATGATGCCTTCTTTTGGTGTAGGCCTGATTTATCTGCTGATCAATGTGCCACTTTTCATCTTGGCATGGATGACTGTCGGACGCAGATTCTTCGCCTTCAGCATCATCGGCACCACGACGCTGACCTTAGCCCTGATGCTTGTCCCTACCGCCAATTTTCATCTGGAAGACAAGCTCTTGAACGCGCTGCTGGCCGGACTGATCCTTGGCGGCGGGGCGGGCCTCTGTCTGCGCACCTCCGGTTCGCAGGGCGGCATGGACATTCTTTCTGTCGTGATGCTGAAGCGGTTTTCCGTCAACATCGGCACAACCATTCTGACTGTGAATTCTGTCGTGCTGCTGATCACCTCAGTCTATTATTCGGTTGAGGCAGTGCTGCACACCATGATTGTGGTGTATGTCAGTGCCAAGGTGATCAATATTGTGGTAACCGGCCTCAGCCAAAGAAAATCTGTTTTCATCATTTCCTCCAAATGGGAAGAGATATCGAACGAGATTTTAAAAGACATCCGGCGCGGCGTGACGATCATCAAGGGCGAGGGCGGCTATATGCGCAATGAGGAACATATTCTTTACGCCGTCATTGCGTTCACGGAAATCGGCCAGCTCAAGCGGCTGGTGCGCGGCATTGATCCGGGCGCGTTCGTGGTTATCAGCGACACGCTGGAAGTGATGAACTACCGGATCGGCAATCAGCCGCATTGGTGACAGTTCTCCTGTGAAACTCAATCTCCGGCGGGCTAGCCGCTACTGGTATTTTCGTCTCATCCGCCTACAAGGTTCGCCGCATTCGCTGGCCTTGGGAGCGGCGACAGGAGCCTTCATCGCCGCCACGCCCACAATGCCCTTGCATACGGCCCTAATTCTTGCCGTCACGCTCCCGCTCGGCGCAAACGCATTGTCTGCCCTGGCTGCTTCGGCAGTGGTCAGCAATCCGCTCACCATTCCAGCGCAATATTATCTGGCGTGGAAGATCGGCAACCTGCTCCTGCCCGGCAGACTGCACAAGGAGCAGTTGGATAATCTGCTGAACATGGTGCATCATACGTCCCTGCTGGCACTCCTCAAGGGAGATCACCTGATGCAGGCAGCGAAAACTATCGAGGAGCTTGGCCTTGAGGCGATGCTGGTTCTGCTTGTCGGCGGACTGCTTCTCGCTGTTCCCATTGGCATTGTCACGTATTTGCTGGCGATTCACTTTTTCACCGGTCTTCAGAAAAAAAGACGGCAGAGGCATCTGCTGAACCACGCCAAAAGTTAACCAACCCGCATAGTTTGCCATGCACAATTTTATTTTTCACAATCCGACGAAGATCATCTTTGGACGCGGCACAGTACCGGCCATCGGCACAGAGACTGCGGCATTTGGCAGCCGCGCCCTGCTCGTCTATGGACAGAACAGCATTAAAAAGAACGGAATTCACAACCAGGTCACGACAGCTCTGACAGAAGCTGGCGTGAGCATTGTTGAGCACGGCGGTGTCTGCTCCAATCCCCTGCTTTCTCATGTCCGGGCAGGTATCGCCAAAGTTCGTGAGCATGAACTACAGGTGATTGTCGCGGTTGGCGGCGGCTCGGTGATTGACACTGCCAAGGCCATCGCCGCAGGCAGCCCGGCGGCCTGTGATGTCTGGGATTTTTTCATTGGCAAAAGCGCAATAAAGGCTGCCTTGCCTGTCACTACCGTGCTGACCTTGGCCGCAGCCGGGTCAGAGATGAACGGCGGCATGGTGATCACCAACGACGTGACCAAAGAAAAGTTTGCCGCCAGCGGTCCTCTGCTCTATCCCAAAGCATCTGTCCTCGCTCCTGAGCTGACCTTTACCGTGCCGCCGACCTACACTGCCTACGGCGCGGCGGATGCCATCGCCCATGTCCTCGAATTTTATATGACCACCGAGGATGATGACGTGCCGGTGCAAATGGAATTCATGGAAGGGCTGATCCGCAACGCCATGCAGTCGTGCGAACGCTGCCTTGCTGATCCCTGCGACTACGGCGGACGGGCGGCTCTGATGTGGACAGCGACATTGGCCCTGAATGGCCTCACCGGCGCAGGGCTGGGACGGACTAGCTTTCCCATGCACATGATTGAGCATTCCCTGAGCGCGCTCTACAACGTGCCACACGGGGCCGGACTGGCGGCGGTTGTGCCAGCGTGGCTGCGCTGGCGGTTGCCGCAGGCCGCAGTCCGCATTGCCGGGCTGGGCCAGCGGGTTTTCGGTTTGGCGGAGCCGCAGGCGGAGGAGACTGTGCAGCGGCTGCGCAACTGGCTCAGCAACGTGGGCTGCCCGGTCACACTGGCCGAACTGAATATCCCGGAGGCGGACATTCCCCGCATCGCGGCCAACGCGCTTAATTTGGCCCGGATATGGCGACTGGATAGCTATTCGCAGGCGGACATCGAGGCCGTGCTGTCCTTCTGCCGCTGAACGATGCGTCTTGCCGCAGAAAAAGCATGACAATTGCTTTAATCCACGGTGCAAAAAGACTGCGTCCGCTGCGGCCTCCGGGCGGAAAAGCAGTTGCAAGCCGCGCCGGAACAGCTATACTGTCCGCTGTCATTCCAAATAACTATCCGGCGGCCCTGCCGCTGTCAGCCAGAAGGTCTGTCAAATGAGCACACATTCCCCTTCCTTTCCCGGCCAGCCGGTTCCTGCCAGCTGGCTGAGTGATTTTGACAAATACCTGATCGGTGAAGGCACGCACGAGCGGGCCTACGAAAAACTCGGCGCACATCTGGTCTCCTTTGCCGGGCAGACGGGAACGGCCTTTGCAGTCTGGGCACCCAACGCCAGTCAGGTCAGCGTGATCGGCGACTTCAACGGCTGGGACGGGCAGAACCACCCCATGTATTCCAGCGATTCCGGCATCTGGAGTCTGTTCATTCCCGGCCTGAAAGAACATGCTGTTTATAAATACCGGCTCATCACGCAGCAGGGTGAGCAGTTTGACAAATCCGATCCGTACGGTTTTGCGATGGAGCTGCGGCCTGCCACCGGCTCTGTGGTTGCCAACCTTGACAGCTATCACTGGGGTGACGGGGAATGGCTTCAGCAGCGAGCGCAGCGGCAGTCTCTGCATAGCCCGGTTTCTATTTACGAGGTGCATCTGGGATCGTGGAAACGGGAGCCGGATAAAGAATACGGCAGCCGCTGGCTGACCTACCGCGAGCTGGCCGACGAGCTGATTCCCTATGTCATCGAACTGGGCTGCACGCACATTGAGCTGCTGCCGATTGCCGAGCATCCTTTTGACGCGTCGTGGGGCTATCAAGTCTTGGGCTTTTTCGCTCCCACCAGCCGTTTCGGCACACCACAAGATTTCATGTATTTTGTTGATCAGTGCCATCAGCGCGGCATTGGCGTGATTCTCGACTGGGTGCCTGCCCATTTTCCGAAAGACGGAGCGGGTCTCAACTATTTTGACGGCACGCACCTTTACGCCCACTCTGACCCGCGTCAAGGCGAGCATCAGGACTGGGGGACGATGATTTTCAACTACGGACGCAATGAAGTCCGTTCGTTCCTGATCTCTAACGCCCTATTCTGGATTGACAAATACCACATCGACGGTCTGCGGGTGGATGCGGTCGCTTCAATGCTCTATCTCGATTATTCGCGCAAAGAAGGCGAATGGCTGCCGAACGAACACGGCGGGCGCGAGAATCTGGCTGCAATCAGCTTTTTGCGTAAGGCAAACGAGGTGGTACATGGTCTCTTCCCTGGCGTGCTGACCATTGCCGAAGAATCGACCTCTTGGCCAATGGTCTCGCGGCCTACTTGGCTCGGTGGTCTCGGCTTTAGCCTGAAATGGAACATGGGCTGGATGCACGACACGCTCTCCTACATGAGCCACAACCCGATTCATCGCAAATTTCATCACCACGAGATGACGTTTGGGATGCTCTACGCTTTTCACGAAAATTTTGTCCTGCCCATTTCCCACGACGAGGTGGTGCATGGCAAAGGTTCGCTGGTCAACAAAATGCCCGGTGATGACTGGCAGAAGTTTGCCAATCTGCGCGCCTATCTTGCCTTCATGTGGAGCTATCCGGGCAAGAAGCTGCTCTTCATGGGTTGTGAGTTTGGTCAGTGGCAGGAGTGGAACCACGGCAGCGGCTTGGAATGGCAGGCGTTGCAGGCGGAGAATCATCAAGGCGTGCAGCGGTTTGTCCGCGATTTGAACCAAGTTTATAAAACTGAGCCTGCCCTGCACGAAAACGATTATGATTGGACCGGCTTCTCTTGGATTAATGCCAATGATTCGGACAATTCGGTCTTTTCCTTTATCCGTCGGGCAAGAAATGCAGATGATGTGCTGGCAGTCATTTGCAACTTAACGCCTGTTGTTCGGGAGAATTACCGCATCGGCGTGCCGAAAGGCGGCCAATGGCGTGAGCTGATCAACAGTGATCTGGATACATACTGGGGCGGCGGCATCAGTAACGGTTTGATCAGCGCGGTGGCGGAACCTGCTTACGGTTTTGAGCATTCCCTTGCATTGACACTGCCGCCGCTTTCCGTTCTGATCTTGAAGCCGGCTTGATCGCGCTCCGGCCCGCCGCCTGACCTGACACTATACGTTCACCACAAACGCAACTTGGGGGTTCCTGACATGCAATTCACAAAGCGCACCGCTCTTCTCGCCGCAGCCTGCGTCTTCGCCTACATGGCCTTGGCCGGTTATCATGGCCATCTCAAAAAACGTTACGCCGGGGCGGCTGGTCATCAGCAAGAGCAGTCCGGTGCCAGCATAACGGCTGCTGAGTCAGAGCTTGAAGCAGTCAAGGCCGAGGAGCAGCGGCTGCGCAAGGAGCTGGAGAATGCGCAAACTTCCACAATAGAGCGGGCGAAGCAGCTACAGGCGAGAATCAGCGAGCTGGAGGCGGCATTGGCCCAGCAGAACGCGGAAAAGGAAAAGGCTAAGGCTGTAGCCGCGCAGCAGGAGGCCAAGGCTCAGGCCTTGCAAGAGAAGCTTGGTCAAGCGGACAGCAAAGTCAAGGCCATCAGTCAGGACGAGAACACCGCCAGCCGTCAATTGTTAGAAAAACTACAGCGGAGCGAGGATCAGCTCGCCCGTTCGCAGGCAGAAATTGCCGACCTGGCGCAGGCTAAACAGCAGCTCGCCAAAGAGCTGGAGCAAATGCGCAATACGCAGCAGCAGAGTCAGAAGGCGGCTGACAGCCGTATTGCCGAGCTGACCCGTCAGGCGGAAGAGGCTCAAGGCCAACTGGCTGCTTTGGAAGAAGTTCAGCGCAAGGCGGAGTTGAAAGCTGAAGCTCTAATGCAGTACGGCAAGGTGCAGGAAGAAAAATTGGCTCCAGTCGAACAGCAGGCTGTCGAGCTGCAAAGCCAAGCAGCGGCGGCGCAGGGACAACTTGCCGCTGCCCGGCAGCAGGTTGAACAACAGCAGGCCCAGATCGCCGCCGTCAAAAAGGAACGTGAGAAAATAGCCGCCGAGCAAGCTAAGCTGGCTGCTGAGGTCAAAAAAATGACCGAGCAGCTTACGCTCAAAAACGGCGAAACGGACAAGCAGGCAGGGCAAATCAAAGCGGCCGAGGCGAAGGTTGCCGCCTTGCATCTTGCCTTGGAAAAAGCTGAGGTGGCCAAAGCCGCTGCCGAAAAACGCGCCACTGAGATCAGCCAGAAGGACGATGCGCAGAAGGCTGTCCTGAACGAGCAGCAGACCAAGCTGGAAAACCAGAAAGCTATCCTGGTGGAAAGCGCGGCCAAAATTGCCGAATTTGAAAAGGCTGTCAAGGATGCGCAGCTAAAGGCCGAAGCCATGCTTCAATACGGCAAAAGCAAAGAGGAGCAGGCTGCGCCGTGGGAACAACAAATCGCCGCTCTTCAGAGCCAGCTTGAGGCCAAGCAGAATGAGCTGAATGTCGCCAAAAAGCAGCTTGCCGAGGCAGAGGCCAACGGCAAAGAGCTGGTCCGTCAGGTGGCCGGACTGACTGAGGCGAAAACTGTACAGGAAAAAGAGGCTCAGCAGCTTGCCAAAAGTGTGGAGCAGAAGACTGCCGCCGCTGCCGCGCTGGAAAAACAGCTTACCGAAACGAAAACCGCGCTAAAAACTGCCAAGGACTCTCTGGCTGTCGCGACCGCAAAAGAGCAGGAGTTACAGCAGGGATTGACTGGCAAAAGCGAAGAGCTGACTGTTCTGAAAGCCGAAAGCGGGAAGCTCCAAACAGAGCTTGCCGAAAAGACCAAACAGGCCGAAGAGCTAAAAGCAGACAAAGAAAAGCTGGCTGGCGAGCTGGCGACGGCAGCGGAAAAGCAGGCCGCAACCGACAAACAGCTTGAGGAAAAGATCGCTGCCTTGGCCCAAGCAGAGAAGATAGCCAAAGAAGCAGGTGAGAAGCTGCCCGCTTTGGAGGCCAAGGCTGTGGAAACCGACAAGGAGCTGGCCGCCCTGAAAGAGAAGGCTGCCGCGCAAGAGAAACAGCTTGCCGAGCTGCAAGGAATTCAGCAGAAGGTGCAAGCGGCGCAGGAGCAGGCCGCCACACTGGAGGCGGAGGTTGCCAACAAGCAGAAAGTGCAGGAAAGCCTTGCCGCCGCACAGGAGAAAGTGACGGCATTAGAAAGCGAGCTGGCTCAGCGCAAGGCTCAAGCTGAGGAGCTGACGGCGTTGAAGGAGAAGACTGCCGCGCTGGAAGCGCAGGCGGCGGATATGAAGACCGGAGCCGAGCAGCTTAAAACAGCGCAAGAAAAAGCAGCGGCATTGGAAACTGAACTGACCGCTGCCAAGGCCAAACTAGCTGACATGGAAGCGGCTGCGCAGAATGTGCAGCAGAATCAGCAAGCTCAAACTGAGACAGCCGCCAAAGCTGCTGAAGAGCTTGCCGGACTGAAGAAAAGTCTGGAAGAGAAGGAAAGCGCGTTGACTCAGGCGAAGGCCGCTGCGGAACAGCTTAAAACCACGCAGGAGAAAGCGGCAGCTCTGGAAGCTGAATTAGTCGCCGCCAAAGCCAAGCTGGCCGAAGTCGAAGCTGCGGCGCAGAATGCCAAGCAGAATCAGCAAGGCCAAGCTGACACTGCTGCGAAGGCCGCTGACTTGGAAAAGGAGCTGGCCGCGCTGAAAAAGAGTTTGGAAGAAAAAGAGGCGGGTGTGAAGGCTGGGGCAGAACAGCTCAAAGCGGCGCAGGAGAAAGCGGCAGCTCTGGAAGCCGAATTAACCGCTGCCAAGACCAAGTTGGCCGAAGCTGAAACTGCGGCGCAGAATGCCAAGCAGAATCAGCAAGGCCAAGCCGAGACAGCCGCCAAGGTTGCCGAGCTGGAAAAAGAAATCGCCAGTCTGAGAACCGGGCTTGAGGAAAAATCAAAAGCTCTTGAGCAGGCATCAGCCAAAATTGAGGAACTGTCCAAGACAACAGCAGTTGCCGAGGGGCAGCAGCAGGGCGAGGCAGACACGCTGAATACGGAGCTGGCCGAGAGCAGGCAGAAGATTGCTGAACTGGAGCAGAAGGTCACGGCGTTGCAGAAGGAGCTGGATGCGTGGAAAAGCAAGGAGCAGAATCCTGCCCAGCAGCAAGTTCAAGCCGCTCCGCAAAGCGACAAAGATGGCGACGGCGTTCCTGACAGCAAGGATCTTTGCCCAGACACCAAGCACGGGGTCAAGGTTGACAGCATGGGCTGCGCGGAAAGCAGTGCTATTGTCCTCTCCGGCGTGAACTTCACCAAAGGCACGGCCCTGCTGACTGAGGATGCCAAAAAAAGTCTGGCCGACACGGCAAAGCTGCTCAAGGATGCGTCACCGGATCAGAAGTTTGAAATCGCAGGCTATACGGACAACACCGGCAAGCCTGCAAAAAATTTGACGGTTTCGCAGCAGCGGGCGGACGCGGTGCGCGATTTTCTGATCAGCCAAGGTATAGGAAAAGAGCTAATGATCAGCAAGGGTTATGGTCAAACCAATCCTCTCGCCGACAACCGCACCAAAGAAGGGCAAGCGAAGAACCGGCGGGTTGAGCTGCACCTACAGAAATAGGGTGACAACGCCTTCCCTGCCGCAGAAGCTCCACGCCGTCCGCATCGACAAAGTGATCGCGGGCGGCCAAGGGCTGGCCCGCACTGAAGCCGGTCAGGTGATCCTGTCCGGCTTTGTGCTGCCCGGAGAAACCGTTCTGCTTCGTGAACTCAGCCGGAAAGCTGGTTACATTGAAGCCGAGCTGGCCGAGCTGCTGGAATCTTCCCCCGAACGGGTTGCGCCGCATTGTCCGCAGTATGGGCAGTGCGGCGGCTGCGATTTTCAGCACGGCCGCTATGCTGAGCAGCTGCGGCTCAAGCGAGCCATTGTGGCGGAGGCGATGCAGCGGGCGCATGTGCCGCTGCCTGCCGCCGAAGTGGCGGAAGTGCTGCCGTCGCCGCAGTGCTGGGGCTATCGCCACCGCCTACGGCTGAAGATCAACCCGGCTGGTCGGCTTGGTTTTTTCAAAAAGAAAAGCAATGAATTTATTGCGGTCAACAGCTGCCCGGCAGCAGCGGATGAGATCAACGCTGCCGTGGCCGAGCTGACCGACTTAGGCTGCCTGTGTGGCCTGACCGAGGAGGCGGAGCTGCATTGCTCGCCTCTTGACCGGCACATCACTTTAGTTTTGCCGTTCAAGGAAAAACAGCAGTTTTCCGAGGCAGCGATTCAGGTTGCTGCGTCCTGCGCTGTCATTGCTCAGATTGGCTGCGTGAGCAAAAATGGCTTCCAGCTTCTTTATGCCCGGAGTGGTGTCGCTCAAGCACTGACGCAGCGGATTTCTATTTCCGGTCACGATTGCGTCTTGTCGTGGTCTGGCGGCTGCTTTTCGCAGGTCAATCCTGGTCAAAACGAGCAGCTTGTCCGACTTGTCTTGGAGATAGCCGGAACGCTGCGAGGAAAAAAAGTTCTGGATTTGTATTGCGGCATGGGCAACTTCTCTGTGCCGCTGGCTTTGGCGGGCTGCGAGGTTGTTGGCGTTGAGGGCAGTCCAGAAAGTGTGCGTTGGGCGCGGCACAACGCGAAATTGTCTGGAATCAAGGCTGATTTTCTTGCCGCCGACGTTCACGCCAGCCTGCGGCAAATGATTGCGCAGCGGCAGCGGGCAGACCTTATTTTGCTTGATCCACCGCGAGCTGGAATTGGCAAAACTGCTGCGCTGCTGCCAGAACTGGGGGCAGAGAAGATCATTTGCATATCGTGCGATCCGGTCACTCTGGCCCGGGATCTTGCTTTCCTGTGCGGCAAAAACTTACGGTTAACTCAACTGATTCCGCTCGACATGTTTCCGCAGACCAGCCACATTGAGACTGTTGCTGTCTTGGAGAGAAGTTGAACGTCAACAATTAAGCACCCTTGCCGACAAAAATAACCGTGGAAACAAGACCCTGCGATTTTACCATATTCGGGGTGCTGGGCGACTTGTCTCAGCGCAACCTGCTGCCCTCGCTGTATCAGCTTGAAAAAGCGGGCTTGCTGCATACAGAAACTCGTGTCATCGGCGTGGCCAGGCATGAACTCGGCCACGATGCCTTTTTGGAGGAAATACGGGCCAAGCTCCAGACTTTTGTCCGCGAGCCGTTGGAGCCAGAGACAACAGAGCGGTTGCTGGCCCGGATGCGCTACGTTCTGATCAATCTCGACGTGCCGGAGGAGTATAAACGCCTGCTGGAGATCATCGATCAGCGAATGCGGGTTTTTGTCAGCTATTTTTCTGTAGCTCCGTCGCTCTTTGGTCCGATCTGCACGGGGCTGGCCCATGCCGGGCTGGTCACGCCGGAAACGAGGGTGGTGTTAGAGAAGCCGATTGGCCGCAACTTAGCTTCCTCACGGGAAATCAACGAGCTGGTCGCCTCCGTCTTCAGTGAGAACCAAGTCTATCGCATTGATCATTATTTGGGCAAAGAGACGGTGATGAACCTGCTTGCCCTGCGCTTCGCCAACTCAATCTTCACCACCAACTGGGATCACAACACGATTGATCATGTGCAGATCACGGTGGCTGAGGAAGTGGGCATCGGCAGCCGCTGGGGTTATTTTGATCAAGCGGGCCAGCTGCGCGACATGGTACAGAACCATCTGATGCAGATTCTGACCCTTGTGGCGATGGAGCCGCCGGTCAACCTGCGCGACGACAGCCTGCGCAACGAGAAGCTGAAGGTGCTGAAAGCATTGCGGCCCATCACCGCCAAAAATATCGACAGGCGGGTGGTGCGCGGCCAGTACGGGCCGGGCTTTATCAAGGGCAAAACCGTGCCGGGCTATTTGGAGGAAAAAGGTGGCATTCTTGGCTCAACCACGGAAACCTTTGTCGCTATCCGGGTTGACATCGACAACTGGCGCTGGGCTGGCGTGCCGTTCTATCTGCGCACTGGCAAGGCGATGGCCGCCAAACGCTCAGAAGTGGTGATCAACTACAAGCCGCTACCGCACAACATCTTTGCCGATTCCTACCGCAGCCTTCCGGCTAACAAGCTGGTGATCCGCCTTCAGCCGGACGAGGGCGTGGAGATTGAAATGCTCAACAAAGTGCCTGGGATCGGCAACGGCCTGCGCCTCCAGCGCACCATGCTGGATTTAAGCTTTTCCGAAGCCTTCAGCAAAGAGCGCATCGCCGGAGCCTACGAGCGGCTGATTTTAGAGGTCATGCAGGGCAATCAGGCATTGTTCATCCACCGCGACGAGGTGGAAAGCTCTTGGGTTTGGATCGACTCTATTCAGGCAGCCTGGGCTAAAACTAACGAGCCGCCCAAACCCTATCCGGCGGGCAGCTGGGGGCCGGTTGCTTCAGTGGCCCTGCTGGCGCGGGACGAGCGAGAGTGGGAGGAATAGCAGATAGTTACGAATCGTCATTGCAGGATAACACAACCATAATCCGCCATGTCCAATACCCTTCCCGACTACTGCCAGCCCCTTGCGGCTGACGAAAAATTTTGTTTCGCCTGCCATCCCGGATTGGCCTGCTTCACCGAATGCTGCCGTCAGCTCGATTTGGCCTTGACTCCTTACGACGTGCTACGCCTGAAAAAACGCTTGAAGATGGATTCTGGCAGCTTCCTTGAACAATACGTGTTGGTTGCTTGGGAAGAGGGCATGATTTTTTCTGACTGTTTCCTGACTATGATTGACGACGGCAGAGCAAGCTGCGTTTTCGTCACCGAGCAAGGATGCAGCGTTTATGAAGACCGGCCTGCCGCCTGCCGGGCGTATCCTGTCGGGCGAGGTGCTTCGCGCCAAGCGGACGGTGCAGTGGACGAGCAGTTCGTCCTGCTTCGGGAGCCGCATTGTTTTGGCTTTGCCGAACCGCACGAGCAAACTGCGCCGGAATACCTTCACCATCAGGGTTTGACCGAGTATAATCAAGCCAACGATCAGCTCCTGCGGCTGCTTCAGCATCCCACAATTCAGGCTGGGTTCCGTCTCAGCCAAGCGCAGATGGAGCAATTTGTCATGGCCCTGTACAATGTGGATTTTTTCCGCCAAGAAATGGCTGACGGCAGAATCAAGATGAATCGCCCTCTGTCGGTGCTGGAACTCCGGGCCTTGGCCGGTGATGATGAAGAGCTTTTGCAGCTCGGCCTGCGCTGGCTGCTGCAAGAATATTTTGGAGAATGCGCATGATGAAGCATGACCAAGCCACTATTGCCCCGGAGCTACTTGCCGCTTTGCGCCGGATTAGCGCGCAGCATTGTCTGGAGGAAGGCGGCTCGCACGGCCCGGATCACACCGAGCGGGTCTTGCAGAATGCGCTGGCCATAGGTCACAACATGGGAGCACGCTTGGATATTCTTGCCCCGGCGGCTTTGCTGCATGACATTGGCCGCAGCCAGGAAAGCCAAAGCAAAGGCTCAGTCTGCCATGCTGATCTCGGTGCGGAAATGGCGGAACCGATCCTTTGCTCGCTGGGCTACAGCGAGGACGACCGGGCCGCTATCTGCCACTGCATCCGCGCGCACCGTTTCCGAGGCGGCACCGAACCGGAGAGTTTGGAAGCGAAGATTCTCTTTGATGCCGATAAGCTGGATTCCATCGGGGCTATCGGCATAGGCAGGGCTTTTCTTTTTGCTGGGCAGGTCGGAGCGCGGCTGCATAATGCCGAACTGGACCATTCCGCCACAGAAGCCTATTCCGGCGAGGACACGGCGTACCGCGAATTTCAGGTGAAAATGTCGAGAGTCTGCGGCCAGATGCTGACCCCAACCGGACGGAAGATCGCCCGCAAGCGACATGAGTTCATGGAGATTTTTTTCGCTGAATTGAATTTGGAAATTTACGGCAGCGTCCTCCAAGCGGAGGGCGATTGCGCTGATTAAGGATCAGGCTTCGCCCGCAAACGAATCCTGAAGCTGACGGAAATAATCCCGTGCCTTGGCTTTCTGCGCGGCGGGCAAGGCGGTATCAATGTCCTGCCGCTGGATTTTGGCCTGTTGCTTTTCCTCCTCGCTCAGGCCGTTGTCGTGGCTGACCGCTACAGAAAGCCAAGCGTGGGCCAACGCTGGATCACGCGGGCAGCCGAGACCGCTTAGGCAGCAGTCCGCAGCTTCTAACTGGGCTGGGCCGTAATCGAGCTGGGCAGCATACAGCAGCCATTCAAAACTGAGCTGGGCATTTGGCAGCACTGCCTCGCCAGCACCGTCACGGCAAATCATGGCCAGCGCGTGGGCCGCCGGGCCGTAGCCGAGATTGGCCGCCTCGGTCAGCCACGTCACACCTTCGGCAATGCTTTGCTCGACCTCCCATTCAGGGTCGCCGGTCAGATAAATCTGTGCGGCCTCAACCTGCGCTTCCGCCTCGCCTGCCTCTGCTCGTTGAAGAATCAGTTCAAAGGTACTGGGCCGCAGGTTAGTCTCCCCGCAGAACTGCCGAAGCGCGTCCCGGTAGCGGTGCAGCTCCTCCAGCGTCACCGGCAGTAGGCCCATGAACACCGTCGGACGGCAGAGGAAGTCGTCTGCGCTCAACGAGGCATGGACAGGCTCCTTGCCGGGCTGGGCAGCTTGCGCCAGCAGTCGGGCCGGATTGCTTTTTTTTGGCTGCTGCTCAAAGCAGGCGGGCCAGCAGAGAATTTGCACTTCATGCCGGTCTTTCAGCACCGCCTTGCAAACCGCCCAGCTACCCTCCTCCTCAGCGCGGACATAGACCCCGCCGGTGAGGATCTGATATTCCTCCCGCACCGGCTCGCCGGGCTGGGCAATGCCGATTTCCTGCTGCACAATCCGATTCAGCCAGTACAGAGCTTTCTTGCTGTCCCTCGGCAGGGCTGCGCCAATCAGGTAGCGGTCGGCCAGCACCGCCATGGCATTGCGGTCATCGCGCCACGCCGCATAGGAGCCAGCCTTGCGCAGCCACGACGGCGCGGTTTCGCTCAGGCAGTCGTAAATGGAATCCACATACAGTCGCCAGCCCCGGAAGTCGCTATCCTCCAGCGGCTGCTCCTGAATAAAGACGCTGTTGCCAGCAAAGGACTGCGCCGGAACCGGCAGATGCTCCGCGCCAAAAGAACCGTCTATGGCATCGGTGCCCAAGTGCAGCTCTGATGCGGAGAGCTGCTCCGGCACATGCAGGAAGCGTCCGGCATAGCGCAGAACATGCACAAGGCCGTTTTCCGCGTGAACTACTTTCACCAGCCGGTACAGGCCGCCGTTGCGCTCCCGCATGGCGTACAGGCCGCCCGGAGACGGCAGCGATACTCCAGCATCCTGTTGTTCAGCCTGAATTTGTATTTTGACAGGCGCGGCAGCTTGTGCCTGCGGTTCACATTCCAGCGCGGCTTGCGGCTCCTCTTTAATACGGATGCTGTCCAAAACCGCGCAGCCATCCTCCTCCTCGACCTCCTGGCGGAAGGAGGCGGCCTCAAGCTGCCTGCGCCGGTCGTGTCTGCCGGGATCTGCCAGTTTTTTGAGAAAGTCGAAAAAAGCCATGCCCAGAGCGTGCGGTGAAAGTTGCAATGCGTGCAGCGCGGAAGTATATATGATTGAACAGTGTAGGGCGAAAAGCGGCGCGTGTCAATTGCTCAGGCAGAACAATCTCCGCTCCGGCAGGAGCGGTTCGCAAAGGAGAGAAAACTGATGAATCAGACTGTTGGCGGCGAGACGCAGGCACCGCAGCATTCCGTCGCGGAAATTAGCCGGGCAGTGCGGGAAAGCGCGGCGTGGGTTGGGCTGCTGCAACGGGAAATGGCCAAGCATCTTATCGGCCAGGAAAAGCTGGTTGAGCGGTTGCTGATCGGCCTGCTCACCGGCGGGCATATTTTGCTGGAGGGCTTGCCGGGCTTGGCCAAAACGTTGTCAGTGAAGACACTTGCTGCTGCTGTCTCGGCCAGCTTCCGCCGCATTCAATTCACCCCGGACATGCTGCCAGCGGATATTATTGGCACTGAAATTTACAATCCGAGGGACACATCGTTTGTCGTCAAACAGGGACCGATTTTCGCCTCGCTCATTCTGGCGGATGAGATTAACCGCGCTCCGTCCAAAGTGCAGTCCGCCCTGCTGGAGGCGATGCAGGAACGGCAGGTGACCATCG
>DHWV01000081.1:38911-58253 GCA_002413355.1 Desulfobulbaceae bacterium UBA5173 | reverse complement strand
TGCAGGAACGGCAGGTGACCATCGGTGAAAGCACGTTCCCGCTGCCGGAGTTATTTTTGGTTTTGGCGACGCAGAACCCGATTGAGCAAGAGGGCACCTATCCGCTGCCGGAAGCACAGGTGGACCGCTTTATGCTCAAGGTGAAAGTCGGCTATCCGACCCGCGAGCAGGAACGGCGCATCCTTGATTTGCTCGATCATGCCGATGCCAAGGCAGTCATGTCGCCTATTCTCAGCCCAGAACAGGTGATAGCCGCCCGTCGGGTGGTGGACAGCGTGTATGTGGATGACCGCATTAAAGAGTATATTGTTGAGCTGATTTGCGAAACCCGCGAGCCGACCGGCATCAACAATGGAATGCGCGGCTACATCGAAACCGGTGCCTCGCCACGAGCCACTATCAGCTTGAAAGCGGCAGCCCGCGCTTTGGCCTATCTGAACGGGCGCGGCTACATCATCCCGGACGACATCAAAAGCTGCGCCCCGGACGTGCTGCGCCACCGCATTCGGGTCAGCTATGAGGCAGAAGCGGAAGGCATCACCAGCGAGGACATCATCCGCAGGCTCTTGGAAACCGTGCCGGTGCCGTAAAAGTTATGGAAGCGGCGGCGATTAAAGAAATTCTAAAGAAAGTCAGGCAGATTGAAGTCCGCACTCGGCGCATGGCAGACAGCAGCCTGGCCGGGAGCTATCATTCGGTCTTCAAAGGCCGGGGCATGAACTTCGACGAAGTGCGCGAGTATGTGCCGGGCGACGAAATCCGAGCCATAGACTGGAACGTCACCGCCCGCACCGGCACTCCACACGTGAAAAAATTCACCGAGGAACGCGAGCTGACCATCATGCTCCTGATTGATCTCAGCGCGTCCGGCAGCTTCGGTTCCGGCAGGCAATCAAAACGGGAGGTTATGGCCGAGCTGGCTGCCGCGCTGGCCTTTTCCGCGATCCGCAACAGCGACAAAGTCGGGCTGATTCTTTTTGCTGATGCGGTCGAGCTGTTTATTGCCCCGGAAAAAGGCCGTAGCCATGTTCTGCGCGTCATCCGTGAAATCCTTTTTTTTCAGCCGCAGGGCAAAGGCACCAATTTTAGCAAGGCCCTCGATTTTTTCAGCCGAGTGGCGAAGCGGAAATGCGTGACCTTCCTGCTTTCGGATTTTTGCCTGCCCGGCGATTTTGACGATGCCTTGCAGGCCCTCCGCCCGAAGCTCCAGATTGCAGGCCGCCGCCACGATCTGATTGCGGTTTCGGTCACTGATCCCCGCGAGCAGGTGCTGCCGAAAGCAGGCTGGATTACCTTGGAGGACGCGGAAAGCGGCGAGCAGGTGCTGCTCAACACCAACGACGAATGGACGGTGCGGGCCTACGCCACCTTGACCGCCGACCAGCGGGAACGCTTTGCCCGCACCGTGCGCAGCCTTGGCATTGATCTGCTTCAACTGTTCACTGACAAACCATATCTTGTCGCCTTAATGGGATTTTTTCGTGCTCGTAGCCGGAGGTTGGCCCGATGAGCCGCTGGTTTTTGTTTACCCTCCTGCTACTGGTCAGCACTCCTGCGCCGCTGCGGGCGCAGCAGCTTGTGCCGATGTCTTCTCCAGCGGATGCCTCTGAAAAAATGGAAATCGAGGCTCCAGTGCCGCTGCCTGAGCACATAAACTGGCGGCTTCCTGCCGCAGGCGCAGGCTTGCTCATTATTGTTGCTGGCTTGACCGCGTTTTTTTTATGGAAGAAAAAAGGCAGCACGCTGCCACCACCGCTTTTACCTCATGAAACAGCCTTGCTTCGGCTGACTGAGGCGGATACGTTTGCTGCAACAGAACATTGTGCCGCATTTGCCGAGCTGTTTGATCAAACGCTGCGCCGCTATCTGGAAGAACGTTTCGGGCTTGCCGCGTCAAAACAGACAGTCAGTGAACTGATCAGCGGCATTGAGGCTGGTGGCGAGACGGTGCCAGAGCTGCTGCGGAACTCTGCCGCAGAGTTGCAAACATGGCTTCAGCTCTGCGAAGATGTCAAATTTGCCGAAGCATCTCTCAGCCGGGAACACATGAGCGGGCTGTCCGTCAACCTGCGCACGTTTATCGAAACCACCAAAGCGGAGACAGCGCAATAAATGGACAGTTTCCGTTTTGCCGAACCGGAGCTGCTCTGGCTGCTCCTGCTTCTACCAATTCTGGCGTGGCTGCGCAGCCGCAAAGGCAACGCCCCAGCTCTGCTTTTTCCGTCCATTTCAGCGGTGAAAGCCATTGCTGGAAGCCGCAAGGTCAGTCCGGGCAAATTGTTGGCTTGGCTGCGTCTGGCCGCCCTTGCCCTGCTGATTACCGGGCTGGCCCGCCCGCAATGGGGCCGCGTCACCACCGAAGTGGAAGCCTCCGGCATTGACATCCTGCTGGCCGTGGACATCTCTGGCTCGATGAAAGCGATGGATCTCAGCGGCTCGGCCAGCCGTCTCGATGTGGTCAAGGCGGTGGTGGCTAAGTTCATCAGCCAGCGGCCTAACGACCGCATCGGCATGGTGGCGTTTGCCGGGCGGCCTTATCTTGTCTGCCCGCTGACGCTTGATCATGGCTGGCTTCAGCAGCGGCTGGACGCACTGCGCATTGGCATGATTGAGGACGGCACCGCCATCGGCTCGGCCATTGCCTCTGGCGTGAACCACCTGCGCGATCAGCAGGCCAAGTCACGGATTTTGATCCTGCTCACCGACGGCGTGAACAACGCAGGCAAGATTGCTCCGCTGACAGCGGCGGAAGCAGCGGCGGCCCTGCGCATCAAAGTCTATGCTATCGGCGCAGGCAAACGCGGAGTTGCGCCCATGCCCGGCGTGGATATCTTCGGCAGGTCGCGGATCATGCAGGCTGAAGTGGATATTGACGAGAAAACCCTGACCAAAGTGGCGGAAATGACCGGGGCCAAATATTTTCGAGCCACCGACAGCAGCTCGCTGGCGCAGATTTACGAGGAGATCAACCGCATGGAAACCACCGTGAGGAAGACGAGGCAGTTCTCGCAGCACCGGGAGCTGTTCATCTGGCCGCTGCTGGCCGCGTTGCTGCTGCTGGCGGTCGAATTGGCAGTAGCAAGGAGAAGGCTGCCGTAGTAGGTCGGCGTTCAGGCACCAGCCGCTTAGATCAACACCCCGCTGAAATTTCCGGTCAGCACCTCTGGCCGTTTGCCTCGTCGTCCATCTTCCTGACCTAACAGTGTATTCAATGCCGCCGCTTCTTTTTTCACTGGGCCGCCGCTAAGGTCAAGGAAAAGAAAATCAATGCCCAGCGCGGCCAATTCCTGCCGCCGATGCAGGAGCGAAAAGGGTTGCACAGCACGTGCCAAGGTCAGGCCGTCGCGTCGCTCCATGCTGAACCGCTCCTCCTTTGGACTGACTGCAAGCTGCTGCCAGCGGAAATGCGCTCCGTCCAAGCGCGAGGTGAACAGGGGCGGCCGACCGTAGGCATAGATGCCGATCTGCATCGCTGCCGACCTTGAGCCACGCTGCCGTCGTCGGAAGTGGCTCAATGCTGCGGCGATGTTGGCCGCCTCGCTTTCCACAGAAAAAAGCGTGCCACGCAGGCCCAAGGGCAGCACCGCGTGCAAGGAAGCGGAGTTGAGGAGGTTCAGGGTGTAGTGGCCGTGTAGCTCCAGCCCCTGCTGTTGCGCGAACAGCCCGGTCTGGCTGCAATGGCCTAAGGCAAAGCGATGCCAGCCAGCCGCCCGGAGACGGAGTACCTGCTCCCGCATCCACGCCAGTTCCGCCTCGTGCAGGATAGGCGGTAGCTGCCAGATGATCTTCGGCTGCGCTTGCCGGAGCACGGCAGCCTGCTGGTCAAGCTGGCGAAGATTGTCACGGTGCAGCGGCAGAAGGATTCGTTGCGGCAGCACAGGCAGTCGCTCGCGCAGATCAGCCACGCTGGAAAGCATGATCCAGCAGGGCAGCTCGCTCCGGCCCTCCACCCTCCGTCCACTACTGAAATGCGGTCTTTTCCCGGCCGCACCAGCCTGCTCTGTCTCGGCCTTCCACGCCATCTGGGCAAGAATCTGCTCCACCTTGCTCCGGTTCGGAGGAACCCGTTTGCCCGCCAGCTCCTTGCTGCGCTCGCGGCTGCTCTTCTCCGCCGCAATCCGTGCCTCCACATCCACCCGGAAAAGACTGCCCTGAAAATTGCGATCAAAGCGGCCCGGCTGGTCGATGAACAGGGAAATCTGCGCCCGCTGCCCAGTCTGTCCGACCTTCTGCTTCCGATTTTGGACGATCAGCGTCCGCAACGTGAAGCTGACCCGCTCGCCGTTGAGTTCGTCGTGCAGGCGGAGGCGGTCGCCTTCTCTGACTTGGGCGGTCAAGGTTGTTTGTAGACTCAGGCGAGTCTTGCCGTCGCTCTGCCGTTCCTGCTTGATACCCTTGATTCGTCCCAGCAGTAGACCGCTGTTGCCTGACTGCTCTGGACTGACCGCCTCTGTTGGCTTTGAAGAGAGCAGATAGCCGCTCGAACGTGTTCGGCCCATCGCGTCGTCGAGCAGACTGTGCGCTCGGCGGAGAATTTCTTGGCGCAGGTCTTCTGGCTGATCTAAGGAATCAATGGCCATGCGGTAGGCGGCAACGGTGCTGCCCACGTAATGGCCGCTTTTCAGCCTGCCTTCGATCTTCAGACAGCGGACACCAGCCTTGCGCAGGGCAGGCAGGAGATCAATGCCGCACAGGTCGTTCATGGAAAAGAGGTATCCGCCTGATTGCGACGGCGCATCTTTGCCCTTCTCCGTTCTGCCGGACGGCTGCCAGTCGTAGCGGCGGCGGCAGGGTTGGACGCACTGGCCGCGCAGGCTCGACTTGCCGCCGTGCAGGCTGGAAAAAAGACAGAGGCCCGAATAGCTGAAACACATCGCCCCGTGCACAAAAACTTCCAGCTCCGCCGTTGTGCTGCGATGGACTGCGGCGATCTCCTCAATGGTCATCTCCCGCGCTAACACCACCCGTGAACAGCCGAGCGTAGTCAGTTCCGCAGCGGCGAGCGAGTTGTGAACGGAAAGCAGGGTTGAAGCGTGCAGCGGTAGGCTGGGAAAATGGGCGAGGGCTAGCTGGAGCAGGCCGATGTCTTGGACAATCAGGGCATCTGGCCGCAGCGACTCAAAACAGGACAAGGCTTCGAGGGCGGCAGGCAGCTCCGCCTCTTTCACCAAACTGTTCATGGCGATATAGACCCGTTTGCCTGCGCCGTGCGCCTGCCTGATCATCGAGCCAATCTCGGCAAAGGTGAAGTCGCGGCTGAGGGCGCGGGCATTGAAGCCGGGCGCACCGACATAGACTGCGTCGGCTCCGGCCTCAAGGGCGGCTTCAAAGGCAGGAAAGCCGCCCGCCGGGGCAAGGAGTTCCATGCGGGGCAGATGCTTGGATGCAGAAGACATGAGCGGGAGAAGGCCGTTGGCCGGAAGTGCTTGAGCAGCGGACAGCGTTGAGAGCGCATACAATAAAGGAATGCGCCGCCCGCCGCAATTCTTTTTTCTTTGGCGCAGAAGCGACGGCGGAGTATGATGGAACATTGCCGACGGCAGCGTGGCGACCTTTATTTCCAAGAGAGTTTTTCAAGAGAACAGATGATGAACACGAAGCAATTGGTGACTTGCGCATGGGTCTGTCTTTGCGCCGGGAGCCTGTTTTTTAGTGGCGTGCGGTCGGCACTGGCCGGAGCGAAAGAAGGCGGCAGTTCAGTTGATGTCATGGCCATGCTTTCGGCCCACAACGCATGGCGGGCGAAGGCGGGTGTACCTGCGCTTCGGTGGTCATCACAGCTGGCCGCCGCCGCGCAACGCTGGGCTGAGCATTTGGCCGCTTCTGGCTGTGCCCAGACGAGCAGCGGCAGCGGATACGGCGAGAACATGTACTGGTCCAGCCCGGTTATGTGGTCTGACGGCACTCAGCAGGTCAGCCGCAAACAGCCGCAAGACGTGGTGGCAAGTTGGGGCAAGGAAGCGGCAGATTACAACTATGCGGACAATAGCTGCCAAGCGGTTTGCGGCAATTACACACAGCTGGTGTGGAAAGACACCAAAACGGTTGGCTGCGGGATGGCTGTCTGCGCGGACAAAGCGCAAATCTGGGTTTGCAATTACGATCCAGCAGGCAACCTGATTGGCCGCAAGCCGTACTGACGGGATCAACCAAATCATAGTTCACCATACAACTGTTTCACCAGGAGGTCAGACTGTGCAGGAGAAGCATAAGTGGGAGGAACGTTACGAGAAGAAGAACACGCCGTGGGACACAGGCCGCCCGGACATTCACCTGATGAACCTCTTTGCCGGCTGGCCCAAGTGCGGCGGCAAGGTGCTGGAAGTCGGCTGCGGAACTGGCACTAACGCAATGTGGATGGCGGAGCAGGGGCTTCAGGTCACGGGAATGGACATTTCCTCAGCCGCCATTGAGCAGGCCAAGCAGCGCGCGGCGGACAAAGCGCTGACGTGCCGCTTTTTCGCCGAGGACTTCCTCGCCTGTCAGATAGAGGGAAGGCAGTTTTCTTTGCTGGTTGACCGGGCCTGCTTTCATGTCATGGGCAATGACGAACGCAGGCGACTTTTTGTCAGCCAAGCCGCAGCCTGCCTTGAGCCGGGTGGCCTCTGGTTCTGTATGGCCGGCAACAGCGATCAGCTTGCTGACGGCGAAGGGCCGCCGCGTCTTTCTGCCACGCAGATTTGCGCGGCGGCGGAGCCTGCCTTTGAAATTCTCCGGCTGGAGACCTGCCAATTTGACAGCAAACTGCCGCAGGCCATGCGCTTCTGGCTCTGCCTGATGCGGGTGCGGGAGCACTGAACTGCGCCTGCACCGCACTTTGGTTCAGGCAAGGCCCAAGTTGTTTTCTCAGCGTGAAAATTACGTTTTTCCTTGACGCTGTGGGCGGGAAAAAGTATCATATTAGGTTTTCATGCTGCCTGATCCCGTCCATTCTATGTGCATTTCCCCCCATTTATTAAATTGACAGAGGTTTTGTTATGAACACCTTCATGACCCGTGCCATGCTGTGCGTCTGCATGGCTTTTGCTTTTTCCTCTCTGGTTGGCTGCGGCCCGAAACCAGTTGAGCCGTACACGCAGCAGAAAACAGCGAAGACGGACGGCGGTACAGTCTATGACGCTGATTCCGGTGCAGCAGAGGATCCAGCTGCCGCCCCTGCCGGAGAATACTCCGCCGCTTTGGACGGCCTGCCGTCCTCGACTGGTGCTGCCGCTGACATCCAGAACTCATCCAACGCCAGCCCGGCAGTTGAGCCGCTGACTGCGAACTCAGGCAAAGCTCCTGGCTTTGCAGGGGACGAGCAGTCCGCTGATTACAAGCGCAAGAACGGCCGTTCCTCAGCGCAAATGCAGTCCATTTACTACGATTTTGATCAGTCCGCAGTGCGCAAGGATCAGGCCCAGAAGATGGAGGCCAACGCCAAGCACCTGAAGGCGCATCCCAAGGCCAAAGTGATTGTTGAGGGCAACTGCGACGAGCGCGGCACGAAGGAGTACAACTTGGCTTTGGGCGAACGCCGGGCTATGAGTGCCAAAAAGTATCTGGTCAACTTGGGTGTGGAAGCAGGCCGGGTCAGAACCATGTCTTTTGGCGAAGAGCGTCCGCTCTTTCCTGGCACCGAAGAGGCTGATTATGGCATGAACCGCCGCTCTGACTTCGTGCTGGAGTAATAATTTTTCGAGGGAGGCTCTTGTCCGCCCGTCTGAAAAAATCTGCTGTTTTTGCTGCCCGTCCTGCCCCAGGACGGGCAGCTTTTTTTTATGAGGATTCCTCATGACCTTTTGCTTGACAAAGCCCTGTCGCCGTTCTACGTTGACTGATCGAGAACCGTCCTTTATAGCCAGAGCAACACAATTTGAATCATCACCTCTGTCCTTTCGAGCGGAGCGAGAAATCTCGCCAAGGAAGAGAAGCGAAGATTCTTCGCGTTGCTCGGAATGACATGCAGGTTTACTGTATGCTGATTCAGGCGCGTTTTATCTCTTTCTGCGCGGAATGGGAATGCGGCCGGAGCATGGTTTGGAACTCCTAAGCTCATAGAGCTGGAGCAGCACCATGCAATTTTTTTGCGAATCAAAATACCTCCCTTCTATATACTAAAAAGGCTCCCTTTTGAGATATAAGAACCTCCTTTTTGATATATAGAAGGGAGGTTTCTTGATAGGCAAAGCCGATGCCTTTTGATAGGTAAAACCTATGCTGTTTTTCAGACGGTATAGGGACGGGAGGTATTCATGGTGTTCTCCTCTCCTCCTTGCGCTTGTCTGCGCTGCTGCGGCACGAGGCCTTAGAACTGAAGCAGCATGCAGTGAAACTGCGCGTCATTCCGAGCAAAGCGATGAATCTCCTCCTCGTCCTTGGCATGAGATTTCTCGCTTTGCTCGAAATGACAGATACGATGCTTCAAATTATGTTGCTCTGGCTATAGTCCTTTTCGAGGAGAATAAAGCATGGAAGAGAACACCTTGAGCGGAGCCTTCATCGGCTCGCTGAAGCGCAACAACAAGGAAATCAGAGAAGACAGGGCCGCTGCCATCGCTGAGGATGCGCAGTTGGTCTATAAACGCAAGATCGAGGATTTAGAAATCAGCATCCGCAAGATGCAGCGGGAGCAGGAGAACATGCTCGACCTTTCGCCAGCCACTGCTCACAGCCTGATTCTCGCCAGCGACTTCAACTGCGACGACTATGTGAGCAAAGACATTGACTTGGGCATCAAAATACGGCAGGCGGAGATCACCTTGGAGATCGCCAGGCAACGCTACGCCTATCTTTTCGGAGGGAACTGATCATGGGCTGGGGACACTATTCAGTGGATGACCGGGCGGCAAGGGCGGCCTCGGTGGGCTATGGAACCAAATCGGCCCGCGAGATATTCGCGCAGCGGGCGATCAACAACGCCATGAACCCGTACGGGGTGCGGCTGCGTGAGGCGCGGGACTCCGCCGAACACCCTGAGTCGATGGCGATCATTCTCGCTTTGGACGTGACCGGCTCGATGGGTTCGATTCCGCACCATTTAGTCAAGGAAGGTCTGCCCACCATCATGGGCCGGATCATTCAGAGCGGCACCAACGACCCGCAGCTACTCTTCTTAGCGGTCGGCGATCACGAGTGCGACAGCAGTCCGCTGCAAGTCGGTCAGTTCGAGTCGAGCGACGCGCTGCTCGACAAATGGCTGACTGATGTCTATCTCGAAGGCGGTGGTGGCGGCAATGCCGGTGAAAGCTACCTGCTCGCTTGGTATTTTGCTGGGTTCCACACCTCGATTGACTGCTTCGAGAAACGAAAGCAAAAAGGTTTTCTCTTCACCATCGGCGATGAGCCGACTCTGCGCGATGTGCCAGCTACGGCTTTGAAGCGGATCATGGGCGACGGGCAGTACGAAAACTACAGTGCCGACACCTTTCTGCTGGACAAGGCGCGGGAGAAATACCACGTCTTTCACCTTCACATCCGTGAGACCGGCGCGGGCAGCATGCAGGCGACAATGGACGGCTGGAAGCAGCTCATGGGCGACAATCTGATCATCCTTGAACGGCACGAGGATGTCTCCAAGGTCATCCCGGAGATCATCGCCCGGAACACGCCGAAGACGGAAGTCAAATCAGCAACGGCAGCCACCACGCAGCCGGGAACGCCTGTCCTCCTGTGAGCAGCAAGGCTGTCCTTGGCGCAGGCTTCGGCGATGAGGGCAAAGGGCTGGTCACAGACTGGCTCTGCCGGAGCTGCGCCAAACCGCTGGTGATCCGCTTCTGCGGCGGACAGCAGGCCGGGCACACCGTGGCTGCCAACGGCCTACGTCACGTTTTCTCTAACTTCGGCGCAGGCACTCTGCGCGGCGCGCCGACCTATTTTTCCCGTTTCTGCACCATTGACCCGGTGGGCATGATCAACGAGCTGAACGTCCTTCTGGCCAAGGGCGTGCAGCCGCTGCTCCATGTGGACGCAGCCTGCCCAGTCACCACGCCGTATGACATCGCCCGCAACCGGCAGCATCACCCGCACGGCAGCTGCGGGGTTGGCGTGGGCGACACGCTCAACCGAGAGGCGCAGCATTTCTCCCTCACTTTTGGCGACCTCTTTTATCCTTGGGTTGTGGAAACCCGCCTTGACCTGCTCCGCACTTTCTTCTATAAAGAATATGCTAACGTTTCGGTGGAGGCGTTCTGGGACTGCTGCGCAAAGGTGACCAGTTCGCCGCATGTTCGCAGAACGCACGGCCTGTCGGAGAATGAAACGTGGAGCGACCTGATCTATGAAGGCGCGCAGGGGCTGCTCTTAGACCAGCAGTTCGGCTTTTTTCCGCATGTCACCCGCGCAAATACCGGCACGGCCAACGCGCTGGCCCTGAACAGCGGCAGGGAGATGGAAATATGGCTTGTTACCCGCGCCTACCAGACCCGGCACGGTGACGGCCCGATGAGCAATGAGCATCGCCCTCACAACATCAAGGAAAATCCGCTGGAAACCAACGTCTGCAACCGCTTTCAGGGCGCGTTCCGGCGCAGTCTGCTTGACCTTGATCTGCTGGAATACGCCGTCAGCCGGGATGAGCTGATTCGTTCAAGCAAGAAGCGGCATTTGGTCATCACCTGCTTGGATCATGTGCGGAATGAGCTGCGCTTCACTCGGCACGGCCGCATCGTTTGCTGCGATGACGAAAAGGATTTTGCAGGCAGGATTGCGGCGGTGTTGGGCTTTGACAGCGTGTACGGCAGCAGCTCAGATGACGGGGAGACAATGCGCAAGTTACTGTAATGACAGAAGCCTTACCCCAGCAGAATCAGCAGCCAGATCAGCGCGGCGTTGATCAGGGCGATGAAGACCGCTGCTGAAGCCAGATCCTTGGCCCTACCAGACAGGGGATGCCGCTCCGGGCCAATGCGGTCTATGGCTGCTTCCACTGCGCTGTTGAGTAGTTCCGCGATCAGGATCAGCAGCAGGCTGCCGAGCAGCAGGGCACGTTCAACACCATTGTGGCCAAGGACTATGGCCAGCGGGATGAGAACGCAGAACGAATAGATTTCCTGGCGAAAGGCAGTCTCCTGCCACGCGGCGGCAAGACCGGCCAGCGACCAGCGAAGGGAATGCATGAGATGAGAGCTGTTCTTGCGTACTGACATGATAGCTGCACTGTACAAAGAATCTGCCCAAATGTCCAGCAGAAGCGCATCGTCAGCGGCCCGGCAGGGCAATTCCCTTGTGAGCCGTCGCAAAGCAGAGTATTATATGCCGTTTTTTCCGCCGCCGGACAAACGCCCGGCCTTTCAGACTTGAACGACATCCGTGATCTGAGCTGCACCCGTTCATCGCCTCTGGTGCCTGACTTCCGGCTCTTGGGCGCATTGTCAGACCATGCCTGTTGCAACGCAGCCCTGAACCATGACCATGTACACAGACATCCTGATCAACGCCGCACCCTACGAGAACCGGATCGCCTTGGTTGAAGGCGGCAACCTACTGGAATTTCACATTGAGCGACCTACTGAGAAAGGCTTGGTCGGCAATATCTACTGCGGCAGAGTGGTGCGGGTACTGCCAGGAATGCAGGCAGCCTTTGTTGATATCGGCTTAGAGCGCACAGGCTTTCTCTATGTGGATGATGTCCACGCTTCCTCCTTGGCCCATTTCGAGGATCGGATCAACTCCGGCGAGGACAAGCCCTGCTGCCGCCGCAATTATCCTGAGGAACCCTGCGCAGGCAGCCGCTGCCCAGCTCACCCCGGTATTGAAAAGCTGCTCAAAGAAGGGCAGACCGTCATGGTGCAGATCGCCAAGGATCCCATCGGCACCAAGGGTGCGAGGCTCACCTGTCACATCACCTTGGCCTGCCGCAATTTGGTCTTCATGCCCCTGACCGACCATATCGGCATCTCCCGCAAGATTGAGGATGAGCGCATCCGCGAGGATCTGCGCGAAAAGATTGAACGCCTACGTCCGGCAGGCACAGGCTTTATCGTCCGCACGGTGGCCGAGAACATCAGCAGCGCGGAACTTGAGGCGGACATGGAGTTCCTGATGATTCTTTGGGACGACATCAAATCCGCTGCGGATCGCTCGCCAGTGCCTGGTCTGGTCTACAAGGATATCAACCTGATCCTGCGTTCCGCCCGCGACCTGCTGACGGACAGCGTCAACGAGGTGGTGATTGATTCTGAGGAAGAGCATGAGCGACTGCTCCGCTTTGTCAGCACCTTTGCGCCCAAGCTGAAAAGCCGGATCGTGCACTATGACGGCGACGTGCCCCTCTTTGAAGCCTACGGCATTGAGGCGGCAATCAACCGGGTGGCGGATACAAAAGTCTGGCTGCGTTCGGGCGGGTATATTATCATAGAGACCACCGAAGCCCTAACTGTGATTGATGTCAACACAGGCCGTTATGTGGGCAAGACGGATCTGGCTGAAACCATCTTCAAGACCAACATGGAGGCGGTCAAGGAGATTGCCGTCCAGCTCCGCCTGCGCAACATTGGCGGGATCATCATCATCGACTTCATCGACATGGAGGCCGAAGCGGACAGGGAGGCTCTCTACCGCGCGCTTCAGGAGGCAATGGCCAAAGACCGCAGCCGGGCGAACATCCTTAGAATGTCGGAATTCGGCCTTGTGCAGATGACCCGGCAGCGCACCAGCGAGAATCTCTCCCGGACACTGAATGAGAGCTGTCCCTGCTGCGGCGGCGAAGGCTCGGTCAAGTCCCGGCGCACCCTTTGCTATGAGATATTCCGCAGGATATCCCGCGATGCAGGACAGATTAACGGCAGCAGCATCACCGTGCGGGTCAATCCTCGCTTGGCTGACCTGCTTCTGCGGGAGGAAGCCGGACAGCTGCACCTACTGGAGCAGACAACGGGCAGGCGGATCGCAGTTACCGCCGCGCCAGAGCTGCATGTCCAGCGCTATGAGATCATCTGGAACGAATAAGCACATCAGGAGAAACTGATTATGATCAAACAGAGCAGAAACGGCTTTGGCTCCTATTTCCGCTCCTCCAACGCCAGAGAGCTGGGCAGGCTGGCTTTGATCGCCTTGTCCATGCTGGCGGCGGTCGGCATCGGCGCGGCTTTTTTCATGCTGCTGGAATTCGAGCATCCCATCGTCTCCGTGGGCAAGGAGATTAAATTTGTTGGTGGGGCAATGGAACTGCCGGTTCAGGCGGCGGACAAAAAGAGCGGCATCCGCCAGATCACAGTCAGCCTGCTCCAGAATGGCACCGTCTATCCGCTTTTTGACCGCCAGTATCCGCGCCAGTCGTGGTTCGCTCAGGCCGGGCCTGCACAGGTGAACGAAACCATAAAGATGGATGCCAAAGGTCTCGGTCTCAAAGAGGGCGCGGCGGAGCTGCTGCTGGCGGTGCATGACTTTTCCCTTAAACGCAACAGCACGGAACTCCGCTTCCCGGTGACAGTGGATTCCGCCCCGCCCATCCTCACGGTCGAGCACGCCCAGATGCACCTCCAGCAGGGCGGCAGCGGCATGGTGCTGTACAGCTCCTCCGAACCGTTGGCACGGCACGGGGTGATGATGGAGAAGACGTTCTTCCCCGGCTTCCCGCTGCACGGCAAGGACAAAACCTATATCGCCTACATCGCCCTGCCGTGGAATGGCGAAAAGCCCGAGAACACACGGGTTGTGGGTGAAGATGAGGCGGGTAACGAGGCGCAGGCTGCCTTTGCCGTCCACTTTAAGAAGGCGAGGGAGAAGCACGATCAGATTGAAATCCCGGATAGCTTTCTCCAAAAGAAGTTGCCTGAATTCCAGCAGTATTACCCGGAAATGAAAGGGACGGACGTGGAGAAGTACCTCTTTGTCAACCAGAAGGTTCGGGTGATGAATGCGGCGAAAATCGCTGAAGCCTGCCGGAACACCGCAGCGGAGCAGCTCTGGCAGGATCGCTTCCTGCGGATGCCGGGCGCAGGCCGGGCCGGTTACGCTGACCAGCGCACGTATTACTACAAGGGAAAGGAGATCGACCAGCAGACCCATCTCGGCATTGACATCGCCTCCAGCGAGCGGGCGGAAATCCGGGCCGCCAACCGAGGCAAGGTTGTTTTCGCCGAATATTTAGGTATCTATGGCAACATGATCATTCTTGATCACGGCCAAGGCATCAGCAGCCTGTACTCCCATCTCAGCAAAATTGAAACTGCGGTTGGCAAGATGGTGGAGAAAGATGCAATCATTGGCCGTTCCGGCATGTCAGGAATGGCGGCAGGCGATCATCTCCATTTTTCGATGCTGGTGCACGGCATTTTTGTCACCCCGGTGGAATGGTGGGATCAGCACTGGATTGATGTGAACATCAAGAACATCATCAGCCCGAAGCCTGCGCCCGCCGCGCCGAAGGCCGCCGGAGAGCAAGCAGCCCAGCCTGCGGAGACTCATGCACCGTAACTGCCGTCCGCCGCTGCTGCTTTACAGCTACCTGACAACAGAACTGCTGGCACCATTCTTTGCTAGCGTTCTCATTCTGTATTGCGTGTTCTTTTTGGTGCGGCTGATTCCGTTACTGGAGGTCGTACTGGATTTGGGCATTGGCTTGGCCGACTTCATTCGCCTGTTCTCGTACATCTTTCCGCATCTGCTGCTCTATGTCGTCCCTATGGCGAGCATGACCGGAGTGATCATCGGCTTCACTCGCCTGACCAACGACCGGGAGCTGCTGGCTCTCAAAGCCTGCGGCATTAGCCTGCGGCGGATGCTACCGCCTGTGGCTCTGCTGGCCGCTGGCATCGCCCTGCTGACCGGCTGGTTCTCTGTCCGTCTGATTCCGGCGGGAGAAGTGGCCATGCGTCAGCTCATGTACCAGCTTGCTAAAGAGAAGATCGACAAGGGCATCAAGGAGAAAAAATTCACCGAGGCACTGGGCGAGGTGGTGATCTATGTGGACGAGACCGATCACAACGGAGCATGGCGCGGGGTTTATGTCTCGGACATGCGGGGCCGCCAGCAGCCGAACATCATTATGGCTCAGAATGGCCGGATGCAGGCCGACATCAGCCGAATGGCCGTGACCATTGTGCTTCAGGACGGCACCTTACACAGCACCAGCGGCATGGACAATCAGACCGTCCGCTTTCGCCGCTACCAGCTCAGAATTCCGCTCAGGCCGCCGACCAAAATTGACGGCGACGATGTCACGCAGTTGAGCAAGAGCAGCATGTCGCAGGCGCAGCTTCTTGCTGAGGCAAGCCGCCCGGACGCGCAGCCGCAGGACGTGATCACCTTCATGAGCGAGTACCACCATCGTTTGGCCATGCCGGTCGGTTGCCTGATTCTCAGCCTGCTTGGCTTGCCGCTTGGCCTCCAAGCCGGGCCGGGCCGAAGGGCGGCGGGCATTCCGCTGGGACTGGCCTTTTTCGTCCTGTATTACATGGTTTCAACTGTCGGCCAAGTGATGGCTGAAGACAGGGCGATGCCGGTGCCGGTTGGTCTCTGGCTGTCCAACGCCCTCTTCGCTGTGCTGACCTTTTTTGTCTTTCGGCGGACTGAGCAGGAGCGTCCTGTGATCCCGGAACAGCTAACCGCCGCTGGCCGCTGGTTGTTTGAGACCGCGCTGCTCAAGCCGTGGCAGTGGCTGGCCGCCCGGCGAGGACGGAAACGCCAGCGGCGGACACGGCTGGCCGCACCTGCTTCCGCCGGGCTGTTAGTTCACGCCGACCCGGACAGCGGTGTCTTTCATCTGCCAGGTTGCCCGCAGCATCGCAGCACTAAATCCTCTTTGCAGTTCATCAGCGTTAATGTGGCGCGGAAAGCAGGCTTCAGGCCCTGTCCGCGCTGTGAACAGGAAGCCGAAAAATACCGATGAGCAAAACTCTGCTGACCTACGGCATCAAGCTGGCTGTGGCTGGCCTGCTGCTTGTTCTGATTATTCGGGGTGTTGATTTCAGTAGCACCGCCGTTGCCCTCAAGACCGCCTCGCCCGCCTTGCTGTTGGGTGCCGTCTTGTTTCAAATTGTCTGCACCAGCGTGGCCGCCTGCCGCTGGCGGCTGATCATGGAGCGGCTTGGTTTCAGCGCGCCGCCGTGGTTTTATTTAAAAAGTTTTTTCAAAGGCATGTTTTTTAATCAAGGTCTGCCTTCCAGCATCGGCGGCGACGGCATCCGCATCTTGGACTGCGCCCGCCTCGGCTCCGCTGAAGATGCCTTTTTTGGAGTCTTCATTGACCGGATCATCGGCTTAGCCGGACTGCTCCTGCTCAACATCGGCACCTTGGCGGCAAATCACCATCTGCTGCCGCCGGAAGTGGAATATCCCCTCATGCTGATTCTGTCAGCCCTCACCGCCGGGCTGCTCCTGCTTTTTTTTCTGCGCAAATTTTCCTTTTTTGCCGCAGGCCGTTATCTCGGTTTTCTGGGCCGTCTCTCAGAACGTTATTTTCAGGTATATTCCTCGCTGCCCCTGATCAGCCTGCAACTGGGCCTTTCGCTGATTGTGCATCTCCTTTCCATGTGCTCCTTTTTCCTAGCCGGACAGGCAGTTGGGTTAAATTATTCCTTTCAGGTGTATTTGGCCTTGGTGCCGCCGGTCATCCTGCTGACCATCCTGCCGATCTCGCTGGCTGGCTGGGGCGTGCGGGAAGGAGCGATGATTCATTTTTTTCTGCTGATTCAGGCGAGTAAAGAAAAAGTGCTGGCTTTTTCTCTGCTCTGCGGTCTGATCTCACTGGCCTCTGCTCTACCTGGACTGTTCTTCTATCTGACGCAGAAAAAAGCAGCTCAGGTGCCGCATGAAAGTTGATACCATGCGCGCGGTTGACCGCCATGTCGGCATTCCGCTCACGTTCTTGCTCACTCAGTTGCTGCGGCTGAAAGAACTGTTTCTGCCGCGCCCGCAAAGCAAACCCAAGCGCATTCTCTTCATCGAGCTGTCGGAGATGGGTTCCACTATTTTGGCTGATCCCGCTTTGCGCAAAGCGCGGAACATGCTGGGCGCAGAGCTGTTCTTCGTCATCTTCGCCCGCAACCGGGCCAGCCTTGATCTCACCGGCACTATTCCACCGAAAAATGTTTTCACGCTCCGAGAAACCAGCCTGTTTACTCTCGCGTGGGACACCCTCCGTTTCCTGCGCTGGACGCGGCAGCAGAGCATAGACACCGTGATTGATCTGGAACTGTTTTCCCGCTTCACCGCCTTGCTCACCGGCGCGAGCGGCGCAGTCAACCGGGTCGGCTTCCACCGTTTCTGCGGTGAAGGACTGTACCGGGGCGAAATGCTGACGCACCGGGTGGCGTATAATCCCCATCTGCACATCGCTAAAAATTTCATTGCCTTGGTCAACAGTCTGCTGGCAGCGGAACCAGAACTGCCCTACAGCAAACAGCTGATCAGCGATGAGGAAATCACCCTGCCACAGGTTCAATTCACAGCAACCGAGCTGGACGGAATGCGCCGACGGGTGGCGGAACGATATCCCGACTACAACCCGACCCGGCACCGGCTGGTGCTGATCAACCCCAACGCCAGCGAGATGCTACCGCAGCGGCGGTGGATGCCTGAGCGGTATGTGGAGCTGATCCGGCGTATTTTGGCCGCCGCACCGGATGCACTGGTGCTGATTACCGGGGCAGCAACGGAAAAAGAAGAGGCAGCGGAGAAGTGCAGACAGGTAAACAATCTGCGCTGCCTCAACTTTGCCGCAGCGGTCAGGCTGGCCGAGCTACCGCTGCTCTACTCCATCTCGCTGCTCATGGTGACCAACGATTCTGGACCGGGCCATTTTTCCTCTATTACTTCCCTGCCGTCCTTTGTTCTCTTCGGGCCGGAAACACCCAAGCTCTACGGCTCGCTCGGCAATTCCACATCGATTTTTGCCGGGCTGGCCTGTTCGCCCTGCGTCAGTGCGGCCAATCATCGAAAAACGCCCTGCATTGACAACAAATGCCTGCAAGCGATCACGGTGGAGCAGGTTTTTGCCGCAATTGCCCCGCTCTTGAGTGCGGATTATGTGCGTTGACCTCCATACTCATTCCGTTCATTCCGACGGCATGGCCACTCCGGCCCAGCTCATCAGCATGGCGGTTGCAGGCGGTCTGACCGGCTTTGCCCTCACCGACCACGACACGGTGTCCGGGGTGCAGGAGGCGATGCGTTTAGGTCAAGAGCAGGGCGTGAACGTGATCAGCGGGCTGGAAGTCAGTGCCACGCACAACGGCAGCTCTGTGCATATTCTCGGCTACGGGGTTGATCTTGACAGCCCGGAGCTGGCCACTGCACTGGCCCGCCTTCAGCAAGGCCGCATGGAGCGCAACCTGCACATCATCGCCAAGCTCGTCGGGCTGCGGATGGCGGTCAGTCTTGAGGAAGTAGAGCGCATTTCCGGCGGCGGCCAGACCGGCAGGCCGCACATCGCCCGTTTGCTGCTTGCCAAAGGCTATGTCCAGAGCACTGCCCAAGCCTTCTCCCTCTATCTCGCCAGAAACAAACCGGCGTGGTGCGACCGATTTGCCTATTCAGCAGCGGAAACCATTGCTATACTGCACGAAGCGGGCGGTGTGGCAGTGCTGGCTCATCCAGGGATCATCGATCCAGCATTGAACATGCAGCCGCAGCTCGTCCGCGAGCTGACCGAACGGCATCTGGACGGACTGGAACTTTACTATCCCGGCCACAGTTGGAACATGATCCAGTGCTTCAGCGGACTGGCCCGCCAGCATAACCTGCTGGTCACCGGCGGCAGCGACTATCACGGCGACAGCCGAATCAAGGGCTTGGCGGGACAGGCTACCGGCTTTTTTCCGCCAGATTCGATCATGGAGCAGCTCCGCGACCGCCTTGAACAATGATTTCTGAACCAGCCTCAAACCATGCACACCATTCTTGTTGTTGACGACGAGCCGAACTACCTGATTGTTCTTTCTGAACTCCTGCGCGACGAAGACTACGAGGTCTTCACCGCCGACTGCGGCCCGGCAGCCTTGAAAATTGCGCGGGAAACCGATCTCGACTTGGTCCTTTCCGACATGAAAATGCCGGGCATGGACGGCATTGAGCTGCTGGCCCGGCTGAAGGAATTCAACCGCCATCTGCCGGTGATTTTGGTCACAGCTTACGCCGAAGTAGGCAAGGCGGTTGAGGCCATGCACCTTGGAGCGTTCACCTATTTGGCCAAGCCTTTCTCGAATGAGGCCCTGATCGCCTCAGCGCGTAAAGCGATTGAGCATTACAGCCTGATTCGCGAGGTCAACCGGCTGCGCACCGAAGCCACGCCACGGTCTGGTTTTGGCGGTATGATCGGCAAAAATCCGAACATGCTGGCTGTCTATCGGCTGATCGAAAAGGTGGCACCGGCCCTGTCCTCCGTGCTGATCACCGGCGAATCCGGCACCGGCAAGGAGCT
>DHWV01000081.1:23696-38549 GCA_002413355.1 Desulfobulbaceae bacterium UBA5173 | reverse complement strand
CGAGCTGTTCGGCCACGAAAAAGGCTCCTTCACCGATGCCTCCTATATGCGCAAAGGCCGCTTCGAGCTGGCCGACACTGGCACGCTTTTTCTTGATGAAATCGGAGAGATGGCCTTGCCTTTGCAAACGAAGCTGCTCCGTGTTCTCCAAGAGCGGGCGTTTGAGCGAGTGGGCGGCAACAAAACGATCAGCGTTGATGTGCGCATTCTCGCCGCCACCAACAAGGATCTGAAGGATGAGGCGGAAAAAGGTAATTTCCGTGAGGATTTGTACTACCGCCTCAATGTCATCCGCATTCAGATGCCGCCATTGCGCGAGAGGGTGGAGGATATTCCCGTCTTGGTTCAGCATTTTTTGGAGAAGAACAGCCAGCGTCTGGGCAAGGAAAAATTTGAAATCACGCCAGAGGCCATGCGTCTTCTGGTCAGCCTACCGTGGGAAGGCAACATTCGCGAGCTGGAGAACACCATTGAGCGGGCAGCAATTCTCTGCAATAACTGCCGCATCGAGGCAGAGGATGTGCAGCCTGACTCCAGCCAGCTGCCTTCACCGCAGGACTGGAGCTACGGCGTGGAGCTGGAGCAGTTCATTCCTCCGGGTCTGCCGCTGGCCGACGTGCTGAACGGCATTGAGGAGAAGCTCGTCCGCCAAGCCTTGGAGGAGGCTGACCAGGTGCAGGCCAGAGCGGCGGAGAAGCTCGGCATCACCAAGAGCTTGCTCCAGTACAAAATGAAAAAATTCAATCTCCAGCGAAAGAAAAAGTAGCGGCCGCCTGCCATGCCCAGACTGCTCTGGGCGTGTTCCGCATTTTGTTTATCCGTATCCTTTATCCATGCCCAGCCTGTTCAGCTCATTCAGTCTGCCCAGCTCGTTCCGCTGGCAGGATGCCGCCGACATTCTGATCGTCTCGTTCATTGTGTACCGGATCATCATTTTGATCCGGGGCACGCGGGCGGTGCAGATGCTGGCTGGCGCGCTGGTCATCGCCCTGCTCTACTTTCTCTCCACCGCCCTTGACCTGCTGGCCCTTCAGCTTTTGCTCCGCTCTGTTCTCAGTTCCATTCTCCTGATCACGGTAATCATCTTTCAAGAGGATATCCGCCGCGCTCTGACCGAGATGGGCAAAACCCCCTTCTTCAAAAGCCGGAACATTGCTGCCAACGATCTGACGGAGATCATCTCGGCGGCGGTGAGCCTGTCCCGGCGGCGCATCGGTGCTCTGATCATCATTGAGCGGGAGACCGGCCTACAGGAGTACATTGAAACGGGCTTCATCATCGATAGCTGCCTGCTCCAAGAACTGCTTCTGTCCGTTTTTTTGACCAAGTCGCCCTTACACGACGGTGCTGTGGTGATCAAACAAGGAAGAATTCACTCCGCAGCCTGCGTGCTGCCGCTGTCCAAAAATCTCAACATCGACAAACGCTACGGAATGCGACACCGAGCCGCCCTCGGCCTATCGGAGATGACCGATGCGGTGATCATTTCCGTGTCTGAGGAGACGCAGGAAATTTCCGTGGTGCAGGGTGGTGTGATCACGCCAATGCGGGACGAAGAGAAGCTGGAGACGGTGCTGAAAGACATCTTTCTCGTGCGCGAGCAAAAGCCTTCTCTATGGAAACGATGGACATCACGACAACAGTGAAGCCAGCTTGGTTGCATATGCTGCGCGACAGCAGAAAACGCTGCAAGGAGCTGCTGCTGGCTGCGGTTTCGTTCGCACTCGGCATCCTGATTTGGTTTTTGGTTGTCGGTGCGGATCAGATGGCGATGACGCTCACCGTGCCGATAGAATTTCTCAATCTGCCAAAGAATCTGGTCATCTACAATCAGTACCAGAAAGAGGTGAACGTGACGTTGAGCGGCCCGCGCAGCATTATGCAGGAGCTGCGCAACCGGACGCTCTCCCTGCCGGTGGATCTGGCCGGGAGTAAACCGGACACGATGGTGCTGAACACCGACAGCCTCTCCTTGCCCCTGCCCGGCGGAGTCTCCGTGCTGCGGATGCAGCCTGCCAGTATCACCCTCTCAATTGACCAGCTGGTACAGAAAGAAATTCCAATCGCCGCCCAGACCGAAGGCAAGGTCGCGCCGGGTTACGCCTTGCAGGAAATCGCCCTCAGCCCGGACAGAATCCAAGTCTCTGGGCCGCACGCCCTGCTGGAGCGGCAGCAGGTGCTGAAGACCTATCTCATCAATTTGGAGGGGATAACCCGCTCCGCCACGTTGCCGGTGCATCTTGCCCTCTCGCCGGAACTGGCCAGCCTGATCGGCGAGACCACGGTGGCGGCCAAAATTACGGTCAGGGAAAAATTTGTTGAGAAGATCATCCACAACATCCCGATTGGCATCCGCGACGCAGCCGGACCAGTCGTGCTCAAACCGGACGCGGTCTCGGTCTTCGCCAGCATCCCGGAGAGTCTGCTTGCCGACACGCAGGCTCTGCCTCTGCTTTTCCGGGCCTCGGTTCATGTCGGCAGCGGCAGCCTGCCGCGTACTGGGCCGGTGGAGGTCTTTGCTGTGTCTGTGCCCGGGCACGAGCAAACGGTAATCAAGTCCTACACCCCGCAGGAAGTGCAAATTCTGCCGCCGGGCAGCGAGCCTGAGCCAGTGCGACCAAAGCCGGAGGCACAAAAGGAAGAGCGGAAAAAGAAACAATCAACCCACTGAAAGAAAGCAGATCATGCGCCAGCTTTTCGGCACCGATGGGGTGCGCGGCACCGCCAACATCTATCCGATGACCACCGAAATCGCCATGCAGATTGGCCGGGCCATCGCGTTCGTCGTCAAACAAGGCAGCAAACGCCATCAGATCGTCATCGGCAAGGACACGAGGCTGTCCGGCTATATGCTGGAAAACGCTTTGGCCGCCGGCATCTGCTCGATGGGCGTGGACGTGCAGCTCCTTGGCCCGCTGCCCACACCGGGCATCGCCTTCATCACCACGTCGATGCGGGCGGACGCAGGCGTGGTTATCTCCGCCTCGCACAATCCCTTCCAAGACAACGGGATCAAGATATTCTCCCGCGACGGCTTTAAGCTGCCGGACGAGGTGGAGTTAGATATTGAAGATCTGATTTTTTCACAGAAAATGGCCGCGCTGCGCCCGGTAGCCGATGAGGTCGGCAAAGCAGCCCGGATTGACGATGCCTGCGGCCGCTATATCGTCTTTCTCAAAAATACCTTCCCGGCCAAGTACACGCTCGACGATTTCCACATCGTCCTCGACTGCGCTCACGGCGCGGCCTACCGCGTTGCCCCGCATGTTTTCGCCGAGCTGGGCGCGAAAGTCACCTGCTTGGGCGTGGAGCCGGACGGCAAGAACATCAACCGCGACTGCGGTGCGCTCCACCCGGAGCTGATGGCTGAGAAAGTGCGGCAGCTTGGCGCAAACATCGGCCTGGCCTTGGACGGCGACGCAGACCGGCTGATCGTCTGCGACGAGAAGGGTGAGATCGTGGACGGCGACCACATCATGGCCATCTGCGCTGCCGATCTGATCAGCCGGGGTAAGCTGAAGAAAAAGACGGTGGCTGCCACGGTGATGAGCAACATGGGCTTGGAGAAGGCTCTGACGGGCATGGGCGCGAAGCTGCTGCGCACCAGTGTCGGCGACCGCTACGTGGTCGAGGCGATGCGGGCCAAAGGCTGCAACTTCGGCGGCGAGCAGTCCGGCCATTTGATCTTCCTTGACCACAACACCACCGGCGACGGCACCTTGGCCGCGCTCCAGCTTTTGGCGATCATGATCAAGCGGAAAAAGCCGCTCTCCGAGCTGGCGCAAATCATGACCGCCTATCCGCAAGTGTTGGAGAATGTTCGCCTGTCGAGCCGAATTGCCCCAGAGCAGATCAAAGGCTTTCCTGAAGCCCTCAAAACAGCAGAAGCGAAGCTCGGCAGCCGGGGCAGAATCCTCGTCCGTGCTTCCGGCACTGAGCCGCTCATCCGTGTCATGGCCGAAGGCGAAGATCAGCAGGAAATTTCCTCGCTCGCTTTGGACTTATGCGATGTGATCCGACGGGCGGATCGGGTCTGAAAAGGCTCGGTCTGTCGTCCCCAAATGAATCGCCTTCTTTTTGCAGAACACGAGCTGCACGGCGGCGAGTTGCTGCTGAGTGACTTCCGGGCCGAACACATTCGCACTGTCCTCGGCCTTGAGGCAGGCGACACACTGCGCCTCGGCATGATCAACGGCAGGCTGGGGCAGGGGACGGTACTCAACCGTGATGCCACTGCGGTGCGGCTGGCGGTTCGGCTTGACCGCGACCCGCCGCCTTCCTCCCCAGTCGAGCTGATCCTAGCCCTACCCCGGCCGATCATGCTCCAGCGCATCCTTAAACAGGCGGCAACGCTCGGCGTTCGGCGCATCCATCTCATCCGCTCGGCAAAGGTGGAAAAATCCTTCTTTCACTCCCCTGCCCTGCTGCCGGATAAAATCACCGAACGACTGCTGGAAGGCCTGACGCAGGCGGCTGTGGACACCCATCTGCCTGAAGTGCTTGTCCACCCGCAGTTCAAGATTTTTATGAAGGCTGTGGTGCCGACGCTGGTCGGAAAAGGGCTGATCGCTCACCCAAGTGCGACAGCGACCCTGCCGGAGGTGTTTCCCCGCGAGCACGACCAGAACATCCTCTTGACGGTCGGCCCGGAAGGAGGCTGGAACGACTTTGAAACAGGCTGCTTCCTTGAGCAGGGCTTTGCGGCCTTCAGCATGGGCCGCCGGATACTGCACGTCGATACAGCCGCCGCCGTCCTGCTCGGCCAGCTTCAGCTGCTGCGGGAGCTGGTCGCTGCCAGCTTTTTTTAGTGCTTTCGCTTGTCTGTCGCCAGCACCGAATAAAATTTGTCGATCATCCGCTTATGGCTGAGGGCGACGCTGGAGTCGCGCAGGAGCAGACCGGTCATGTCCTTTTCTGAGATCGGTGCACTGAAGAGAAAGCCTTGGCCTTCGTCGCAGCGGCTTTTCTGAAGAAAGAAGAGATGCTCCTCGGTCTCGATTCCTTCGGCAATCACCTTGAAGCCAAGATTTCTGGCGATGGAAATGATACCCAGCGTGATCGCCGCATCAGTCTTGTTGGTGGTGACATTGGTGATGAAGGATCGGTCGATCTTGATCTTGTCAACCCGCAAATGCTGGAGATAGCTGAGGGAGGAGTAGCCAGTGCCGAAGTCGTCAATGGCAGTCTTCACTCCCTGCGCCCGCAATTTGTTGATCAAATCAACGGTGAAATCCATGTTTTCGATCAGCACGCCCTCAGTGAATTCCACTTCTAGCGCCTCCGGCGGATAGCCAGTGCCTTCGATGCAACTCATGATTTGGTGGTAGAGATCGCGCCGCCGCAGCAGCCGCCCGGACAGGTTGACGGCCATGATAAACTTCTTGAAGCCCATGTCCCGCCACTTTTTGCCCTGAGCGCAGGCCTTGCGTACCAGATCTAAGCCGAGCTTCTCGATCAGGCCGGTGTTTTCAGCAATGGGGATGAAGGCGGCGGGCGAAATCATCCCCTTCATCGGATGCACCCAGCGGGCGAGAGCCTCCATGCCACAGATAGAGCCGTTGGTCAGGCTGACCTGTGGCTGGAAGTAATTGATCAGCTCGTTGTCCGCAACCGCCTTGCGCAGGTCGTTTTCCAAATACAGACTCTCCGCAGCCTGTATTTTCATACCGCTGTCCCACTGGCAGATGCGATTGCCGCCCTCCCCTTTAGCCGACTCCATCGCTGTGTCCGCATTGCGCAGGATTTCCAGCGGGCTGCCGCCGTCATCCGGGTAAATGCTGAAGCCGATGCTGGGCCGGATGAGAATGGAGCGGGACTCGTTGTCCAAGGGCGTGCGGAAACGCTGCATGATCTTTTCGGCCAGCTTCCGCGCCCGCTCCTTGTTGGCAGGCGGCGGCAGGATGATGGCGAACTCGTCTCCGCTCACTCTGGCCACCAGATCAGCACCTGCGTCCTCCGCGCATTTTTTTAGAATTGTCGCTACGCTACACAGAATCTTGTCGCCGAAGCCAGGTCCGAAGATGCGGTTGATCCGCTTGAAATGATCCAGATCAACATACACCAGCGCGATGCCGCTCTCTGACTCCTTTCCCAGCAGGGCGATGGAGTCCTCCAAATACTGCTGAAAGGAAGGCCGGTCAGCAAGGCCGGTCAGCGCGTCAAGGCCAAGACCTGCGCCAAGCTGGTCCGTTTTCTCCGCAGGCGGCGACGCGACGCACTGCTGAAGGCTTGAGTTGCCTTCCTGCGGAAACAGCAAACAGATAAAGCCCTTCTCTTTGCCCTCTTCGTCGCCCTCGCTGCGGGTGATGGAGAACGCCGAAGGCTGTAGCTCGCACTGCTGCTCCTCATGCTTGTCCTGCACAAGGGCCTTGCCTTGCCAGCTACCCTGCTCTTCAGCTCTTTTCAGAGCCTCTTCCACGGTCTGGCTTGGCTCAGTCAAGGTGAGTAGCTGGTCAAGCCGTTTGGTCTGCACGGAGTTCAGGGTGCAGCTACTGCGGCTGAGGAAAACCGGGTTGGCGTAAAGAATCTGCTGCTCTGGGCTGACAAAAAGAATGCCGCAGCTCTGGCTGTCCATTACTTGCTGCCGGATGGATAACTCCTTCTGCAAACGAAAGGAGGCCGTGCGGGCCTGATGGAGCTGAGTTTTATACTGCATGAGCTGCTGATGCAGAATTTCAACGCTGACATTTTCTGACGGCGGCTCATCATCGGGCAAGGCTTCCTCTTCCAGAGGTATCTCGTCAGGCAGCTCTTGCGGCGGCGGGGCAGGTGAAGGCTGAGGAGGAGGCGTTTCATCCTGCATGGCCGCTGGTTCAGAGACAGGCATCGTCATCTCTTCTTCAGCAGCGGCAGGCTCCTCTTGGCTGCGGGTCAAAGCGACGGTTCCCCAGCTCATGATATTTTCTTCGCAAAAAATGAGGGCTGGCACGCTGCGGCCTGGCTGAAGACCCTTTCCCTTGGCCATGGGCCTGACCGTCACAGTGAAGCTGCCAGGACTGATCCGCTCTACAGTAATCAGGCGGGCGAACTGGCGGAACGGCTCCACGGCAAGCTGCGGCTCCTGCACGCCCAGTACCTCAAAATTAAGCTGAAAGACACTGCTCTCCCGTTCAGCGGAGGCAGGCAGGCAGAGCACCTCCGGGTGCCAAGC
This sequence comes from Desulfobulbaceae bacterium UBA5173, assembly GCA_002413355.1. Classification (GTDB taxonomy): domain Bacteria; phylum Desulfobacterota; class Desulfobulbia; order Desulfobulbales; family Desulfobulbaceae; genus Electronema. The sequence continues at coordinate 31,399 of DHWV01000081.1, read as the reverse complement.
GATAACCGAGCTGGCACTGGTGCTGTTCTTATTTTTGTCGAGGAAGGGAAACGGGCTTTTGAACCGGCAGAACTGGCAGGTGAAGCTGTTGGTCTCGATCAAGGCCGGAGTCAGGGTGATGCTGTTCCGCTGTCCGCATTCCTCACAAAAGAGAATCATAGATATTGCATCGGAAGAGGAAAAGATTTACTGTACGCGCCGCCGCTGCTTCAGTACAGAAAATACCATGTATTCCGGCGGCGGTCAATGACCTGCCCGCCTTTCCCCGCCCCATATCCCGGCTGTTTTTCTGTTGAAAAGATCATGCAATCAGAGGTGCCGAACAATCAGCCTCCGGGCGGCAGAAAACCGTCAGTTTCGCTGCCTCAGGAAGAACGACAAAAAGGCCTCTTGCTGCTGTACACCGGCAACGGCAAGGGGAAAACTACCGCCGCTCTCGGCCTGACCTTGCGCGCGCTCGGCCACGGCCAGCGAGTCTGTTTCATTCAGTTTATCAAGGGCAGCTGGAAATACGGCGAGCTGATTGCTGCGCAACGTTTCGCCGATTTGCTCGACTTTCATGTCATGGGCCGGGGCTTCACGTGGAAATCTGATGATTTGAGCAAAGATACTGCCGCAGCCCACGCAGGCTGGGAGCTGGCTCGGAAAACGCTGGTCGAAGGCAGGCACCAACTGGTCGTGCTGGATGAGCTGACCTATCTGGTTCAATACAAGATGCTGGACGAGGAGGAAATCCTTGCTGCGCTGGCCAAGCGCAACCCGCAAATGCACGTGGTCATCACGGGCAGAGGGGCTGGAGAAAAATTGATGCAGGCTGCCGATTTGGTTACAGAGCTGCGCGAGATTAAGCATCCTTACCGGCAGGGCATCAAGGCGCAGCAAGGGATTGAATTCTAAGGCTATGCGGATTCCTCGTTGTCCGGTTCTTGGTTCCGCCGTTTGCGGGCGGTAGAGCGGTCTTCGTCAATCTGCTGTAACCCTTCCATCAGCAGCTTCATGAAATAGCCGATTTCCGGCGCGTCAAAATCCTCTTTTGGCAGCCCGGGATTGAACTTGAAGCGGCCCTTCTTCTCGCGGAGAATGCGGAAAAACGCCTCCTTACCCTTCTGTCCGTCGTATGAAGCCTTGATCAACGCGCCTTGGCGGAGCGAGAAGCGGGCTGTGCCCTTCGCCACTTCGGAGATGGTGAGAATGCCAGTCTTGCCGTTGGTGTGCAGCGTCTGAAACAAGGCTTCAGGCGGAATTTCCTCCAGCCTGCCAATCATGCCTGAAGCGTAGTCGTCAAAGCGGATTTTGTTCGAGCGGCTCAAGCGCTGGGCCATCAGCTTGGTGAAGTAGCGCTGCATGGTCGGATAACGATCCAGCACGAGCTGGAAATGCCGGTGATGCACACTGAGAATTTTGCAGTCCATAGCCGCCTGTACAGTCGCGCCGATGTTCTCGTCACAGATCAGACTCATCTCGCCAAAAATCTCGCCCTGCTCCAAAGTCGAAATGGAAATGCCGGTGTCATTGAGGATGCTTACTTTGCCTTCAGCGACAATGTAGAGCTTGCTGCCCGGTTCGCCTTGGCGGATGATGATGTCATCCTTTTTAAATTCCTCCAGCACAGCGTTGCGCAGCAGCTCGGCCAAGCTCTCATGGCTGATGATTTGAAAGAAGGGAAAACGGCTCAAGTCCTCCAGCAATCCGGCAATTTCCTTGTTGTTGTTGAACAGTGCCTCCTGTTCCGGGCTGGTTCGTTTGTGCCGCAGATGCTCAAGGCGGAGGGAACCGGTGCAGCCAGTGCAGGAAATCAGGCAGTCCGGGATCTGGTCGGCACGCTCGTATTTGATGATGACTTTGACAAAGTCACCGTAGAGAATTTCGCAGTTCTCCCGGCTCTGATTGGCGTGAACCGCCGCACTGCTGACAAAGGAGCTGTCGCCGTTGGTGCGCATCATCACCGCCACGCCAGAGACGGTGAATGAGTCGCCGTACTGGAATTTTGGACAGTTCAGGGTCTCACAGACCCGAAAAATGACTCGTGGAACGCCCATTGTCTGCTGCCCCGCCCTGTCCTTCTCTCCGAAAATGAGGTGAAAAATCATGCCGCATGGTCTAATATGACCAGAAACTTTTCCTGAGCGCAACGTTTTTGTCGAGCAGCCTGTTTTCTTTCCAGCAGCAGAGGATGACCGCCATGAGAACCTGCGTGACCCCAACCGGCACATTCCGGGTCGGCCTGCACCGGCCCAGCTATTCTGTCCGCAATCTGCGCGACAAAGATTTTCTCCTTCATCTCGGCTCGCTGCCCGACGGCTCACCAGTTGACAATCAAGCCAATTTTCCGCCCGGCGATGTGAACGAGCCAGCAGGCCGCTGGATTTACGAAATTCCCAACGCCTTACCCTTTCACGGCGCGACGTATATTGATTCGATTTGGGCGGCGGCGCGAGCGAAAAATTCCAGCTTGATCAAAATAGAACCACCGCCGGACTGCTCGCTGGCGCAGGCCCTTGGCCTGAACGAGACTGAGCGGCAAACAATGATCAGACGTTTGCCACTGCCGCTGAAATACGCTTTGGCCGCTAGCTCCACTGACTCGGCAGAGCTAATGCTGCTGGCACAAGGCTGCTGCCGGATGGAATTCGACGTAAACGGCGAGCCAGTTGGCCTGAAATATCTACGGCCCGGCAAGTCGGACATTGACGATTTCGAGTTATTTGAAACCATTGCCAACAATCCGCATCTGCCCGATCGCTGGAAGGAAATCATAGTGCTGCGGCCTGGCGTGCAAGGCGGCAGCGAGATTGTCGGGCGGTTTGCGCAGGACGAAACCCATGTTTTTGAATACCTGCGCCGTAATTCCTATATTCCCTGGGGCCATTACGCCGCCAACATGGGCCATGATGCGGTTCGTTACCGCACGTCTGATCTGACTTTTGCGGACATGCGCGGCCTACGCCATTTGTATTATCAACGGATGATCGTTGTGCTGGCCGAACGCTTCGGCATCAATCTTGCTCTGCCCAAACGCAGTTTGACGACGGATGAGCTGGAATCATTGCGCAAAAAAGTGCTGATGGCGGCAGAGCAGAGCGGCCAACATCCAGCCACGCTTTGGGGCTGGAATTTTGGTTACGACTTTTCCGGCTCCGGCTATCGTCTCCATGCTTCGCACCAGATGATTCATCAGCAGTACGCGCTCACACCGGAAGCGGTTGCGACAACGGACGGCGGGGCAATGCCGAGCTATAGCTGCGGCGATCAGGTTGCCGATGTGATTGAACAATACCGGCAGGATTGCGACAGCGATTTTTTCTGCGATTATCTCTGCTGTATTCGGGAGAACGTGCGCACGGACGGCGATCAGCAGAAAGAGCGCAGTCTGATTGTCCACGAAGACGAAAACGTGCTGCTCTTTGTCCCCAAGGCGCAGACTTCGCAGTGGGAATTGCAGCTCATGGTTATTGCCAATGCGGACGGCCAGCCAATCGGCAACGTGCTGGAAGCGGACACGGCGGTGCGCGAATCAATTGACCGAGGAATATTGCTGGCCCAGCATATCTTTGCCAAACTGGGGGCAAGAATGGTCACTTCGCTAGAATACTCCAAGCGGATCGGCATCCGCAACGGCCAGCGGCTGCTCTATGCCTTTCTGCCTAAGCTGCCGTGGTCAATGGGCGCGTTCAGCGAGGCGCAGCACCGCTACATCAGCAGTCATTTCCCAGAGGATTTTGCGGCGGCTTGCCGCAGGCAGATTGAACACATTCAATGATGAAGGATATGGAGCCATGAAAAAAGTCGCATCGCTGAAATACGGGGTCGTTTTCAAAAAGGCGTTCTGCGATCCTGAGATATTCACCGCCTTTGCGCAGGACATCATCGGCCTGCCTGTGAGTGTCGAGCTGGTGGAGACGGAAAAGGAGTTTGAGCCGCCTGTCGGCTACATCAAGCCGCGCTTTGATCTCTTTGCCGAAGACACGCAGCACCGGATCATCATTGACATCCAGCACGCCCGCACCGCCGAACACTACGACCGCTTTCTTTACTATCACTGCGCCGCCCTGCTAGAGCAGATCGCCAGCTCGCACAACTACCGTCCGCCTTTGGCCGTCTATACCGTAGTCGTCCTCACCTCCGGCGACCGCCATCAATGCGATATTGCAGTGACAAATTTTGATCCACATGACCTTGCAGGTAGGCCGCTGAAGGAGATTCCGCACAAGGTGATTTATCTTTGCCCGAAATATGCGGACGAAAACACGCCGGAGCCGCGCCGCGCTTGGCTGCGGGCCATTAACGACACGCTTGACGAGGAAGTTGATGAAAGCCTGTACCAGCAGAGCGCGATTCAAAAGCTCTTCGCCGCCATTCAGCGCAACTGCTTCTCCCCAGAGGAGCGGGCGCGGATGATTGAGGAGTATCATCAAGAGGAGCTGCGTCAGACCAAGTTTGAGGAAGGGAAAGCGGAGGGCATACGGATCATTGCGGAACGGATGCTGCGGCAAGGCATTGCGCCGGAGATGGTTGCTGAAGCTACAGAGCTGTCTGTTGCCGAACTGGCTGCGCTTGCGGGACGATGAATGCAATTCACTGAAGACGAAAAAAAACTATTTACAATTTCAATGAGGATATTTCCATGAGCAAGAAAATTCGTTCTCTTTCAATCTGCGGCGCAGTGATGTTTCTTTCATTGCTGGTGTCTTCTGCGTGGGGATACGAGAAGGAGATTGAGCAGCTTTCCTCGGCGATGGCGGAGAAGATTGCGGCGAAAGGAAAAAAGACCGTCGCGGTGGTCGATTTCACCGATTTGGAAGGGAATGTGACGCAGCTTGACCGCTTCATTGCTGAGGAGTTTTCAGTTGCGCTGGCTGGTGCGGGCAAAGGCTTCAGAGTGATTGACCGCACCAATTTAAAGAGCATCATCAAGGAGAACAAGCTCTCGGCAACTGGGCTGATTGACCCGGAGACAGCACGAAAGCTGGGCAAGATTGCCGGGGTTGATGCGCTGGTGACAGGAACGCTGACACCATTTGGCGACAACGTGCGGCTGACGGTCAAGGTCTTGGATTCAGAGACGGCTGATATAATTGATTCAGCGAAAAGCAATTTTGCGAAGACGCAGGCGATTAACGAGCTGCTGGGGAAGGAGGTAGCGCAAGAGAAGCCTGCGCCAGAACATACTGCAACTACTGCGAAGAAAATTGACAAAGGATATGCTGCTCAAGAAGTTAAAGGTTTTACCTTTAACGTGAAAGAGTGCAAGAGGTCAGGTGAATCTGTTACATGTAACGTTTCTATAACAAGTAACAACAAAGATAAAGAAATAGTGATACAGCATTATAATGCTGATAGAACTATATTGTATGATGACATAGGGAATGAATATGTCTCTATCAAGATTATAGTTGGAGGTCAATGGGCTGAGAATGAGCTAAAAAGACGCTTAGTTGCTGGTGTTCCAACAACAGCTTCTTTTGAATTTGAAGGAGTCAATCAAGCTGCCAGCATAGCATCATTATTTGAAATAAAGTGTCATACTGAAAATGAACGTTTTGCGGTGCAGTTTCGTAATGTCCCTATCTCCAAGTAAAAAACTGGCAAAATGAGCAGCAACGGCAAGAAATGGGATGTGAATCAGATACTCACGTTCATTGGCGTTATTATTGCCCTGCTTGCTGTCGTGGTTACAATCACCACGCCTGAGCTGAGGAACTTTTTCGGCCTAAAAGACGGCAATCCGCCTGCGCCAGTGCTTCCCGCGCCGACACCGCAGCCGGAATCGAAAGCAATTCCGCCGAAGATTGAAACGCCGCCTGAGAAAACGGCAGAAGTGCCAAAACCAAAGCCGCCGGTGATTCATCAAGCGGTGCAGGAACCTGCTGATCCCCAAGAATACACCATCGGCGAGAACAAAAGCGAGTTCGCCAAAGAGGCGAAGGCAAGGTTGTCTGTCTCGTTCCATGATGATACGGGAGAGATAACAGCTAAAATTACCATCTCGCCTGCTGGCAAGGACTCAATCGTTCTTCCAACCGTTGGCATCGGCAGCCAAGAGTTTGCTTCCTCAACAGGAGTTTTCCTTGTCCACGTCCTGAATGTGGATTGGGACAGCAGGACGGTCACGGTTCAGGTGAGCCGAAAACTATAAAGATGAAGCGGGAGAACGTCTCACTTCGTTTGCCACGTTTCACGCTTGAATCGTCGCAATTCACGCTTCAAGCGAGGTGATTCACGCTTGAATCATTCCGTTTTGAGCGTGAATCAACATGATTGATGCGTGAACTGCTCTGGTTCACACGTAAACCGTCATGCTTCACGCTTTAAATGAGCCGATTGAAGCGTGAATCACGATGATTGAAGCGTGAATTGCCTCATTTCAAGCGTAAACCAGGGCGATTTAAGCGGCGGGCACGGCTTCTGAAAAGATGAATCAAGAGGGGATAGAGGACATGCAGGCAGTCAACACGTTGAATCTTGAGGAACTTATTAAAGCATTGGAGCCGGTCATGCGCCGCATCATCAGGGAAGAGCTTGACGTGATCGCAACGAAACAAGGCAGTTCTTTCCACATTGCTCCTGATTCCGATCTGCACCGCGACATGCTGGAACTGCAAGAACGGAAGGAAAGCGGCACGTTGAACTTCCTGTCGCATAAGGAGATTTGGGGTGAATAGCTACGAGGCCATTTATGAGGAGCTGTTCGCTCGCAACCTTCAGAAGCATTCCTCGTTGAAGGCGCAAATCCGAAAGAAGGTTGAAAGGCTGCTCGAAAATCCGTATCACAACACTGAAACTTTGGCGAACGCCAGCAGCAGATTGAATCTGATTGGCTGCCGGAGCGCACGGGTTGACCGCAACTTTCGTATCATTTTTGTTATTTGTGAAGAATGCGGAGTTATCCCTGACTGCGAATTCTGCTTTTGCGAGAATCTTTCTGGCAAGACAGTAGTTTTTCTGACTCTCGGCCCGCATGATGCGGCTTACGCAATGAACTGACGACATAAAAACACGCTATGAAAAAAGGATACTTCGGACAATGGGGCGGGGCGTTCATCCCGGAAGTGCTGCATCAAACCTTTGTTGAGCTGAACGCGGCGTATGAGGCAGCTCGGGCAGATGCCGCGTTCTGGCAGGAATACATTGACCTGATGGCCAATTATTCCGGCAGGCCCACGCCGCTGACCTTTGCGGAAAATCTCTCCAATCATCTCGGCGGGGCGCGGATTTACATCAAGCGGGAAGACCTCAACCACACCGGCGCGCACAAGGCCAACAACGTCATGGGCCAAGGGCTGCTGGTCAGGCGGATGGGCAAAAAGCGGGTCATCGCTGAGACCGGCGCGGGCCAGCACGGCGTGGCTACGGCGACGATGGCCGCCCGCTTCGGCTTCGCCTGCACGATCTATATGGGCGAGGAGGACGTGGCGCGGCAGCGGCCCAATGTTTTCTGGATGGAAAAGCTCGGCGCGACTGTGGTGCCGGTGAAAGACGGCTCGCGCACCCTCAAAGACGCGATCAACGAGGCGTTCCGCGACTGGGTGGCGAGCATGGACACGACGCACTACGTGCTCGGCACGGCCTGCGGGCCGCATCCCTTCCCGGAAATGGTGGCCTGGTTCCAATCCATCATCGGCCAGGAAGCAAAGCGGCAGATCATCGAGCAGCGCGGCGCAATGCCCAACCGGGTTTATGCCTGCGTCGGCGGCGGCTCCAAC
>DHWV01000081.1:22314-23463 GCA_002413355.1 Desulfobulbaceae bacterium UBA5173 | reverse complement strand
CCTGCGTCGGCGGCGGCTCCAACGCAATGGGCATCTTTCAAGGCTTCCTTGATCAGCCAGAGGTGGAGCTGATCGGCGTGGAGGCGGGCGGCAAGGGACTTGACACCGGCAAGCACGCCTCGCGAATGCTGACTGACCGTGCCGCCGCAGGCATCGCTCAGGGCTACAAAACCATGTTCCTCCAAGACAGCGACGGCCAGATGCTTGACACGCATTCCATCTCCGCCGGGCTGGATTATGTCGGCATCTCGCCGATTCTCGCTGATCTGGGCGAGAAAGGCCGGGTGCGCTTTGAAGCGGCCACTGACGACGAGGTGCTTGCCGCCCTTCAGCTCACGATGAAGACGGAAGGCATCATCCCGGCCTTGGAATCCGCCCACGCTTTTGCTCAGGCGATCAAAGAGGCGCCAACAATGTCCCGCGAGCAGGCGATCATCATCAACATGTCAGGCCGGGGTGACAAAGACATCTTCACCATCGCCCATGCCTTCAACGATCCGTCGTGGCAGGAATTCATCATCCGCCGGGCGGATGAATACCAGAGGAGATAACCGCCGGAAGAAAAAGATGCGCTCCGTATTGCCAAAGCGCAGAATATGCGCTACACAGAGACTGCGCTGACGTTTTTGTCATCATGCCCTGTAGTTGAATCCAGACCGCCGTGCGCGCTGTGGACATAATGAGCGAAAAGAAATACACCCTTCTGATTATCGACGACATTATTGACAACCTGATGCTGCTCGGCGAGGCCATGTCGCCGGAGTACAAAATCAAGGTTGCCACCAGCGGGGCGCAGGGGCTGGAGCTGGCCATGCAGAAGCCGATGCCGGATTTGATCCTGCTCGACATCATGATGCCAGGCATGGACGGTTATGAGGTCTGCCGCCGCCTGAAGGCTGACAGCCAGACAAAGCATATTCCCGTGATCTTCCTCAGTGCCTTAGACAAGGAGAGCGACGAGCTGCAAGGGCTGGATGTCGGAGCGGTGGATTTCATCACCAAACCCTTCAAACTGGAGATCGTCCGCGCCCGGATCAGCACCCAGCTAGAACTGCTGCGGATGCGTGAGCAGCTTCAGGAAGCCCGTTTGAAGGCCGAGGCCGCCTCGCAGTCCAAGTCGGTTTTTCTCGCCAACATGAGCCATGAGAT
>DHWV01000081.1:0-22063 GCA_002413355.1 Desulfobulbaceae bacterium UBA5173 | reverse complement strand
AGCCATGAGATCCGCACGCCGATGAGCGCGATTATGGGCATGACCGACTTGGCCTTAGAAAAAGCTGTTGATCCGCAGCAGCGCAGCTACTTGGAGACGGTCAAGCTCTCGGCGGATTCGCTGCTCTCGCTGATCAACGATATTCTTGACTTTTCCAAGATCGAGGCCGGACAGATGGAACTGGACGAGCATCCCTTCATCCTCGCCGAAGCGGTGGAAGCAGCTATCCGCACAGTCTCGGTGCTGTCAAAAGAGAAAGGCTTGGACATTGCCATTGACATCTCTTTAGAGCTGCCCAAAGTGGTCGAGGGCGACAGCCTCCGTTTCCGCCAGATCATCCTCAACCTCCTCAGTAATGCGATCAAATTTTCAGAAAAAGGACCTATTCGCGTCCTTGTGACTCCTGAGAAAATTGGGCCGGAAAGCGTGGCGGTGCGGGTGGCGGTGATTGACCGGGGCATCGGCATCAAGGCGGACAAGATCGGCGCGATCTTCAGTGCCTTCTCGCAGGCGGATAGCTCGGTCTCGCGCAAATTCGGCGGCACCGGCCTCGGTTTGGCCATTTGCCGTCAGCTCTGCGAGCTGATGGATGGCACGATCAGCGTGCAGAGTGAGCACGGCAAAGGCGCGACCTTCACCTTTATCGTCATTTTCGGCCTCACCGCCGAGGAGCCGCCGCAGAAAAAGAAGATTGATACTGCTGTGGTGGAAGCAATTCGGCTTCAGCCGGTGCGCGTCCTGCTGGTGGAGGACAATCCGGCCAACCGCTTCCTCCTTCGGGTGGTACTGGAGAAGTTTCAGCATCAGGTGACAGAGGCGGTCGATGGCGTGGAGGCACTGCATATTCTGCTGGAGGACGACCGCTTTGATCTGATCATCACTGACGTGCAGATGCCGCGTCTCGACGGCTACAGTCTGACCAGAATTATCCGCCGCTGCGAGCAGGATGAGCTGCTGGATAAGGAAACTGCCGACAAGCTGGAAAACAACAGCTTGAGTGAGCGGCTGCGCAGTCGGCTGCGCGGTAGGCACCGCTTGATCATCGCCATGACCGCCAACGCCATGAGCGGCGATCAGGAAAAGTGCTTTAACGCAGGCATGGATGATTATTTGACCAAGCCGATTGACAAGGTGCAGCTTGCCGCCACACTGAAACGCTGGCTGCCGGGCGGGTGAGAAAAAAAAGGATTATTGCGCCAGCCGCTCAAAGTGGCGACCTACTTGGCTGGGGTGGTGGGCATCGGAGCCAAGTATCAGCGGAATGCCCATTGCGGCAGCTTCTTGGATGATCTCAAAGACCGGGTAGGGCTGAGGCCGGATTTCATAGCCGGAGGTGTTGATTTCCAGAGCAATGTCGTTGCAGCGCATCGTCTGTAGGAGCTGACTGATCAGCCTGCGGTGGCGGGCGGAGAGATGAAACGGCGGCAGATGGCGCAATGCCGCGTCAAGGTGGCAGAGCTTGTCGCAGGGAATGGCTTGGCAGGCTTCGATCAAGCTGGCGAAATAGGCTTCCAGCACTGGCTCCGGGCCGATGGCGGCCAGCGCGTCAATATGCTCCTGTCTGCTGCTCAATAAATTGAGATGGCGGCTGCCGTCAAAATAAAAATGGCAGGAAAGCCCCCTGTGCTCGAAGGGAAAACGGGCCAGCGCAACCCGCAACTCATCTACCGCCGCTGCATTCCAACCGATTTCTACACCCAGCCTGACCGTAATGGTGTCGGCATATTTTTTTCGCAGCCGTTCGCCTTCTGCAAAATATTCGGCAAATAAATCCGGCGTAAGCCAAAGCTGCTGTTCGTACAGAAGGCCGCATTCCAGATGCTCCAGAAAGGTCATGGAACGCAAGCCTTTCTTTAGAGCAGCTTGGACATAGTCCTCCATTTCTCCAGAGGCATGATTGCACAGCTTGGTGTGAATATGATGATCGCCGCTGAAATCCATGGCCGAAAATTGCTCAGGCATGAAAAAAACTCAGCGGCAGGGTGAGGGCAACGGCATCAAGCGTTTCCCTTCGGGAAAAAATGAATCACGCCGTCAATATCTGAGGTGTCGCAGATGTCGCCAAACTCCATGTCGAAATTAAACAATTCGGCAACATCGTTCATTTCCATTGAAAAAGAAGGTCCGTCTGGAAGGTGGTAAATCAACGTGTCAACCTTGCTGAAATCTATTGGGCGGGCAAATATTTTTTTCATCATCTTCTGTGATTGGATTATGAAACAGGTCCGAGCCGATCAATATCCGCCCGACAACATGCCGATAGAAAAATTATAATTTTTTTCTGCTGAAAAAGCAAGAAGCAGCTTGATTACTCATGCCGCAGCGCGTCAATCGGATCAAGCCGGGCCGCTTTTAGCGCGGGGAAATAGCCGAAGATCACCCCCACGGCGGCGGAAAAGAAAAAGGCGACCAGGATGATGTTCATATCCGGCAGGAAGGGGATGTCCAGCACGCCGCTGAGGCCGTAGGATGCGGCCAATGCCAGCATGATGCCGATGATGCCGCCCAGCGAGGAAAGCACCACGGACTCGGTGAGGAACTGCATCATCACCTCGCGCTCGAACGCGCCGATGGCGAGGCGGATGCCAATTTCGCGGGTGCGCTCGGTGACGGAGACGAGCATGATGTTCATGATGCCGATGCCGCCGACCAGTAGGCTGACCGCCGCCACCGAACTGAGCAGAGCGGTCATGGTCTTGGTGGTGCCGGTGAGCATCGCGGCCAGCTCTTTGGTATCGCGGATGCTGAAGTTGTCCTCCTCATTCTCGGCCAGCCGCCGTCGTTTGCGCAACAGACTGGTCACGTCCTCGGACACCTGCGTGGTCGAGCCGCCATCCTCCACGGCGAGCTGTATCAGGGTCACGTCCCGCTGCCCAGTGAACCGCCGCTGCACAGCCAGCAGAGGCATGACAATTAAGTCGTCCTGATCGCGGCCCATGCTCGACTGACCTTTCTCCTGGAGCAGGCCGATCACCCGGCAGGAGACCTTGCCGAGGCGAACGTTGCGGTCGAGCGGGTCTTCCTCCTGAAAGAGGTTTTTGCGCACGGTCTGGCCGATCACACAAACCGCCTTGCCTGCGGACAGCTCAGTTGATTCAAAAGCTCTGCCACTCTCGATCACCCAGTTGCGGACGGTGAAAAACTCGTTGGTGCTGCCGGTGATGCTGGTTGACCAGTTGCGGTTGCCGACCACCGCTGTAGCATTGGCGTTGGCAGACGGAGCCACAGCCTTCAGCGGGCTGATTTCGCGGCGGATGGCCAGCACGTCGGCAAGAGTAAAGGCGGGGGCAGCGGAGTCTGAACCCGGCCCACGGTGCTGGCCCGGCTGAATCATGAGGACATTGGTACCCATGCTGGCGATCTGGCCTGCAATTCGGGCCGTGCTGCCGTTGCCGACTGTAACCAGTGTGATAACTGCGGCCACGCCGATGATGATGCCGAGGATGGTCAAAAAGGAGCGCAGCACATTGCGGCGGATGTCGCGCAGGGCCAGCAGAATGGTGTTGAAGAACATTTGTCAGCCCTCCTTGTTTTCCGCCGCCACATGGCCGTCCATAAAACGGATGATCCGCTTGGTGTATTCGGCCATGTCCGGCTCATGCGTGACCATGACGATGGTGATGCCCTTTTCTTGGTTCAGGCCGACCAGTAGCTCCATAATCTCGTGGCTGCGGGCAGTGTCTAAGTTGCCGGTCGGCTCGTCGGCAAAGAGCACTGACGGGCTGGTGACAATGGCACGGGCGATGGCCACCCGCTGCTGCTGGCCGCCGGACAGCTCGCCGGGCGTGTGTGATTCGCGGCCCTCCAAGCCAACAATCTTTAGGGCATGGTGAGCAAGCTGCCGCCGCTGGCGGGCTGGAGTGCCCCGGTACATTAGGGGCAGCTCGACATTTTCAAGGGCCGAGGTACGATTGAGCAGGTTGAAGCCTTGGAAGACAAAGCCGAGGTGATAACGGCGCAGCTTGGCCAACTCTTTCCGGCTCATCCGGCTAACTTCAATAGTGCCGAAGTGATACTGGCCAGAACTTGGGGTGTCGAGACAGCCGAGAATGTTCATGCAGGTGGATTTGCCGGAGCCGCTTGGCCCCATGATCGAGACAAAATCCCCTTTGGCGATGTCCAAATCAACACCATGCAGGGCATACGTCAATGCTTGGCCGCTGCCATAGGATTTGGTGATGCCGCGCAGCCGGATTAGCGGCTGGCTGCTGTTCTCGCCAACGCTGCTCATCGCCCTTTCCCTTCCGTGGCAACACCGGTGATGACTGCATCATCCGCTTGAATATCCCCTTCTGCTATCTGCACGCTGCTGCCATCATTGAGGCCAGTTTTCACTTGGACTGGCGCAGGGTTGCCGTCTCCGCCCAGCAGCCAGAGCTGCTGCATCCCTTTGCTGTCTGCCTTGCCTTGTTTGCCGCGATTATTGCCGCTGCTGGAAAATCTTGGCCGTGGCATGAGCGAATCAAGGAAGGAGCCTTTCTTTTGCTCTGTCCTGTCCTGCGTCTTCGGGCTGAAGCGCATGGCGGCGGTCGGCACGATCAGGGCCTTTTCCGCTTTCTGCACTGCAATTTCGGCAGTTGCGGTCATGCCAGGCCGCAGAGCGAGATCGTTGTTATTGACCATCAGCACAGTCTTGTACGTGACAACCCCGTTGGTGACCGTGGAGGCAAAGCGCACCTGCCGGATCACAGCGGCGAATTTGCGGTCTGGGTAGGCATCCACCGTGAATTTTGCATCTTGGCCTTCCTTGACTTGGCCGATGTCCGCCTCGTCCACATCCACCTGCAATTCCATCTTGGTCAGGTCTTCCGCCAGTTTGAACAGCACCGGCGCGGAAAAGGAGGCGGCCACAGTCTGGCCCGGCTCAATGCTGCGACTGAGGACAATGCCGTTGACCGGCGAAAGGATTTCCGCCTTGCTCAGATCAGTCAGGGTCATGTTCAGTTTGGCCTGCACCTCGGACACGCCCGCCTCCGCGCTGGCTTTTTCCGCCTTAGCCCGCGCCGCGCCTGCTGCCGCCGCATCAAGGTCGAATTGCGACGGGGTCTTGCCGCCGCTCAGTTCCCAAATTTTTTTGAGCTGACTGAGCTTGCTTGCCGTCTCCTGAATCGTGGCTTCGGCGGTTAGCACTTTGGCTTTGGCCGCCGCCAAGGAAGCCTGCGTTTGCTCTACCTGCGCCTTAAGTTTGGACACATCCAGCTTGGCCAGCACCTGTCCAGTCTTGACGTGGTCATTGTAATCAACCAGCACATCCGCAATGTTGCCGGAAAGCTCGCTGCCCACATCCACCTGATTGGTCGGCTGGAGGGTGCCAGTGGCAGTGACGGTCACGGTCAGGTCGCCGATGCGGGCCTTCTCGGTTTTATATTCGACTTGCGGCGTGGCCGGCCGTTGGCCGCCCTTCTGCTGTTCACGATAGAAATAGCCGCCAGCGGCAAGGCCGCCGAGAAGCAGCAGCCAGAACAGGCAGCCGAGACTGCGTTTCCGGCGGGGCGGATCAAGCAGCAGCCCCGGATCAATATCTGTCTGCTGCTTCGGAGGCGTTTTCATGGCATGTCGCCTATCTCAAGATTTTGGCTCTCGTTTTTCCAACATCATCTGCATGAAATGCACCTGCTTGCGCAAATCATCACCGACCAGCTCGCTCAGGCTCTGTTGAGCCGACTGCACCGCGATGCCTTCTTTTTTCAATTCGGCGATCATCTGCTCCGGGCTGCTTTTGGCCATTTGCGCCACCTCGGCCAGCGGAGCCTTGGCCAGCAACCGAATTGGTGCTGCAAATGGAGGCCCTTCCTCACCTTCTTCGTTAAACGGAATGACGCTGACCAGCACGAGCACGGCGAACACACCCAAAATCACTTGCGCCCTGCGCTGGCTGAGGTAGCGTTTGAAGGCAGAAAAGTTGGTTGTCAAATGCAGCAAGGCAGCACTCACAAAGACGAGACTCAACCATTCATGCATTTCTTCAGCAAATTCGGGAGCGGCATGAAAAAACATCAGCAGGCCGGTGACGGCAAGTAGCAAGAATGCGCCTGCGGTGATCGGGGTGGTCCATTCACGTTTGATACTCATTGAAAAATACCTCATGCAGGTTGAAGTGAAAGTGAAACAGAATCTGCCCGGCAGTTCTCCATCAAGAGAGAACATACCGGGGATCTCACGATAAGTCCAGACTCTTGCTGCTTAATTCTGCGGATTACCTGCGCCCATTCCTTGGCCCATGCCGCCTCCCTTCCCATTGCACGGCTTGCCGCCGTTTCCTTGGCACGGCTGGCCACCGCCTTTGCCGTTCATGCCGCGCATGGTCTTCATTTTGCCCATCTGCTCAGGGGTGAGAATTTTGCCCAGAGCCAGCTTGTCCTCAGCCCGCTGCACAGCCAGTTTGCCTTTGACCGCTGAGATTTTTTCGGTCAGCTCCAGCACAGCCTTCTCATTCACCGGCTCAGCGGCAAAGGCCTGATCCATCTTCAGGCGCAGGCCGTCCAGCTCGTTCATCAGCGGTAGCTGCTTTTCGCGCGAGGCAAACTCAGCCTCCTTCAGCTTCTTCACCTGATCTGCGCTCAGACCCAAATCCTGCACGACCTGCGGGTTTTGCCAGATACCAAACGCTGCGCCGCCCCGGCCACCTTTCATGTCACAGTTCATGCCTATGTTTTTGCCGCCGCGCCCTCCCCTTCCTCCACGGCAGGCTTCTGCTGCTGGAACAAGGGCTGCGGAAATCAGTGCTGCCATCAAAACTGTGCCGATTCTTCTGCTGATCGTTGCGTTCACGATATATCTCCTGTGAAGGATTTGTCACTCATGGGGATTATGTCCCTCCTGTCTGCCTGCAATTTACGCTATGAATGTAAAGAGAGTTTGTCGGCGGCAGGGAGAATTGTAAAGAGGGTGTAAAGCGGACTGAAAAATGATCGCGCAGTTTCACGGTATGCTGCTTCAGCTCTAAGGCCTCGTGCCGCAGCAGCGCAGACAAGCGCAAGGAGGAGAGGAGAACACCATGAACACATCCTCTCCCTATACCGTCTGAAAAACAGCATGGGTTTTGCCTATCAAAAGGCATAGGTTTTGCCTATCAAAAGGCATAGGTTTTGCCTATCAAAATACCTCCCTTCTATATATCAAAAAGGAGGTTCTTATATCTCAAAAGGGAGCCTTTTTAGTATATAGAAGGGAGGTATTTTGATTCGCAAAAAAATTGCATGGTGCTGCTCCAGCTCTATGAGCTGAGGAGTTCCAAATCCTAAGCTCGTGCGCAACGGCTGTGCTCAAGCAGCGCAAGCGGCGGTTGAGCCGTAAACACGCCGCATTCCGCGCAGAAAGAGATAAAACTCGCCTGAAGCAGCATACAGTGAACCTGCATGTCATTCCGAGCAACGCGAAGAATCTTCGCTTCCTTGGCGTGAGATTTCTCGCTCCGCTCGAAAGGACAGATACGATGGTTCAAATTGTGTTGCTTTGGCTCTATCACGGCTGCCGCCCGCTGCTGATCATGCCCAGTTCCTCACCTTTCTTTTGGAAATCAGGCAGCGGAACGGCTACAATGGCCATCATGACAAGCAGCGGAAAAGATGAATATCTCATGGACATCGCCCTTGCCTACGCGGCGCAGGCGGCGGCATTGGGCGAAGTGCCGGTGGGTGCGGTACTGGTGCATAAGGATGGCAGCTTGCTGGCGGGCGCAGGCAACTGCTGCATTCAGGCCAATGACCCGACCGGCCATGCGGAAATCCGCACCCTGCGTCTCGCAGCGGAGAAGATCGGCAACTATCGCCTGCCTGGTACCACCTTATATGTCACCTTGGAGCCATGCCCGATGTGTGCAACTGCCCTGCTCCTCGCCAGAGTAGAGCGGATCGTCTTTGGCGCGACAGACACTAAAAGCGGGGGGATTCAGTCGGTTTACCGCATCGGCAGCGATGGCTGTTTGAACCACCGTTTCCTCATCACCGGCGGGATGCGGGCAGAGGAATGCGGCAGCATCTTGAAGGAGTTTTTCCGACGGCGGCGATGAAAAAAAAGCCGCGTCTTTCATTTTTATCTTGTCAAACACGTGAACTTGGTTTAAATAGGACGTGTAGCAAAACCGCCGCGAAGCGGCTGCGGAAGGTGAGAGCAGCTCAGTCCCGACTGGTGCTTTTCACGGCTCAGGAGAGGTGACCGAGTGGCTTAAGGTGCACGCCTGGAACGCGTGTGTACGCAAGTACCGTGAGTTCGAATCTCACCCTCTCCGCCACATGACAAGCGACCCCAAGTTTGACAGCTGGGTCCTGCACAATGAAGAATCGTGAACCCCGTCAGATCCGGAAGGAAGCAGCGGCAGCGAACCTCTTTATGTGTTGCAGGGTGCCCGGCTGTCTTTTTTTTATTGCTTCGCCGCCACTTCCTGCACCGTTCCCCTTGCCTGTTCTGCATCTGCAATCAGCGTGACGCGCCGCCAAAGGCCAAGCTGCTCCAGCCGCCTGATGTTGGCTGACTTCATCCCGCGAAACACAGACTGATCACGGCTGCTGATACGGAGCGCGACGTTATCCGTAGCGGCCTTCGCCAACAGCTTTCGTGTCTGCCGGAGCATCAGCCGTGAGCTGACCAGCTCCCCGAAGGCAGGATGCCAAGGCCCAGCCAGCAGCGAGGCTTCCAGTCCGCTTCCAGCCTGAAGACCCATTCGTACCACGCGGATACCTGCCCGCTCAAACCGCTCCTTCATGAAGGCGGCGAGAACCACGGCCTTGCCCAGGCTGAACGGCGTATATTCCCCTTGCTGGAACAACGTTGCCAGCCCGCTGCCGCGTAGCACCAGCAGAGGATAGATGCGGACAAAATCAGGCCGCAGGGCAATCACCCGCTCGACCGTGCGGCGCAGTGAGGTGCGGTTGTCACCCGGCAGGCCAAGGAGGAGCTGAATGCCTGTTTCCAAGCCCGCCTGTCGAAGAACCGCAACCGCCTGTCCAGTGTCAGCGGCGGTGTGGCCACGCGCTGCGGCAGCCAGCACCTTGTCATTCATCGACTGCACCCCCAGTTCAACCGTGGTGACTCCATGAACCGTAAGAAAAGCGGCCTGTTCCGCATTCATGCAGTCAGGCCGGGTGGAGAGTCGAAGCGACCGCACCTGCCCGGATGCCAAGAAGGGCGCAGCGGCGGTCAGCAGCTCTTCCTGCCGAAAACGAGGCAAAGCGGTGAAGCTGCCGCCGTAGAACGCCACTTGCGCTTCGTGTTTTCCGCTGCTGGCTCTGTCTAACCACGTGTGAATTTCCGCCCGTACATCCGCCGCCGTGACAGGCTGGCCCGCTTGGCCGCTAATGGTGCGCTGATTACAGAAGAGACAGCGGTGCGGGCAGCCCTCGTGCGGGATGAAAACAGGAATGATCAGTCGGCCGGACACAGTTCAGAAGAACTCAATCCCTTTGAAGAAGCTGCCGCAGTCCTGCTGAAGGCCGCCCTCCTCTTCTGCCGTGCTTTTGCAAGCGCAGCCGACAGCGAAGACCCGTTCTATTTTCTTGCCGTCAAAGGCGGTTAAGGTTTTTCTGGTCTGCGGCGCAATGCGCTGCATAATGCGGCGGTCGTCTTTGTTCATCACCTTGCCGGAATATTCCCCTGCGCCACTAATGGCCTCGTTCCAGCTCGCGACGTAATTTTCTTCGCTGAAGGGGCTGGCCTCAAACAGTGGCCGGATACTGTACTGCGCCGGGCTGCCCTTTTGCGGAAACAGCTCCAGCAGCACCAAGTCTTCGGCAATGAGCTGGTCGTTGGCGTAGCCAAGATGCAGATGCAGCGAAGATTTGCCGGTAATTTTCGGGTTGCTGAACGCAAATTGAAAATCCTTCAGCTTCACCTTTAGCCTGTCTCCGTTTCTGGCGATTTCGGCCTTCTGGAAAAAGACGGGCAGATATTTTTCCCCCAAGGCGAGATATTCCGTCCAGTCGTCCACGTCGCCCTCATAGCCTACACTCATCTCATCCGTGCTGTCCTTGAGGGTCCCGAAATAATTCAGCTTGAACGATCCGGCAGGCTTCACGGTCACGTTGCAGAGTGCACCCTTTGGATGCGGCAGGCAGTGGCTCGTCAGAAAGGTATTGTTATGCTCGCTGAACCAGAGAGAATACGACCAGTTCCGGCCCAGTCTGTCTGTCCAAGCATTCTGCTGGTCAGGCGCGCCGAAGCTGGTGATGCGGACTTTCTCTTGCCCCGCATAGCGATAGTAGGGCACCGCTTTGAGTAAAGTGTCCATCATCAGTTTCGGCGAGTCGAGAAAGGCCTTGAGCGGAGTTTTCGGATCTTTTTCGATCAGGGTTTGGAAGGCAAAATGCAGTGACTCGCCCCGCCAGACATTCTGTTCGGCAGAAAGCGGCAGTTTGTCCAAGCTATAACCGACCATATTCCATTTGTTGAAGTCAATGTCCGGGGCAAGAGCTGAGAAGCCTTGAAAAGTCGGCTGATTGCGCAGCGCATGACGGAACCGCTCGCCAAGAGGAAAATTGTTATCTTTAACCTTTCCCTCCAGTTCAGCCGCCAAGCCTTTGTAAAAGTCATTCAGCGCGTTCTGCGATTTTTCCGCCACTTCAGCCACCGGCGCAGGTATGGGCAGGCTGAACGACCAGTCTTTGACCACCGTCTCGTCTGTGCCGACGATGCCTACCGTGAGATTGCGGAGCTGGAATTCAGCCTTGTCCGCTGCAAGCTTTGCGGCTTCGCTGATCGGCACGGCAATGTTGTAGTTCTCACCCGCATTTGCCCGCTGAACGATCACGCCCGCAACGTCGCCAGCCAGATTGAGCAGCGGGCCGCCGCTGTTGCCTGGCGAGGCGGGCGAGGAAAAACGAATGTCCTTCCACAATCCGTATTCGCGCTCGTCGGTGAAGGAGGCCACCTGCCCTGCCCGGAAAGAGATGCCTTCGCCCAAGGCATTGCCTGCGGAAAAAACCGTGTCGCCGATTTCAAGCGGGCCGCTGAATGCAAGCGGAGCGATCTGCGTTGGATAGTGTTCCAAATCAAAGACCAGCATGTCGCGCACAGTCGAGTATCTGCGGATCTTTCCGACCGGATACACCTTGCCTTCGCTGTCCCGGATGAAAAAGTCCTTCTGCAAAGAAAAATACAGCGGGCTGAACACATGCCCGGCAGTCATCAACTCTTTATCATTGATAAAGAATGCAGTGCCAATACTGTGGTATTTCTCGTTCCGCTCTTTGAAATCCAATTTGTCTAAAGGTAGCGGCCGGTCGTATGCAATTTTTTTGCTCTCCAGCTTTGGCGTGACAACTTCATAAATGCTGTGACTGAGCTTTTTAATCAGTTCCTTGTCGAGAAACTTGATGGTATTCTCTGCATTGACTGTGTTGACAGCAGCCAGCATGAGGAGCAAGGCGAAAAAGAGCCTTGAGAAGGATGGTCGAATGCTGTTCATGGTTCTCCCGTTGAAGAGCTGTTCAGGCGCAAGACGGCTGGTTAGCGGTGAACGAAAAATTCATCATCCGGTTGATGGATTCCACTGCCCGGACACGCACACTTTCCTCAATCTGAATGGCATTGCTGCTATCTCTGAGCGCAGCGAGCACATTGCGCAGGCCGTTCATGGCCATCCACGGACAGCGGCTGCACGATTCGCAGCTTGCGCCTTCGCCAGCCTTCGGGGCTTCCAGAAAGAGCTTGTCCGGCATGGCCTGCCGCATTTTATAGAAAATACCCGGTTCGGTGGCAACGATGAAGACCGGTGCGCTGCTGCATTTGGCCGCGCTGAGGAGGTTGCTTGTCGAACCAACGTAATCCGCGAGCTGAATGATATCCATTGGCGATTCGGGATGCACCAGCACCTGCGCCTGCGGATAACGCTCTTTCAGCCGCCGCAGCCCATCAGCCTTGAATTGCTCATGGACAATGCAGGAGCCAGGCCAGAGCAGCATGTCCGCTCCGGTCTCACGTTGAATGTAATCGCCAAGAAAACGGTCTGATGCCCATAAGATCTTCCGGCCTTCCTGCTTCAGATGAGCGACAATTTTCAGCGCGTTGCTGGAGGTGACAACCCAGTCTGCCTCAGCTTTCACTGCCGCGCTGGTGTTGGCATAGACCACCGCAAGGCGGTCTGGATATTTCCTGCGCTCCTCGCGGAACAATTCCGCCGGGCAATTCAAATCCAGCGAGCATTCCGCCTGCAAGGATGGCATCAGCACCTTTTTCTCAGGACTCAAAATTTTTGCCGTCTCTCCCATAAAACGGACACCGGCGACCATCAAGGTCTGCGCGGCGTGGTCGCGTCCAAAACGGGCCATTTCGAGCGAATCAGCCACGCAGCCGCCGGTGTTCTCCGCCAGTGCCTGCACTTCTTCCGCCGTGTAGTAGTGTGCGATCAGCACTGCATTTTTTTCATGCAGCAGCTCGGTTATTTCTGCAATGACCTGGGCTTTTTCCGCATCATGCAGAAAGGAGGAAGCCTCTGCCGCATTGTTGTATGCCTGTTCAATGCAGGCTGAATCCACTTTGGGATAATTGATATTGAGCGTGTTCATTTGCTTATAGGAGAAGAGGAAGAAAGGCGCATCTAACCAGTTTTCCGCCGTAATGACAATAAAAAAAGCCTCTGCCGTCAAGGCAGAGGCTGACTTCTCTTCAATCAGGAAACTGCGCCGGTCAAGCCGCCTTCACCCAAGCCGCTTGAAGGCCCTTGTCGCCTTCCTCCAAAGCCAAGCAGACAGACGCACCCTCTTGAAGGCTGTCCATGCTCAGATCTTTGAGCGCGTTGGCGTGGAAGAAAACCTCCTGATTGTCCAAGGTCATGATGAAGCCGTACTCATCAAAAACCCGCTGTACCGTACCGCGTGTGTCGCCGCCGGGCGCGCCGCCCAGCACCTTGACCGCAGCCTCGTGCTTGTGATCGTGCTTCTTCTTGATTATATCTTTGAGCTGCTGACCGAGAACATCAAAGGTCTCCACCAGCAGAGGATGCACTTTCTCCCCCCAGCGCTTGACCACCACCGTGTCGTTGGGCACCGATGCGACCAAGCTGACTTCATAGCCGCCCTCCTTATAACCGGGAGTGGCTTCGATGCTAACCCGCAGGTGAAGAACAAAATTTGCGTAGTGCCGGATCAGCTTCTCGCGCTCTTCATCGATTTTTTCCTGCCAGCCGGCCCGCATGTCAAGATTTCTGGTCTCAACTTTCAGATCCATATTTCCTCCAAATTTTCAGCGTCAGCGACCCCATGCCGCTGCCTTTGGTTGCGCAGCGGAACTCCTGCTGCTGCGGTCTTCTTTCATCTCGCAATCATGGCGATGCCCTCCTGGATGGTCTTGGCCGAAGATAAGCAGGGACGCGGAATCTGCGGAAAGGACGGAACAGGAAAGAATTGCGCGGCACTGAAAGTCAGTCTAACCATACAGTTATTATAGACATTGAAAACGCGGCAGGCAAGGCTTAAAAATGACATTCGCTTGACAGCGGCGGCAAAATCCGTGTACGCTCCCTTTAGATGATCTTCAATCGACGCTGCGGAAGGAAAAATGGACAGAAAAATCGGAGTGCTGTTGCTGAACATGGGCGGACCGGAGCGGCAGCAGGATGTCCGCCCTTTTTTACGGAATCTTTTTTCCGACCGGCAGATCATCCGTCTTGGCCCTGCCCTGCTGCAAAAACCGCTGGCCGCCCTGATCGCTTGGCGGCGCACACCAAAAAGCCAGGCCAATTACCAGAAAATCGGCGGCGGCTCGCCAATCAGCGCGATCACTGCCCGGCAGGCTGCGGCATTGGAGCAGGTTCTTGCTGCGGACGGCGTGTTCATTATCCGGCCTGCCATGCGCTACTGGCATCCCTTTGCAGCGGCTTCGCTCATGGAAATGACTGCCGCCGGCGTGACGGAACTGATCGCTCTGCCCCTGTATCCGCATTATTGCCGGGCCACCAGCGGTTCTTCCCTGTATGACCTCTGCGAGCAGAACCGGAAGCTCGGTCTCAATCTGCCGATTCGAGAAATACGTTCTTGGCCGACTGAGCCGGATTACATCGCCTGTCTTGCCGCATGTGTCCGGGAAGGGCTGGCGTTGTTCAAGGGCGAGACTGCGCAGGTGGTCTATAGTGCCCACAGCCTGCCGCAGAAATTCATCGACGAGGGCGACCCTTACGTGGACGAAATTCGCCTGACCATTGACGCGCTGGAGCGGCAGACCGGTCAGCAGGGCAGACTCTGTTTTCAAAGCCGCAGCGGCCCGGTACAATGGCTGGAACCGTCAACCGAGGACATGCTGATTCAGCTCGCCGTTGAGGGCTGCACAAATGTCTTGATGGTACCCATTGCTTTTGTTTCCGATCATATCGAGACACTGTACGAGATTGACATGCTCTACAAAGGGCAGGCTGCGAAGCTGGGAATGCGGCTCGAATCCACACGCGGCTTGAATGATGAGCCGTTGTTTATTGAGGCGTTGCGCAAGCTGGTGCTCCGCGCGGCGAATTGAGTGGCTGGCTATTTGTGATACTTGTGCCCGGCCTTAATCGTGCAGGCTCGGTATAGCTGCTCCAGCAGGATGAAACGGCTCATTTCGTGGGTGAAGGTAAGGCGTGAAAGCGACCAGAGCAGATTGGCCTGCTGCCGTACCTTCCCGTCCAAGCCAAGATGGCCGCCAATAAGGAAGCAGACGGTGTGCAGCCCCCGGTTTTCCCAGTCAGCAAGGACGGTAGCCATTTCCTCAGAATTCTGTTCACGGCCTGCCGGATCAAGGGCGATAATGATGGAGGCGGCCGCAGTCTGCGCAAGCAACAACTCGCCTTCGCGAGCCATGATTACGGCATCGGCCTCCTGTCTGTTTGGCTCCTTCAGCACCTTGATTTCCACTGGTAAATAGCGGCGCAGACGCTCGGCGTAGTCGCGGATGCCTTGCTCAAGGTAGCTTTCTTTGGTTTTGCCGATAAAGGGAAGAAGGATTTTCACCGGCAGATGACCAGAGATGATTTGTTGAGGCTTTCGATAATCCTCAGCACGCTCTTACTCCAGCTCCTTCATGATCATCGGAACCAGTTTGGCAAGCTGCATTTTGGTCAATGCCTGATTGCCATCCTTGGCAAGCAGGACGATGAGATGAAAGTGCACAGAGGCGTTCACGCCGGAGCAGCACATCACCACCAGCCCATTTGGTGTTTTCACTACCAGCTCAATGCAGGCATCCAAGGCGACTTTTGCCGCCGCCTCCTCAGCGGTGCGGAAGACATCATTGAAGACTGGGCCGGTGTTCTCCAAGTCCGCGTCTGTCTCCGCCGAATCTGCAATCAGGATTTCTCCAGAGAAATTCATCAGCGCGGCGGTTTTGTAGCCCTTAATGCCGCGCAGGCTACTGAACATGTTTTCAAGCGTGGTTATATTCATTGTCTTGGCTTCAGGTGCAGGTTGTTGCGGTTTGACAGGGAGCGGCGGCAAGGCAGCTTTCTCCTGCGGCGGTTCAGATAGGCTCTCCAGCTCCTCGTCCGCTTCCAGTTTCAGTCCCACGTCATCTGTCCCGCCGCTGCCGGAACTGAACAGCTCCGAGCTGCTGCCGACCACGATGTCCTCCTGCGCAGGCCCGATGCCATGTCCTCTGCTCGCCTCGTCATCCTTCAATTTCATCGCCTCCATAATGATGGACATCAGATCGCTTTTGATCTTACGCCGGATTTCCACCTTGGGCAATGCCTTGATCTGGAAGCGGACATTATCTAAGGCGATGATGCGCTCCGCTGCCGCCTCCTCGCGCAGGCTGCCGTATTCCGCGTCGTAGAGCTTGCCCCGGTTGATATAGAGCAGCCCTTTGTTTTTCGGTGAGTTTCCCACTTCAAGCAGGCAGGTTCTGCCGTCTATTTCCAGTAGCTGAAGAAACGCTCCCACGGAAATACCCTTGAGGCTGCCACTGGTGATGTCTTCGTTCAGAATATTGGTGACAATCTTGACAAGCTGCCGCACCTTAATCGGTTTGAACAGAATGTGCCGCACCCGCTTCAGGAGCTTTTCCAGCTTTTCCTTATCTGTGCAGCCGGTAATGACCACCACCGGAATGTGCGGATGGAAGTTCTCTATATAATCAATCAGATCCCAGCCGCTGACTTCGCCGGGCATGATCAGATCCGTCACCAGCAGCGAGATGTCCTCCTGACCGAGAATCTCTATCGCTTCGCGGCCATTGCTGGCATAGACGGGCGTGAAGAAGTCGCCGTAGCTTTTTAGCTGCTCCTCCAGCAGGGCAAGAGCGAACAGGTCGTCATCGACGATCAGTATGTCATACATCCTGCGCTCCTCTTCCCGGCTGCTGCGAATTCATACATAAACCTTGGCGCACGGCGCGCGCCTCTTTGTGCTGCATTGTCTGGACGGAAAGCTGCCCTCTTAGGTGATGGGATGGGATTTTCGTCTGCCCCTCTTTAAAGAAATAGCACATACAAATGAGTGCCGTCAAATGAGCATTCTTTTTCCGTTCTTCCGGGGCGACGAACACGCTTTTCCGCTGGCGGAGAACAGGCAAATGGATTAGGCTGATATGCCGTCATATTCCGCTGGGTTATTGTCGCGGCAAACCCTCGTTGCCCACGCCGTGGGTGTTCAAGAGAGGAACAATGAAACAGGAACGCTTGCTGCTTCGCTGTGCTGTCATCTGCCCGCTGCTGTTGGTCTCCCCCGCTCTGAGCCAAGCCCTGCCAGCGGCCTCAGCCGCCGCAGGCAGCACGTGGTGGGACAATCTCCCCAAAGAAAACAAAGCCCTGTATGCCAATGCCGCCGCAGGAGCCTTCATCACCCTGTACGGCTTCGCGGACTGGGACTATGGCTCCTCCGGGTTTCACTGGGCGGACGAAGGCTGGTTTGGCAGGAACGCGAAGTACGGCGGAGCGGATAAGGCAGGCCATTTCTGGGCAACGGCCACGATTGCCGATGCCTTGACCGGTCTGTATGGACATTGGGGATACGACAAAGCTCCTGCCAGCATGTATGGCGCGCTGTCAGCGTGGACGGTGCAGGCTCTCATGGAGCTTGAGGACGGCACTAGTTCGACGCAAGGCTTTGACTGGGGTGATATGACCATGAACACCTTGGGTGCGCTGACCAGCCTCCTTCTCCAGCGGTATCCTGATATAGACCGCAAGATAGACTTCCGGGTTGAGTATGCGTTCAATGTCCCGGTCAAAGGGCTGTTTGACGACTACTCTAACATGTATTATGCACTGGCGGTGAAGCTCGACGGCTTTGATGCCTGCAAAGACACGTGGCTGCAATGGCTTGAGCTGCACGGCGGCTATTATTCGCGTGGCTACGATACGCACGAAGTGGAACGGGAACGTGACGTGTACGTCGGTGTCACGTTCAATCTCTCCAAGTTGTTTCACCAGCATGACTATCAGAAGACTGGCACGGTGCTTGAATACCTACAGCTTCCTTATACCGTGCCGAAAGCGTCAGTCAGCCTGAATTGAATTATGGAACTGCCCTCAGAAGGATACCTACTGCGAATCATCATCGGCGAAGCAGATCGTTATGAACACAAGCACCTGTATGAGTGGATCGTGCTCAAGGCCCGCGAGCAGGGCTTGGCCGGAGCCACCGTGGTGCGCGGGATGATGGGCTACGGCGCGAACTCGTACATCAAAACCAGCTCGATACTCTGTTTATCAGAAGACTTGCCGGTGATTATTGAGATTATCGACCGGCGGGAGAAGCTGGAACGCTTCCTTGATCTGATTGATCCACTCATCAGCGAGGGGGTGGCTACGCTGGAGAAGATGCAGGTGCGGATCTATCGGCACAACCAAAGCAAGAAGCACGTGAACTGACTCTCTGCAAAACCGGCGCATGAGACGCGCCTGCAACTATCAAACTATAGGAGAACATAGCCATGACATGGGATAAAGCTATACTTAAAGCGATGGATGATTTAGGCGGGAGAACTCGTTCGGTGTCAAACCAAGAGATTATCGATTATATCGAACAACCACCACCTAATAACCTTAGACCTCTTCATCTCCCGAAATCGAAGGCTGGAATAGTCTCAAAGAGACTTTATGCATTGGCACAAAACAAAAAAGTTCAGAGGATACAACGTGGCATGTGGAGATTGATATGAGCAAGAACATCATCATCGTCGGCGGCGTGGCCGCTGGCCCGAAGGCAGCCTGCCGTCTCAAGCGTCTCCAGCCGAGCTGGAACATCACAGTGGTGGATCAGGATTCGCTGATCTCCTACGGTGGCTGCGGCATACCCTACTACGTCAGCGGGGATGTGGCCGAGGAGACCGCCCTGCGCTCGACCAGCTTCCATATGGTGCGCGACGAAGCCTTTTTTGAGAATGCCAAGGGCGTGCATGTCCTCACACGCACCAAGGCGCTGGCGGTTGACCGCAAGGCGAAGAAGCTCAAGGTCGAGAGCCTTGAAACCGGGACGCAGAGCGAGCTGCCCTACGACAAGCTGCTGCTGGCAACTGGCTCCAAGCCCTTTGTCCTGCCCATTCCCGGCGCGGAGCTGGACGGCGTGTTCACCGTCTCTGATCTGCACAAGGCCGTGGCGATCAAGCAGCGCATCGCGGGCGGCAAGGTGGGCAAGGTGGTGGTTATTGGTGGCGGTGCGATTGGCATTGAAATGGCCGAAGCCTTCACTGATCTGTGGGGAATCGAGACCGCGCTGATCGAGTTCATGCCCCAGCTCCTGCCGCGCATTGTCGATGCCGAGTTTGCGGCGATGCTGAAGAAGCACATGCAGGACAAAGGCGTGGCCATCTATACCAGCGAGGGTGCCACAGAAATCGTTGGCAACGAGGCCGGACAAGCGGTGGCGGTCAAGACTCCAAAGCGCACCCTCGAGGCAGACTTGGTGATCATGGCTGCTGGCGTGCGCCCGCGCAGCGAGCTGGCCAAAGAGGCGGGACTGACCGTGGAACCCTGGGGCGGCATCACCGTCAACAGCAGGATGCAGACCAGCGACCCGGACATCTACGCGGCTGGTGACTGCGTGGCGGTGCACCACCTTGTCACTGGCAAGCAGACCTTTGCGCCCTTGGGATCGCTCGCCAACCGGGAAGGCCGGGTGGCTGCGGACAACATGGCGGGCGGCTTCAGCAGCTTTGACGGCGTGACCGGCGCGTTCATCATGAAAGCCTTTGAACGCTGCATCGCCGCTGTCGGCATCACGCACGAGGCCGCGCTGGCAGAAGGCTTTGACGCGGACTGCTCGCTCACCGCGCCTGCTGACCGCGCCCATTTCTTCCCCGGCGTGTCGGCAGTTGTGCTGCAATTAGTGTTCGACCGCCGCAGCCGCCGCGTGCTCGGCCTGCAAGCCTTCGGAGCCATGAACGACTCCATCTCCGCCCGCATTGACGCGGCAGCTGTCATGATCGCCAAAGGCGCGGTGATAGAGGACTTCAGCCAGGCCGAGATGGCCTATTCGCCGCCCTTCTCTTCCGCCATTGACTCGCTCAACGCAGCCGCGTATGTGGCGGACAACCTCTGCGCTGGCCTGCTGCGCAAGGTGAGCATGGCCCGCTTCTTCGCATGGATGGAGGATTTCGCCACGGAGCCGGACTGGCTGGCTTTGGATGTCCGCAACGCCAAGGATGCCAATCCGTACATGGAGAAGTTCGGCGCGGACAAATGGCTGGCCGTGCCCTACCCGGAACTGCGGGCGCGGCATGAGGAAATCCCGGCGGACAAAACGCTGATCATTCTCTGCGACGCAGGCACGCGCTCGTATGAGGCGCAAGTCTTCCTCGATCACATCGGCAAGGGCAACAGCCTTGTCCTCAGCGGCGGGTTCAACGTCATTCGCAGGCTGGGCGCGGGGTGGCTGCTGAAGTGAGTGAGGCTTCCCGCTGCACCCGGCATGACAGATAGGTGGGATGAGTAACCCACGGCAAATTCTACGGGCGATGAATTTGGAACGGGTTGAGTAACCCAAGAAGGATTCTACGCCCGATGAAATGCAAATGGGTTACTCATCCCAGGAAGCATTCTACGGGCGATGAATGTGAAATGGGTTGAGTAACCCACGCTGAAACCGACGGGGGCAGAGAATGGGTGACAATTTCGATAGCAATGGCGGCGAGCAGAACATCGCGCAGGGCGATCATTCCATTGGCAAGCAAGTGAACAACCACGGCCCGGTGATCAGCACGACTGGCAATCAAGCACCGGCGGTGAATGCGCAGGGGAATGTCGCCATCACCTATGGCGTGCCGTTTGAGAAATACGAGCAGGTGCGGGATGAATGCGAACGGCTCAAGGTTGAATACGGCATTAAGGATGCGGCCTTTGTCAGTTTCTTCAAGATACTGGAACAGGAAAGCATTCCTTGCGCGGAATGGGGTGCGAAGCTGCCGGAAATAGCCTTTCGGCACAAGGAGCTGCTGCTGCGCTTTGAGTCGGTCACGTCCGATGATCCGCAGGTGCAAGCACTGAAGGAGCAGGCCGGGCAAGCGATTGACAATGGCGACTATGACCGGGCTGATGCGCTGCTGGATCAGATAGATGAACGCCACAACAATGCTATTCATCAGCTGCATAAACTCCAGGCGGAAACAACGGCGCGATTGGAAAAGGAGCAGCTTGGCAAAGCGGAAAACTTGGCGAGCAGAGCCAGACTGCAACGGCTGCAATATCGTTATGAGAAGTCTGCCCAGTATTACCAAGAGGCTGCGGCTGCCCTGCCTGAAGGACGCAAGACAGAACGGGCGAACTGTCTTGGCGCGGCTGGAGAAGATATTTGGCGTATTGCCCGCTATGCCGAGGCACTGTCATTATTTGAGCAAAGCCTGTCTCTCTTTCGTGAGATTGGCGAACGGAAGCAGGAAGCCACATTGCTGAATAACATCAGCCAGATTTACGATGCCCAAGGTGACTACGGCAAAGCCTTAGACTATCTGGAGCAGAGCCTGCCGATATGCCGGGAAGTCGGCGACAAGGAAGGCGAAGGCAGGGCACTGAACAATATTGCCACACTTGCTTATGCCAAGGGCGATTATCCCAAGGCTCTGAAGTATCTGGAACAAAGCCTGTTGCTGTGTAGGGCGATGCGCTACAAGGAAGGTGAAGGGGGCATACTGAGCAACATCGGTATGATTCACAAGCAACAAGGTGACGCTCCAGCGGCACTGGACTGCTACAAGCAGGCTTTGACTATTGCCCGTGAGATCAAGGATAAGGACGGAGAAAGTACGTACCTGAACAACATCGGCCAAGTATATATGGCGCAAAAGAACTACGATGCCGCCTTGGAGTATTCAGAGCAGAGCTTGGCGATCAGACAGCAAATCGGCGACCGACGAGGCGAGGGCACAACCCTGAACAATATTGCAGCGATTTATAAGGCCAAAGGAGATTATGCCGCCGCCCTGAAGCAGTATGAGCAAGCCCTGGCCATCGCCAAGGAGATTGGCGAAAAAGAGGGAGAGGCAACGTATAGCGGGAATATAGGTTTGCTGTACATAAAGCAAGGCAAGCTGGCCAAGGCCGAGCAATACTTCAGCCGCGCTGTGGAGCTGATGGAGCAGTTAGAACACCCGAAGCTGAAAGAATGCCGCAAGGTATTGGCGGCAGTTCGCGCCATGATGCGGGGGCAGCGGTAGGGGCGGTTCGCGAAACGCCCCTACATGGTTCGCCTCACCCTTCCTGCAAGCATCGTACCGCCGCCATGGCGTGAGTAGGGTCACGGCATGCCGTGACCCTACAGCAGCTACCAAAGCCCTGCGCTGTCGGCCAGCGGCGGCCATAGCCAAAGGCCTTGCTCGTCACCTTCAGGCCGAGCGGTGCCTGCTTGCGCTTGTGCTCGCTGAGATGAATGCGGCGGATGATGCTGCATACAGTCTCGCGGTCAAAGCCGCGTGCAGCAATCTCGTCCGCACTAAGTTGCTCCTCCAGATACGCCGTGAGAATCGGATCCAGCACCTCATACGGCGGCAAGTCGTCTTGGTCCGTTTGATCCGGCTTCAGTTCAGCGGTCGGCGGTCGGGTGAGAATCCGTTCTGGGATCACCGCGCCATTCCGGTTCATCCAGCGGGCCAACTCATAGACAAGCACCTTGGGTAAATCAGCGAGCACCGCCAGGCCACCGCTCATGTCGCCGTAGAGCGTGCAGTA
>DHWV01000052.1 GCA_002413355.1 Desulfobulbaceae bacterium UBA5173 | reverse complement strand
CTCATCGTGCATTGTGGGTCATCGCGCCAGCCCTTGGAAATTAAAAAATCATCGTATAAACAGTAAAATGTTGTAATCTTGAGTTCCATTTTCTCCTCCGTGTGTGGTTATATTCGTGTCAGACCGCAGAAATATACCATACGCGGAGAATCATGGATTTTTAAAAAGTTATAAGTCACAACTTGGGTTATCCTAAGTTATTTTGAGATAGCTTCTTGTTCCCGCTTTTCGTTGATGAATATCCTTGGCACCCGCTGGCTGATGCCGGTCAGCACCTCGTAGCTGATCGTGTCGAGCTGCGAGGCAAGGTCGTGCGCTGTGATCACCTCGTCGCCCTGTCTGCCGATCAACACTGCTTCATCGCCGTTGTACGCCTCGCCGTCACCGATACAGACTACAATCTGGTCCATGCAGACTGTTCCAACCACCAGATGTCGTCTGCCGCGCAGCAGCACCTGCCCTTTATTGGACAGACCCCGCGCGTAACCGTCAGCGTACCCCACCGGCAGGGGTACGGCCCCCCAGTTCTCTAACGCAGTCCATGTCCTGCCGTAACCGACAGAGCTGCCCTTAAGGATCACCTTGAAATACATCACTTTGGCCCGCAGCGAGAGCGCAGGCCGCAAGCTCGCCGCCGTTGCAGAGTGCGGCGAAGGATGATAGCCATACAGCATGATGCCTGGCCTGACCATATCAAGCAGACTTTCCGGCATTCGCAAGATCGCGGCGGAATTGGCAATCTGGAGCAGCGGCTTGGGCAGGCAGTGCCGTTCATAAAAACGGGCTGCCTCCAGAAAACGTTCGAGCTGTAGCCGGGTAAAACTGAGGTCTTCGCTATCCGCGTTGGCAAAATGGGAAAAGACAGAAACCACATTGACCTGCTTCTCTGCCTTCAGCGCGGCGGAGAAGAGCAGATCCGCATTAGAATGACGGATGCCGATCCGCATCATGCCGGTGTCAACTTTCAGATGTACATTGACCCGCTTTTTGTAAAAGGCAGCAGATTCACTGATCAGGTGCAGCGCATCCGTGGAGCCGACAGTGAAATCAATCTGATTTTCAATAAAAAGGCCAATCTGAAATTTGGAAAACGGCCCGGAGGTGATGATGGGAATGGTTATGCCCGCTTTGCGTAGCTCCAACGCCTCCTCGACAAAGGCGGTGCCAAGATAGTCCACCCCTTCCGCTGCCAGATGCGCCCCCGTCTGCATCAAGCCGTGGCCATAGGCATTGGCCTTAATCATGGCGATAATTTTGCGGCCCGGTGCCTTTGCCCGCACCACGTTTAGGTTATGCCTGATGCAGGCCAGATCAATCACCGCCGCAGCGCGATGATATAAATCAGAGACAGACGGCCCCATAGAGCGTTCCGTTGTGGAAGGGAAAAAATCAGCGGCGACGCAGCCAATGTAGCCACTGTGCCCAGCCGTGGCGGCTGGAGAGCAGCAACGCCCAGCCAATGGCGAAATACATTGCGCCGATGATTGCGCCGGGGTGAGTCAGCTTGCGCAAAGCAAGACCTACCAGCATCATCAGGATGACGAACAGCCACGTCTTCCACGGATAGACGGCACCGATGCAGGTGCGCTCATTGAATCCCATGATCCGGCTTAACGTTTTTTTGGCGGAGCGATCAAGAATGGTCAGCGATTTGGCCGTGCCGATCAGCAGGGCTATGACCAGCAGGCGCAGCGTGAAATGCAGTCCCATCCAGCCGAGGCCGCGTTCCATCAGCATGACACCGACTGCCGTCCAAATCAGCGGCGCGGCAAACAGATGCACGGAACGGCTCACCCCTGGTTTCAGTCTTCTGGTGATGTTCGGCGGCATGACGACATCCCTCCAAGCGCACTGCGGTTGATTTTTTAGCCTGCTACTCTCTTTCATCTACCGAACCTGTCTTGCTTTGTCAAGCTGTAGCTGGGCAGGCTTGAGTCGGCATCTTTTTGTTTTGCAAAGATATCAGCCTGGTAATATAATAAATAAAAGGTACGATGTTTTTCTCAGCAGTTTCACCCGTAGGAGGATGCAGATATGGTTCGCAATATAGTGATTGTGTTGATTTTGGCTGTCATTGCAGTTCCGTCTTGGCAGATTGGCACGATTAAGATTCAGAAAAATTCGATCAAGCAGCTTCTTGAGGAGCAGGCCAACAGCATCAAGAAATACGAGGTGGATTTTGTCAAGGATCGGCTCAAAGGGAAGCTGCAAGAGATGAAACTGCCGACCGAGTTCAAACTTGATAGCAAGGAGCAATGGAAAATCAAGATCACCTACAACTACACGGCAGCCGCTTCTGTTTTCGGACACACCTACTATCAAGCAAACGAACAGATAGTTGCTGAAACTGAAGAAGGCTCCTTTGATGCAGGCAAAAGCAGCAAACCGCAGCAATAAAAAGCCGCCTGATGGCGGGTCGGTGCAGTGAACTAACCGGCCCCCCGCTTCCTTTTTCTGCAATTCTCCTTCCTAGCACGGCCTTTTCCTCGCACATACAACAATAACGCGCTCTTTTTTCTTTTTTGTCGCGATGACAACAAAAGGCCGTATGCCCTGCTGTTCCTCGGCCAGCCCTCCTGATCATGCAACGCTGTTACATGTCAGCAATAAACAGCAAATAAACTATCTGGCACAGCAGTTGCAATGCACAATGTGGCGTATCTGCCAGGCAGCGGCCTGAAGCCCCTCTGCCCTGAACGAGAACATTTCTTCGCAGGCCATCCAGCAAACAGGAGCCAACCATGAACAGCATAGATTTCAACCGGCACCCATGCTTTAACGCCAAAGTGAAAGGGCAGTACGGCCGGGTACATCTGCCGGTCGCACCCAAATGCAATATCCAGTGTAACTACTGCAACCGCAAGTACGACTGCGTTAATGAGTCGCGGCCTGGCGTAACCAGCACAGTGCTCACGCCGGATCAGGCCCTGTTCTATATGGGCAAGGTGTTAGAGAAGGAACCGCGCATTTCGGTGGCGGGCATTGCCGGGCCGGGTGATCCTTTCGCCAACGCCGAAGCCACGCTGGAGACCATGCGCCTGATCCGCAGGAGCTACCCGGAAACCATCCTCTGCCTTGCCTCCAACGGCCTGAATCTGGCCCCGCATGTGGAGGAGCTGGCCGAGATCGGCGTGTCGCACGTGACAGTGACCGTGAACGGCGTTGATCCGTCCGTCACCGAAAAAATCTACGCTTGGGTTCGGGATGGCAAAATCATCTACCGGGGCAGACAGGCGGCGGAGCTACTCCTTGCCCGGCAGCTGGCGGCCATCGAAAAGCTGAAGCAGCACGGCATCACGGTGAAAATCAACACTATTCTGATTCCGGGCATCAACGAGCACCACATTCTTGACGTGGCCAAGACCATGAAGGAGCTGGGCGCGGATTTGCTCAACTGCATGGCTATGTTCCCCAATGCCGACACGGTCTTTGAGAATGTCCCGGAACCGTCCAAAGAAGTGATGAACGCGGCCCGCAATGCGGCGGAGCAGTTCCTGCCGCAGATGCGCCACTGTACCCGCTGCCGGGCTGACGCGGTCGGCCTGCTGGAGGAAGATCGCACCGACGAGATGCGCGGCTGCCTCAGTGCCTGCGCCAAGCTGCCCAAGCCTGCCGAAGCGGTGCGGCCTTACGTGGCCGTGGCGACGCAGGAAGGGGTTTTGGTCAATCAGCATCTCGGCGAGGCGGCAAAGCTGCAAATCTGGGGACAGGACGGCGCAGGCGGCTACAAGCTGATTGAGGAGCGGCAAACCCCACCTGCGGGCGGCGGCGCGCAGCGCTGGCTGAATCTCAGCCGTATTCTCAGTGATTGCCAAGCCATTCTGGTCAGCGATCTGGGCGACGGCCCGAAAGAGGCGTTGAGCAAACGCGGCATCAAGCCCGTGACGATGGCGGGCTTCATTGAGAAAGGGCTGGAGGCTGTCTATACCGGCAAGGGCTTTGAAAGCCTGCAAAGCCGAATGCGGAAATG
This sequence comes from Desulfobulbaceae bacterium UBA5173, assembly GCA_002413355.1. Lineage (GTDB taxonomy): Bacteria > Desulfobacterota > Desulfobulbia > Desulfobulbales > Desulfobulbaceae > Electronema. The sequence goes on along the minus strand of DHWV01000052.1, from coordinate 6,959 downwards.
CAGCTCAAAAGGAGCCTGCGTGGGTTCAGGGACTGGCTGCGGATGATCGCGGCAAACCGGCTGAGGCCGCCTGTAAGTAAAGGTGGTCTTGGCTGGAAGGAGAGCGTTTCAGCCGTAGACTTCTTGCATAGGGCCTGTTGTTCCAACCTATAGATATAGCTAGGAGTTACGCAGTTGGATTTGGATCTCGTTGATTTTGTTCAACTGGCCATTCGTATCGCTGAAATTCAATTTGCTGTAATTATTGAACTTCATACTTCAACTGCGTAACTCCTAAGTTAAATAAAAAACAGCCTCTCAGATTATAATCTATAACACAAATGATTTAAAACTTAAACACTATAGAGAGAATTAACGTCGGCATATGATCCTGGAAACAGAAAAATTTCCGCAGGAATTCCTGATTCTGTCATCAGAGCATGAACTTTCAGCCCGTAAAAGTAATCCTTCCGGCTTGGAATAGACCTCTTGCATAAGTCATCCGCCAGCAATTTTTAACTCCATGTTATAGACGGCGGCGATTAAACTGAATCGGAGACCGAAACGCTTTCTCCTGCGCTCCTTCAAAATGCGGAACACTTTGAGTTTGCGGAAGATATGTTCAATAACGCTGCGTTTTCGAGACAACGCCCTATTGCTGTGTTTCTGCTTTTTGTCCAACGGATGCAGTTTGGTTTTTTGATCGGTGTCTGGCTGTTGGCATGAATTGCGGCCATGCCCTGATAACCGGCATCAGCGAGCAGGAGAACGTGCGGCGGCAATTCGATTAAGCTTTCTTTGAAGAGCCGGAAATCATGTTTTCTGCCCGCGCAGAAGTCAGCATAAAGAATTTTTCCTGTCTTCATATCCGCAATTACCTGCGCTTTCTGGGTATGACATTTCCTTTTGCCGCTGTACTGATGCCGCTGTTTTTTTGAGGGCGTTCAACTGGCTGCTCAGTCGCATCGACGAGAATAATTTCAAATGCCATACTGCCGGATTGAAGTGCCTTCTTGTTTGATAGGTGAAATTGTTCCGATTGCATGAGCGTGTTTTCAATCTTTTTAATCGTCCGACATACATAGGATTTACAACCCGTTGATTTTGTTCAACTGGCGATTTATGTCGCTGAAATTCAACGTGCTGTAATAATTGAATTTCAGATTTCAACTGCGTAACTCCTAATACAGTCGATTCGCTGATGCCATAGGCAAGACCAATGTGAAATTCGGTGCGATATTCGCGCCAATACATTAGTGTTAGCAGGAGCTGGTCAGCACGGCTCAATTTGGGAGGCCGACCAAAATCACGCAAGATTTCCTTGACCGTTTTCAGCATAGTATCAAATGTGCTGCGCTGAACCCCTGTTGACCGTCTGAAATCCTCATCGCTGAGGCCCTGCACTGTTTCATATCTCATGTGCATAGATTGCCATATGGAACACAACTTATGCAAGAGGTCTAATGAACAATGTGATACCACCACCCATCGGCCTTGCCAAACACGAGCAGCTACAAGCCCTTACCGCGCAGTACGGCTGCCCTGTTCTTGAATACAGTGAAAGGGTCAGCATCCCTTTCCTGATTCTCATTCAGTTAGAGGCGGAGCCGTTGCGGCAGGAAGGCTGGCTGCCGCTCTCGGTGACGCAAGACAAGGTCAGAGTGCTCACCTGGCGCGCTCCGCATGAGGTTGCTGCTGCGGTCCGGCAAACCATAGGCGAGGTGGAGCTGGAGTTTGTCCTCACTCTGCCGTATGACTTCAGCCGTGTGCTGGAGCACAGCTTTGATCTGAATCCGGGCTTTCCCTTGGAAGCGGGCCGCACGCCGTTGGCGCGGGTGCGCACCTACTTCGCTGGCCACCGCTCGCTGTTTGCGCATTACCGCACCTTGATGGCGAAAAGCAGGACTGGCCTTGCTTCCATCCGCACCTCGCTCTCGTTCATGACCATTGCCCTGCTGGGCGTGCGAGTCTTTGGCTTTGGCACGCTCTTTATCCTCGAACTGCCGCTCTTTGCCCTCGGTGCTTGGATTGGTGTTGACAGTCTCTGCCGCTATCTGCCTGCCCGCCGGGTGAAAAGTCGTCTGCCGTCCTGCGGCAGTACCGTGCCCACCAACGGCAGCACGGTCTTGGCCGCAGAGAACGAAGCAGATTTCCCGCGCTTCCGCCGTTTGCCTGAAACGCCCGGTGCCGCTGCCTTGCGGGCTGGCTGGACAAAACTCACGCCGTTGATGCGCCGCCGCTTTCTCGCCAGCGACCGCACCGACATGGCCGAGGAACGCACCACCTTGGCCTGCTACCGCACCCGCATGGCCAAGGTGCGCACGGGCTTGGCCTTTGTCCGCACCGGCCTCGCCTTTTTCTCGTTGGGCTTCGGTATGCTGCGGGCCTTTCCGGCCAGCACGTGGCGGGTACTGGACTACAGCCTGATGGCGGTTGGTGTATTCATGGCACTGGAAGGCTTTTTCTGGTATAAGAAAGGCCGGGCCGCAGGCGAAGAGGGGCAGGCCTCGGTGGAAGAGGCGGGCAAGGCGGCGACAATCTGGGATTTCTTCTTCCCACACAGCCAGAGCTGCCCAGAGGCAAACACTTCGGTCTTGCGCACCCCGCCGGTGCGCCGTTCCCATGCGCCGGGCGTATGGGCCACCACCGGCTTGGCCTTGGAACGCACCGTCTTAGCTGACCGCCGCAACGTCATGGCCCGTTTGCGCACGGTGATGGCACGCGCACGCACGGGCATGGCCTTTATCCGCACCGGCCTGAGTATTCTGCTAATCGGCATCACCTTCTTGGTCTCTTTCCCGGAGGCAGGCATACTGTGGCAGTTGATAGACTGGCTGCTCATTCTCGGCGGCACAGCATTGACAGCAGACGGCTTTTATTGGATGCTTCCGGCAGAGCGGGCGCGGCAGGAGCTGCCTTATTGCTTTGCCGATTTGGAAATCATGCTGGCAGACTATGGCAAGCCCTCGCGCTGCTGGCAAAAAACGGTATTCCCACGTGCAACTGAGTAACTCTCCTCTTCTGATGGCCTTGGCCCGCAAGGGCGTGTTGCCAGAAGCAACCTTGGCAGAAATCGGCCAAGCGGCGGAACTGCGCGGCCTCGCTCCGGCAACCGTGCTGGTGTATGAATATGACCTGCCCCGCGCTGTCTTACTGGAGACCTTGGCAGAAATCTACGGCTGCCCAGCGGTTGAGTACGACGAACGGCTTCCCATCCCGCCTGAGTTTCTGCCCAAGCTGGCCCCGGCGGAACTCCTGCGAGAGGGTTGGTTTCCCATTATCCTTGAGCAAAGCGGCGAGGTGACAATTGCGGCGGCCAAGCCAGATGCACCGAGCTTGCCTGCCTCAGTGGCACGACTGCTCGGCCCGGTTCGCTACTCCTGCCTCGTGACCTTGCCAGAGGACATCCAGTGGTTTGTCCAAGATTACTTGCACGCGCCTCCAGGCCTGCTTATCGGAACTGAGCGCACCGGCCTGGCTTTCTGGCGCAACACCATGGCCCAATGGCGTACCCTGCTGGCTTGCTGCCGCACAGACATGGCCAAGGCACGCACCGCCTTAGCCTTTGGCCGCTTTGGTCTCTCGCTGATCACCCTTGCCATGACCCTGCTGCGCCTCAGCCCGTCACGCCTACCCGCGCCTGCGGCGTTTCTCCTACTGGGCGTGGGCGTGCTCTGCAATGGCGCAGGGATTGCGGTGTATCTGGGAATTCGGCGTTCGCAGCTACGCCCGCCCGGCAACCAGACGATCATGGAAGTGACTGCGGCCACCATTTCCTTTCTCGAACAATACCATTTCCCAGAAGAGATCAAAGTAAGCCTGCCGCCGTCTCAAACCGGCACAACCATGCTTGCCCGCCTGAGCGACATGCTGGCAGACTACTCAACCATACTCTTTCCTGCCCCGCCCAGCCGCGAGCGCACCCACTTGGCCCGCGAGCGCAATGTCCTCGCAGCCCAGCGCACGGTGGCCGCCTGCTATCGAACGATCTACGCTCGCGCCCGCACTGGTTTGGCCTTCACCCGCACCGGCGTAAGCTTCTTCAGCTTTGGCGTGGGCTTGATGCTCTACTTCGGCCTTGGCTGGAACACCGCCTTTGATGCCTTGCTCATAGGAGCGGGCCTGTTGATGATCATTGACGGCCTGCGCTGGTATCTGCCGGTGCGCAAAGAGCAGGCCGAATTGCCGCGCTCACGCAGCGGCGCACTGGCTGGCTGGGAGTGAAGAATCAAATTCGCTTGTCGCGGGTGATCACTGCGATGGCGGAATGATTGTGGATGGACTCGACATTCTCTGATTCAATCTCATAGGCGGCAATGCGTTCGTCGGCATTGAGCTGCACCGCAACATCCCGGACAATGTCTTCGACAAACTTCGGGTTTTCGTAGGCTTTTTCCGTCACGTACTTTTCATCAGGCCGCTTAAGGATGCCATAGACCTCGCAGGAGCCTGCCTGCTCAATGATGCGGATGATCTCCTCAATCCAGACAAAGCGCTTCAGCTCGACCGTCACAGTGACGTACGAGCGCTGGTTGTGCGCCCCGTGCTGCGAAATTTCCTTTGAGCAAGGACAGAGGCTCGTGACCGGCACCACAGTCTTGACAAACACCGCATATTTGCCGTCAACCAGCTCGCCCATCAGTGTCACCTGGTAATCCATCATGCTGGCAATGCCAGACACTGGCGCGGTCTTCCTGATAAAATAGCAGAAGGCAAGCTCCAGATACGCATCTCTGGCATGAAGTAGCTCAGTCATCCGCCGCAGTGTGTCTTTCAGCGATTGCAGCGTGATGGCAAATTCATCCGCATTGAGGATTTCTGCAAAGCGCGACATGTGCGTGCCTTTGAAATCGCTGGGCAGGTTGACGTACATGCTACAGTCTGCCACGGTATGCTGCCCCTTATGCTGGCGGTCCTGAACAACAACAGGCAGCCTGAACTTCTTGATGCCGACCTTGTTGATGGCGATGCCTCTGGAATCGCCCATGTTCTGGATGTCGGGAAGAATCTCTGTCGTCATGCGGGGCAGGGTCATGATGGAGCCTCATCAGGGGTCGGCGGCGGAAAAGAAGAAATGCGCGAAGAGTAATAGATAAGGCGCAGGACAGGCAAGCCTTTTTTCGTGCTCGGCCTGTCCTCTGCACTTCCCTGTTGCCTCCCTCGCTGCTTTGTTATAAGGTTCGGGCAGTTTTCTACGGGCGGCCATCAGGCCGGACATACTTTTATTGCACAGGATACGTTCTATGGGTCTCTTAGCAGGCACAGCCTCCTTTACCCGCTTCACGGTGGAGGGCGAGCTTCCCGGCAATGCCTGGGATTTCATCGCCGAGCAGATTGAGAAGCGCAGCTTCAAGGATATTGATGACACGCTGGATGAGTTTTCCGTTGGCTGGGTCTCGGTCGGCGACATGTTTGACTCCAAATTTGCCTATGGCTCCTATTCCGCTGGCGATTACGTGGCCCTTTCTATGCGGGTTGACGAACGCAAGGTGCCTGGTGCGGTGCTGAAGAAGTTCGCAGCCAAGGAGGAGGCACGGATCAAGGAGGAAAAGGATTTGCGTCGCATAGGCCGCACCCTTCGCTTGGAGATCAAGGAACGGATCAAGGCAGAGCTGATGCGCAAGTCGCCGCCTGTGCCTGCGGTCTATGATCTCTGCTGGAACGTGCCGCAAGGTACAGTGCTGTTTTTCTCCAATGGCCGCAAGCCGCTAGCTTTGCTTGAGGAACTGTTTAAGGAGACCTTCGGCCTCTCGTTGGTTATGCAGGTGCCGTGGAACACCGCCTTACAGCTAGTGGATGAAAAGACTGCCGCCAAGCTCGAAACCCTTCAGCCCGCCTCCCTCATCTGACCTTTGGAGAACACAACATGGATTTGCTTGATGCGATAGAAGAGAAACGCTTTCTCGGCCAAGAATTCCTGATTTGGCTCTGGTGCAGTTCAGAGGAACGCGGCGGCAGTGTCAGCCTGCCTGACCGGGGCGAGGTGCCGGTGGTGTTTGAAAAGCACATGCTGCTGGAATGCGGCGAAGGCGCAGAGTGCGAGAAGCTGGTCTGCCGGGGGCAACTGACTGAGCTGAAAGAGGCTCGCGCTGGTCTGGCCCTTGGTAAGCGGCCTGAGCAGGCCCGGTTGAAGATCGGCAGCGAGGAGCGCGAATACAGCTTCACCTTGACTGCGGCCACGCTGGAGTTCCGTAGCATGAAACTGCCTGCCACAGCCGGAGAAGACGGCGGCGGCGATGACCGCGCCGGCCTGGAGGGGCAGATATTGGAGCGCGTCTCCCTGATTGAGGAGGGCATTGAGCTGGTCAACGCTCTCTTCCGCCGCTTCCTGATGCTCCGCACCTCTGACGCATGGCCTAAGGAACTGGCCAAGCTGCGGCAATGGATCAGCAGCGGCGCAGAGCTGGCAACAACTGCATATAGCTAAAGCAATGCCTATCAGGAACAAGCCTGCGACCAAAATTGATATGCCGCTTCTCGTTCGTGACGTGGAACTGTACCCTGATGCCATGAACGGGCGGAACGATTCGGATGCAGTCAGCGTGGAATAGGTGATGCCTTGAAACGCTTAACAGCCGCCTGTTCAAAAAAAATCAGCGTCTATAGCTACAGCGCAATAAAATGACTACAGTTAGGAGTTACGCAGTTAAAATCTAAAATTCAATTGTTACAGTGAGTTGAATTTTAGTTGCATAAACCGCAGTTGAACAAAATCAACGAGTTGTAAACTCAACTGCGTAACTCCTAACAATATAGGCTGCTGAAAAAATTCATCGGTCGAGCAGCGCAGCTTTTTTTTGAGAAGCTCTTGCTTGCGCCCATTTATGCTCTATAGGGTTCAGATACGGCGGAAGATATTCAAGGAGGCATCCAGCAGCTTCAACCGCCTCCTGAATCCTCTCAGATTTATGGAATGAGGCATTGTCCATGACAACAACAGCTCCGTTTGGCAGCGCAGGCAGAAGTGCCTGCCTGATCCA
>DHWV01000113.1:8449-18781 GCA_002413355.1 Desulfobulbaceae bacterium UBA5173 | reverse complement strand
TGAACAGGTCTCATCAGCTTTCGGATGGAAAAAAGTTTTTTCCCCTGCGGATCTTCAGCCGTTTCAATGCTTCGCACATGCCGCGCTGACTGCATCCGAACCGCTCCGCACGTTCACACTGATACGCATCAGGATGGGTCTCCACATCACGGACGAGAAGCTCCATGTCAATCTTTGTCGCAGGTTTGTTCCTGAAACGGCAGGGTTCAAGCCGTTTCATCCAGCGGAACACGCTCGATTCACTGATGCCGAAACGGTGCGCAGTCTCTCCTAAACTTAGACAGTCACGCTTTTTGATCTCCAATACTTTCCGACGAAAATCTATTGAGTATCCCATGTGTTCAGTATAGTCATCTTATACTGCTTTAGCTATATGATGAATTTGCCGTGATACGCAGGATCGAAACATCTGTTGAAAAAACCGGCAGAACGCTGTAGGCTTTGGCAAGGAAATCTTGAGAAAATGCAGCGCAATCGAATTGAGGGAGAAAGAGCATGACACAGGAAACCGCGCTAGTCGCCGTGGATGAGCGGAAGCTGAGCGCAGAGCTGGGACTGACTGATCCGGCCACATTGGAGGTCAGCACGGCGGTTGCCCCGGAGCTGGAGAAGCTAGCCGCCGAGTTTGTGGCCAATATTCTAGCCTTCAACCCGCAAGACATGAACCAGATTGAAGTCCGGCAGCAGAACATCGCCGCCATCGACAATCTTGGTGCTAAAGCCCAGAAAGATTCCGCCCTGCGCAGCGCGATGCTACGCGAGCCGATCCGCAAGCTGGCCCAGAAAGGCGAGGATGGCGGCGAGGTCGCCAATGCTTTGGTCAACCTCAACCTGAAAGTGGAGGAGCTGGATCCTGAAGAGTTCAATCTGAACCCAGGCTGGTTTCCTCGTCTGCTGGGAATGATCCCTGGCGTTGGCACTCCGCTGAAACGTTACTTTCTTCAGTTTGAAAGCGCGCAGACCGTGTTGGATGCTATCTTCCGCTCGCTGCAAACCGGGGCGGACATTCTCAAACGGGACAATATCACCCTGATTGATGATCAAAAGCAGCTCCGCCTCGCCACGCATAAGCTGAAGAAGTCCATCGAGCTGGGCATGATGGTGGATACCAAGCTGAATCAGGTTATGGAGCAGGACATTCCTTCGGATGATCCGCGCTGCGCCTTTATCAAAGAAGAGCTGCTCTTCCCGCTCCGGCAGCGACTGATGGATCTCCAGCAGCAGCTTGCGGTCAATCAGCAGGCGGTGCTGGCCATCGAGATCATTGTCCGCAACAACAAAGAGCTCATCCGGGGTGTCAGCCGGGCGGTGAATGTCACCGTCAATGCGCTCAATGTGGCGGTGACCGTCGCCCTTGCACTGGCCAATCAGCGCATTGTGCTGAAGAAAATCGAGGCGGTCAACGAGACTACCAACAAATTGATCGGCGATACGGCCCGGAGGCTAAAGGAGCAGGGCACTGAGATCCACAAGCAGGCCGCTACCAGCCAGCTCGACATTCAGGTGCTGAAGCAGGCCTTTGCCGACATCCACTCTGCCTTGGACGACATCGCCCGCTTCCGGCAGGAAGCCCTGCCCCAGATGGCACGGACTGTGCTGGAGATGGACAAACTCACCGGCGAGACTGAAGCGGCGATCCGCAAGATGGAGCGGGGCAATCTGGCCAGTCCGGCCATGTATCTTCAAATTGACTGAGAGGACACAGATGAAAAAAAGAATACTGCTGACTACGATTGCGGCTGCGGTTCTGTTCGCAGGCCAAGCACTGGCAGGCGGCTCATACCGCATCGCCTGGTCGCATTACACCGGCTGGGAGCCGTGGGCCTATATCCAAGAGTCCGGCATCATGGATAAGTGGGCCAAGAAGGAAGGCTTAGACAAAGTCGAAATTGTCTTGGTCAACGATTACGTCGAGAGCATCAACATGTACACCGCCGGAAAATTCGACGGCTGCGTGATGACCAATATGGATGCCTTGACCATTCCGGCAGTGGGCGGAGTGGATTCCTCCGTGCTGGTGGTTGGAGATTTCTCCAACGGCAATGACGGCATTGTGGCGATGAACGGCAGCTCCGTGAAAGACTTGGCTGGTCGCAAGATGCGCATCGTCCAGTTAACTGTCTCCCACTATCTGCTGACCCGGGCCCTTGACCTGAACGGCATGAAGGAGAAAGACCTGACCTTGGTCAACACCAGCGATGCGGATATCGCCTCGCTTTTTGTTGCCGAGGCGGCCAAAGACCTCAAGGCGGCGGTCACCACGTGGAACCCGCTGCTCATGCAGGTGCGCAACGTCAAAGGTGCAAACCTGGTCTTCGACTCCTCCAATATACCGGGCGAGATCATCGACTGCCTGGTGGTTAAGTCAAATGCGCCGGAGGCCTTGAAGAAGGCACTCACCGGGGCATGGTATGAAGCGATGGCCTCAATGAGCAGTATAGAGAAGGACAGCAAGGAAGCCCTTGAGGTGATGGCGAAGTCGGCAGGCGGCACTGTGGCTGAGTTCAAAGCCCAGCTCAAAACCACCAAGATGTTTTATGCCCCGGCTGAAGCGGCGGCTTTTGCCGCTGGCGAGCAGGTGAAGAAAACGATGGAGTATGTCCGCACCTTCAGCTTTGACCACGGCCTCTACGGTGAGGGCGCGCCAAGCAAGGACTTGGTCGGTATCGCCTTCCCAGACGGCTCGGTCATCGGCGACAAGGGCAACGTCAAGCTCCGCTTTGACAAGACCTTCATGCAAATGGCAGCGGATGGTAGGCTGTAAGAAGCATCACCGCGCACGTTGAGCGTAGGGCAGGCATGAGGTCTGCCTTTTTCACCGGAATCACTGTCAGTTGGGAGACTGCCATGAGCCAGCACCGTTTCGAGACCCTTGCCCTGCACGCCGGGCATGTTGTTGATCAGGACACCCTGTCCAGAGCGGTGCCGGTCTATCGCACCAGCTCGTACCTCTTCAAGAACAGCGAGCACGCCGCCAACTTATTCAGCCTGAAGGAGCTGGGCAACATCTACACCCGGCTGATGAACCCCACCCAAGATGTGCTGGAGAAGCGGGTTGCGGCCTTGGAAGGCGGCGCGGCGGCTTTAGCTCTGGCCTCCGGCACCTCGGCTATTTTCTATGCGATCATCAACATCTGCTCCGCAGGTGACGAAGTGGTTGCGGCAAACAACCTTTATGGCGGCACTTGCACCCAGTTTGACGCGATTTTGCCGCAGCTCGGCATCACCGTGCGCTTGGTTGACCCAAAAGACCCAGCCAATTTCGACCGGGCAATCAACGCGAAGACCAGAGCCATTTTCTGCGAGAGCATCGGTAATCCCGGCTTGGAGATGGCTGACTTGGAGGCGGTCGCCGCTGTTGCCCGCAAGCACCATCTGCCCCTGATTGTGGATTCCACCTTCACCCCGCCCTGCCTATTACGGCCTCTTGAGCACGGCGCGGATATCGTCGTTCATTCGCTGACTAAATGGATGGGTGGGCACGGCCTCGCCATCGGCGGCATAGTGGTTGACAGCGGCAAGTTTGATTGGACTGACCCCAAGTTTGCCCTCTACAACCAGCCAGACGCTGGCTACCACGGCCTGCGTTTTGCCCACGATCTTGGCGGCATGAACCCTATCGCCTTTGCCCTGCGGATGCGTCTGGTGCCGTTGCGCAATCTCGGTGCCTGCATCAGCCCGGACAACTGCGCCTTTTTCCTGCAAGGGATAGAGACACTCGCCCTGCGCATGGAGCGGCATTGCGCTAACGCGCAGGCGGTCGCAGAATTCTTGCAAAAACACCCCAAGGTCGAATGGGTGCGCTACCCCGGCCTGCCGGGTGAGGAAAACAGCACAGCCCGCAAGTATCTACAAAACGGCTTCGGCGGCATGGTCGCTTTCGGCATCAAGGGCGGCAGAGCAGCGGGCCAGCGGTTCATTGACAGCCTGCGGTTGTTTTCGCTGCTGGCCAATGTTGGCGATGCCAAATCGCTGGCCATTCACCCGGCCAGCACCACCCATTCTCAGCTTTCTGCGGAACAGCTTGCCGCCGCCGGACTGAGCGAAGCCATGATCCGGCTTTCGGTCGGCATTGAAAATATCCACGACATTCTTGAAGATTTGACACAGGCTTTGGCGGCCTGATCGACTATGCTGTCAGTCTATCCCATCCACATCCTCAACACCCTGTCCGCCGAAGGTTTGGCTCTCTTCGGCCCGCAATTCCGCATTGAAGAAAGCCGGGCCGAGGCGCAGGGTCTGCTGGTGCGCAGCTCACCGGTCAATCTGGCTGACTTTCCACGACTTGAAGCCATTGCCCGCGCCGGAGCAGGCGTGAACAATATTCCGGTCGATGAGGCCACCGCACAAGGCATCTGCGTCTTCAACACGCCCGGTGCCAACGCCAACGCGGTGGTGGAACTGGTCTTTACTATGCTTGGTATCTGGCTGCGCCATGTGCCGCAAGGACTGGCTTTCTGTCAAGGTCTGCGCGGCCTTGCCGGGCCGCAGCTCAACGCCGAGATAGAAGCCCGCAAGAAGATATTCCAAGGGCAGGAGCTGGCGGACAAGACGCTGGCAGTCATCGGCCTTGGTCAAATTGGGGTGCGGGCCGCCAACATGGGCATCCATCACAACATGCGGGTGATTGGCTACGATCCCTATCCCGTGCTGGAGAACATCCACCGTCTCCTGCCTGAAGTACGGCTGGCGCAGTCTCAGCAGGAGGTGCTGGCGCAGGCGGATTACGTCTCACTGCATGTACCGCTGAGCAAGGCGACCACTGGTCTGGTCAATGCCGAATTTTTGACCAAGATAAAAAAGGGCGCAGTGCTGCTTAATTACTCGCGGGGGGCAATCGCTGATGACGGCGCAGTGCTGGCCACGCTCGACTCCGGCCATCTGGCGACCTATCTTTCCGACTTCCCAACTGAAAAATTGCTTGGTCACAATAAGGTGCTGTTCACACCCCATCTCGGCGCGTCCACCTCAGAATCAGAGGAGCACTGTACGGCGATGGCAGTGCAGGAGCTGAAGAATTACCTGCAATATGGCACGGTCACGCACAGTGTCAATTTCCCCAACGCAGAGAGCATCCCGGCATCTGGCAGCCACTCCCGCCTGATCATGATCAACCGCGATGTGCCGGGCATGATTGGCTTGGCCAGCAACATCCTTGGCAAGCACGGCCTCAACATCGCCAGCTACACCAACAAGAGCAACGGCGCGATCGGCTACAACATCATTGACACCGAAGGGCCGGTCTCGCCAGAGGTGCGACGGGAGATCGAGGCAGCCGAAGGTGTGGTCAGAGTACGGATTATTCCGTTGAGATAAGCAACACAGATGGAATCTCCTTCAACCGCGCCAAAATATCAGGCCGCGTGCTAAACTGGCTCCGCAGCAATCCAGCGTAGTTCAAACATGATGGTGACAGCCCGGATTTGCTTCCGGGCTGTTCGTCAGGGCAGGATTTACTCCCCCTCTTTCCGCTTTTCCAGAACCAGCACGGCACAATGCGCCTTGCCAATAACCTTTTCGGTGACATGCCCCATGAGCAGTTTGCTCAAGCCTTTGCCGTGACCTCCGACCAGAATCATGTCCACGTTGCGTTCCCGTGCCGTAGCTGCAATTACTTCCGGCGCATGTTTGCCAAGAAGAGCGAGCGGATGAAAGGCCACATGCGGTGCTGCCTCAAACCCTTTTTTGCAGACAGCGGCGGTCAGCTCCCGGGCGTTGGCCAGCCCCTCCTCGGATGAAACCACAGAGACTACGGAGACTTCTTTCAGATTGGAGCAATGCACGCCCATGCCGACCGCTTCTTCCGCCGCCATGTTGCTGGCTTCAGAGCCATCCACGGCCACCAGGATCCGTTCACCGCTGTTGGCGTAGTCTTTAGGTACGACCAGCACCCTCGGAAAACCGTGGCCAATCACTTTGGCGGTCATGCTGCCCACCAGCAGCTTGAGTAGTCCAGCCCGGCCATGTCGGCCCATAATCAGAATATCCGCCTTATGCTGGCGGGCCAATTCGACAATCGCCTTGTCTGGCTGGTACGATTCCTCAAAAATAGCCTCGCAGGCCACATCCGCATCCTTCGCCATCTTGATGATTTTATTCAAGTGACTGCTGATCTTTTCGTGCATAGCATCAGGCAAGGCATACGCCTCCATCATTGATTCCTGATCAATGGGCATGACATGCAGTGCCACAATTTTCGCTCCGCAGCTCTGGGCTAAAAAAATAGCCTCCTGCACCGCTCCGTCCGAGTAGGAAGATCCATCCGTTGCCAAAGCGATAACTTCCGCTTGGCCGATCAGCCGTCCGCTCATAGCCATCTCCTTTCTGCATCTGGTTGAAAAGAAAGTCTTTGCAAGGGCAAAGGTTCCGGTCATCTTAACACTGCCGCAAAAAATAGCAAGCCAGAGACCTGCCGCCGGATGTCAGCCAGACCCCGAAGCCGCCATGATTGTTGACCGCCTCCACCCATTCCCGCAGATATTCACGCTTGCTGCGGGCCAACTCGTTGTCCTGCCCTTTGGCATGAAGGAGACAAAGTTCTCCAGCTTGACGAACTTGCCGTCGGCAACCTGCTCCGTGACAACCTGCTGGAAGTTCTGCAAAACCGTCTTGGCCTGCGCAGCGGTGATTGACGGATTCAGCGTATGAATAAGTTCCGCGATCTCATCATAGCCAAGCGTGTCTTCCGCACTTGTCTGACAGCTGTAGGAAGGGGGCGTGGTGAGTTTGTTCTCTCTGACATAGTATGCGACCGGCATGGCTGACCTCCTGACAAGAAAAGATTATTCTTCGTAAAAAGAGATAAATGCCCACTTTGGCAAATGCAAATTTCTTGCGAATCAAAATGGCTCCATTTTGGAATGTGAAATGGAGCCATTTTGATTCGCAAAACCTATGCTGTTTGATAGGCAAAACCTACGCCTTTTGATAGGCAAAACCTCTGCTGTTTGTCAGCTCGTAGGTTGCGGGTGAGCGGAACGAACCCCACATGTCCGCCTCGCCTTATTCTCGTTCGGTTTTGCGGCTCAAGAAAAGGCGGCAAGGAACTGAAGCAGCGTTTTCATTGCTTGTAGTGCTGCTTCAATGAAAGCATTAAAATTTACAGGCTCTTAATCATCAAGGCTGCTTCAGCTATATACGGCTGCTCAAAGCGGTCTTTCTGCGCGCTTGTCACGCTATATCAGTGCATTGCAGATAGTTCCCCAGGTGGCACAAGCCTTGCATTAAATGTAGCACACTCGGAACTTCCAGCTTCGACCACATACAGAGGAGATAGATCATGAAACTCGCCTGCACGCTTCGCCTGATCGAAGAGACCTTTTCCGCCGCCGCCTTTGCTGAAGAGAATGAGCAGGAAACTGCGCTGGCCCTGCTCGGCACAAAAGAGGCTGAGAACAGCATGTTCTGCGCCTGCTCCGCCAGTCAGGAACACTGCCTTTGCACACTGCATTCCGCCGCCTGACACCAGCCTGCGCAGTTCAACTTCCAGCCGCCCTTTTTCCCGCAGGGCTTCAAGAACACACCATGTTTCTGCTGACCGCATTATTTCAGTGGCTCCCCTGCTGAAATAATGTGCGCAGGCTGATGTTTTCCTCTTTGCTTCCGTCAGAGAATTGAGTAAATAAAACCGACTGCCACTGCGGGCACAATGCCCTTCTGTGCTGTTTAGTCCGCAGTGAATTCCATGACAATACAAACCAATTCAACTTGTTACTTTTAATCTGAGGAGAGAAGAAGATGCACATGTATCTGCCCATCGCCCTCACCAGCGTGAACTTTCTGCTGGTGTCGGGCATAGGACTTGTGGTCGGGCTGCTGTCCGGCCTCTTCGGCGTGGGGGGCGGCTGGCTCATGACCCCTCTGCTGATGATGATCGGCATTCCGCCCACCATTGCTGCCGGTACGGACGCAAACCAGATCGTGGCCGCCTCCACTTCCGGCATGTACACCCACTGGCGGCTGGGCAATGTGGACTACAAGATGGGCATCTACCTGCTCATCGGCAGCTTCCTGGGCGGCGCAGTCGGTGTGAAGATCATCAAGGCACTCACCGCCACAGGCGGCGCAGACTTCCTGATCAAGATCACTTACGTGGTCATGCTCGGCATCGTCGGCTCCTTCATGTTTGTTGAGAGCCTGAGCGCGCTGCGCAAGGCCAAAAGCGGGGCAGCCAAGCCCGCTGCGGCGCAGAACGGCACGAAGAAGAGCTTGATCACCTCGCTGCCGCTGCAAACCCATTTTGAGAAGTCCGGCGTGTCCTTCTCTGCTCTGGTGCCCTGCGCTCTTGGCGCGTTAGTCGGCCTGCTTGCCGCGATCATGGGCGTGGGTGGCGGCTTCCTGATGGTGCCGGTGATGATCTACATGCTCCGTATCCCCATGCACGTGGTGGTGGGTACCAGCCTGTTCCAGATCCTTTTCACCTGCATCGAAGTCACCTTTCTCCAAGCCTACTACAACCGCACTGTTGATTTCCTGCTCGCCCTGCTGCTCCTGATCGGCTCGGTCTTTGGCGCACAGATCGGCGCGATCTTAGGCCGCAAGCTGCACGGCGACCAGCTCAAGATTCTGCTTTCGGTCATTGTGCTGGCCGTGACCGTCAAGCTGGTGTTTGACCTTGTTCTCCAGCCTGCCAACCTGCTTTCCTACGCCGGAGGACACTGAACATGAAGAGTATGAACGCATTCATTCTGGCCGTAGCGGCGTTGGCCCTTTCCGCGCAGAGCGGCGCAGCGGCCACTACGCAGGTCTCTCCTTCGGACATCCCGATCACGCTCTTCTACCACGGCGTGCCGGTGGAGATTAAAGGCCAGGCTGCTCCGGGCGAGGATGTGATGATCAAGGTCACGCCCTCTGAGCAGAAAGAGTTTCATCTGAAATACAAGGGCAAAGCGGCGGGCATCTTCTGGATGAAGCTCGGCACGCTGGTGTTCAAGAACCTGCCCAGCACCTATCTGCTCGCTTCGTCCGGCCCGGTTGACAAAGTTGCGGCCCAAGCAGAGCGCGAGGCCGAGAGTTTAGGCTTTACCGCACTTCAGAAGAAGGCGGAGATCACGGCGGAAAAGGGAGCCATGCCTGCGGGCGACTGGTTTGCCCAGTTCCTTGATTTTAAGAAGAAGGAAAAGCTCTACGCTGTTCAGGAAGGGGCGGTGAAGGTCAATGCGGACGGCAGCTATCAGCTCACGCTGGCTTGGCCGTTCCAAGCTCCGCCCGGCACCTACAAGGTGGAGACCATCACCGCTAAAGACGGGCATGTGACAGGCCGTTCCGAGGCGGCCATCACTGTGGAGCTGACCGGTGTGGTCGCGCAGCTATCCAAAATGTCGTCGGACAACCGCGCCATGTACGGCATCCTCTCCATTTTGGTGGCGATTGCCGCCGGATTCGGTGTCGGCATGATCTTCAAGAAGGGCGGCGGTTCGCACTGATCTGATTCCGTCCTGTTGGCATGAAGCAGCCGCGTCTCCTCTCAGCAGGGCGCGGCTGCTTTTGTTTCAGGCTGTTGGCGGGAGATTCCACGCTGTTCCCAGAACGGCAGGGCAATATAGCTAAGGCAATATAAAATGACTATATTAGACCTCTTGCATAAGTTATTTGCCAACAATTTTTAACTCCATGTTATAGACGGCGGCGATTAAACTGAAGCGAAGCCCGAAACGCTTTCTTCTCTTGCGATATCGTTCGTTCAAAATGCGGAACACTTTGAGTCTGCGGAAGATATGTTCAATCAGGATGCGTTTCCGAGACAAAGTCTGGTTGCTGACTTTTTGTTCTTTGTTCAGCGGATGGAGCTTGGTTTTCTTGGCCGGTGTCTGGCTGTTGGGGTGAATTTTAGCCACACCCTGATACCCGGCATCAGCCACAGCCAGCAACAGAACATGCGGCGGCAGGCTAAAGCCAGTTTCTTTGAAAAGCTGAAAATCATGTTTTCTGCCGACGCAAAAAGTGACTGAAAGGATATTTCCTGTAGTCATTTCTGCAATCACTTGAGCTTTTTGCGTGTGACACTTTTTTTTTGCCGCTATAATGCCCCCGCTGTTTTTTGGGGGCGTTCAACTGGCTGTTCTGTGGCATCAACCACGATAATTTCCAGCTCCATGCCGCCTGAATGAAGACACTTTCTGCCGGGCAGATGAAACTGTTCAGACTTGATGAGCGCATTCTCAATCTTTTGAATCGCCCGCCACACGGCAGATTCGCTCATGCCATAGGCAAGAGCAATGTGAAATTCGGTGCGGTATTCGCGCCAATACATCAGCGTTAGCAATAGCTGGTCAGCACGGCTCAATTTTGGAGGCCGACCAAAATCACGCAAAATTTCCTTGACCGTTTTCA
>DHWV01000113.1:680-8164 GCA_002413355.1 Desulfobulbaceae bacterium UBA5173 | reverse complement strand
CCCCTGTTGACCGTCTGAAATCCTCATCACTGAGGCAGTGCACTGTTTCATATCTCATGTGCGTAGATTGCCATATGGAACACAACTTATGCAAGAGGTCTAATGTACCAGGGCCGGTGGAGACCCTCCACTCATATCCGAATCCTGAGATACAAGGGGCAGCATCGTAGTGGATGCGCTGCCTTACCATTCTCCGACAACGTTGGGTAGTGCCGTTTCTCCCGGTCGCAGCGGTGATCAGCCCGACGAAATGAGCTGATCACCCTATTGCACGGGTGCCTGCAATATGGTTTTCTGTACACAACGGACGAAGATCGGTCTGCCTTTCCTCCGGCAGGCCAAGCGTCGTATTCAGCCCTGTTGAATTGTGAGCTGAACAAGATGCCGCCCCCACTTTATCCGGGCAGTGCTGCCGTGCCAACCGCAGCTCAGGACACGTTTCAAATCCAGTGCTCCTTCGAGTCAGCTCCGAAACAGCATGGAAGAACCGAAAACTCCGGGGCCGTAAGGTCCCGGACAGTTCGGCGCAGTAGGCACAAGGCCGCCACAACAAACAAGAACACACACGAACTATCCAACGGAGCGGAACGATGAGCACTCAGAGCATGATCAGCCAAGCCTCTTACCAATGTGCTGCCGCCAACAAGCATGTTCAGGTCACGGTCAAACGGAACAGCCGGGTTGTGCGTCGTGCGCCGGAGACATGCTCCGGCATCGGCGACTTCCAGTGCGGGGTGGTAAGGCTTGTTTATGGCCTGACCTATGAGGTCGATTGGCAGCGGTGCCGCTTCTGCTCTGAAATGGAAAATCAATAACAAGGCAGCCTCCATCGTTTCTTTCCGCAGCACCCTTCTGCGTTTCTTTCAGCGGTCACGTACTCCACGGGCCGATTCCTCCTTTGCTGACAGCATGACGTGTCGGGAATCTGTCGCTTCCTGACACAGCAGCTTCCTCGTCTTCACCGCAGCATCTTTCACAACTGAATCAGCACCTTCGCAGAAACACCGTCCAGAGCTGCAATGCAGGAGCTGGATAGCGGCAAGCACCGGATGCCTGCCGTTTTTAACACGATCATCGTGGGGAAAAAGACTTATTTTTTGACAAGCCAGCGGCCCGGTGCTATGAACTGTGTATCATGCCTGTTTACGACCGCAGCACATTGAACAACCTCATCCGGGAAATCAGCGGCGGCGCAGCACTTCCTGCCTGCTTGCTTGTTGGCGAGCACACCCTCTGCCGTCAGGCTGCGGACAGCATTGCCGAAGCCCTCAAGGGCACGGTTCATGCCATTGACGGCGACAGCGAAGATCAGAACGCTACCTTGGCCAAGCTGCGCAGCTTCAGCCTGCTCGGTGGCCGCCAGATATACCGGGTCAATGGCAGCAGACTCTTTCTCTCCAAGAATGTTGCTGAGAATATCTGGAAGAAGGCGGCCAAAGCCTGGGAGGAAGGTAGCCCGGATAAGGCGGCCAAGCAGCTACGGGCCATGCTAGAAGCAGCCGGGCTTGATCGCAGGGATGATCCCGGC
This sequence comes from Desulfobulbaceae bacterium UBA5173, assembly GCA_002413355.1. GTDB lineage: Bacteria > Desulfobacterota > Desulfobulbia > Desulfobulbales > Desulfobulbaceae > Electronema. The sequence continues at coordinate 6,636 of DHWV01000113.1, read as the reverse complement.
AGCCTAAGCGAGGAGCAGTGGAAGAAATGCTTCGGCTTTGCCAAGCCAGCAGGCACATTGGACTGGACAGCCCAGCTGCTGGCCGGACAGGACGAAACTGCCGCGCCTGCCCGCTCCAACGGTGATGCAGGGGAAATGCTTCTTGCCGCGCTGGCTGCGGGCCTGCCGAAAAACAACTGCTTGCTTCTCATCGCCGAGGAAGTCGATAAACGCAAAAAGCTGTACAAAGCCTTCAGCGTGAACTGCGCAGTGGTTGATCTGAGCGTGGAAAGCGGCTCGTCTTCGCAAGCGAGAAAGGCGCAGGATGCCGTGCTGCGGGAGCAGGTCACGCAGACCTTGCGCAGCTTGGGCAAAAGGATGAGCAAAGAGGTGATTGACCAGCTCTTGGAGCGGGTGGGCTTTCATCCTGCCGCCGCTGTGACCGAGACAGAGAAGCTGGCCCTATCTGTGGGCGACGCGCCACAGATCACGCTGGATGATCTCAATCTGATGGTGGGCCGCACTCGCGAGGAAGCGGTGTTTGAGCTGACTGAGGCGGTCGGCAATAACGATGTGGACAGAGCCTTGCGCCTTGCTGCCCGCCTGCAAGAAAACGGCATTCACGGCTTGGCAGTGTTGGCTACGCTGCGCAATTTTGCCCGCAATCTTCTTCTCTTCCGCGCTTTGCTGGAACATGAGCAATACTGTTTTCGGCCCGGCATGGCCCCGAATGTTTTTCAGGAGCAATGCCTGCCGCTGCTGAAGGCTAATCCACGTTGGCAGAGCGAACTGAACGGCCATCCTTTTGCGGTGTATATGAAATTCAAAACCGCAGCCGCCTTCAGCCTGCCGCAGCTCCGGCACTGGATGCAGCTCCTCCTTGCCGCTGACCGTCGTCTGAAAGGTTCGCCGGTCACCGCCGACACTGTGGTGCAGCATCTGCTGCTGTCCATGATGATCAAATCATGATAAACCGCTGCCTGGCCAAAGGGAACTTGCAAAATCAGAAGCTGGCATTATACAATACAAACAGGAAGCAGCTTTTTCCTGCTCCAGTCACCCGCAGGGCGCGAGGGGCTGAGACCGGAGCGCAACCTCAGAACGCGGACAGATGAGCATCACAACGCTTTCAGGAACCAGAGAAGAAACCTTGGTCAGAGACAGGGTCAGGCTTGAGGAGCCACCCCTGTACAAGGTGCTTCTGCACAACGATAACTACACGACCATGGATTTTGTGGTCATGGTGCTTGTGACGATCTTTGCCAAGGACACGGAGGAAGCCACTGCAATCATGCTTCGGGTGCATCATCAGGGGCATGGCGTGGCGGGCGTGTACTCGCGTCAGATCGGCGAGACCAAAGTCGCGGAAGTGCATCAACTGGCGCGGCAGAATCAGTATCCGCTGAAATGCTCCCTGGAGCGGGCATGAAGCCTTCAACAGACTGAAATTTTATTTTACATAGAGGTGCGTCATGTTAAGCCGAAAACTCGAGCTGGCTCTGATCAAGGCCATTAAAGAAGCGAAAGCGAAGAAGCATGAGTATGTGACCGTTGAACACATGCTCTGGGGTCTGCTGCATGATGACATGACCACTAATATTATTGAGAAATGCGGCGGTAGCAATGAGTCGCTCAAAGAACGGCTGGAGGAATTTCTGGCTGGCGGAATTCCCCTGCTTCAGACTGGCAAGACTGAGCCATCCCAGACTGTGGCCTTTAACCGCGTCTTGCAGCGAGCGGTGAATCATGTCCAGAGTGCTGGCAAACGCGAGGTGGACACTGGCGACGTGCTGGTTTCCATCTTTGCCGAGCCGGACTCGCACGCCGTATATTTCCTCGGCAGCGAGGGCGTGGGTCGGCTGGAAGTGATGGAGCATCTTTCGCACAACATGGCTGAAAGTACAGCAAAAAACGGACCGCTGCCTATGGCGAGGCCCTCAGATCAGCCCGACAGCCCGGCCAAGGAGCAGAAAAAGAAAAACGAAAGCAACGACGACCCGCTGGAGCAGTACACTGTTAATTTCGCTGAGTTGGCCGCGAAAGGCAAGATTGATCCGCTGATCGGCAGGGGCAAAGAATTGGAGCGGATGATGCAGGTGCTTTGCCGCCGTCGCAAAAACAATCCGCTTTTGGTTGGCGAGCCGGGTGTAGGTAAGACCGCCATCGCTGAAGGCATGGCCCTACGCATTCATGAGGACGCTGTGGCTCGCACAAGCGACGCGCCTGATCCGACCAAGCTGGTGCCAGCTCTGCTCCAAGACACGACCATTTACATGCTTGACATGGGTTCGCTGGTTGCGGGCACCAAGTACCGGGGTGATTTCGAGAAGCGGCTGAAGGCGGTGGTCTCGGCGATTGAAAAGCTGAACAACGCCATCCTCTTCATCGACGAGATGCACACCATTGTCGGCGCAGGCGCGACCAGCGGCGGTTCAATGGATGCCTCGAATCTGCTCAAGCCCGCGCTCCAGTCGGGCAGCCTGCGCTGCATTGGCTCAACGACCTACGAAGAGTACAAAAACCACATCGAGAAAGACCGCGCCTTGTCGCGTCGCTTTCAGAAGATTGATGTGGAGGAGCCTTCTGTTGAGGACACGTGCGCCATCCTGCGCGGCCTGCTTCCCCGCTACGAGCAGCACCATCAGCTCACTTACTCGGAGGAGGCAATTTCCGCTGCCGCCGAGCTGGCCAACCGCTACATCAACGACCGTTTCCTGCCGGACAAGGCGATTGATGTGATGGACGAGGTGGGCGCATCTATGCGTTTGGCTGGCAAAACCGGCGTGACGGTGACGATGGCTGATGTGGAGGCGATTGTCGCTAAAATGGCCCGAGTGCCGGTGGTTTCCAAGGTGAACAACCAAAGCGAGGGGTTGCGCCATCTGGAACGCGACCTGAAATCGGTGATCTTTGGCCAAGAGGAGGCTGTCCTTGAGGTGACACGGGCAGTGAAGCGGGCCAGAGCTGGTCTCGGCAATCCCAACGCTCCTGCCGGGTCCTTCCTCTTCGCTGGCCCGACTGGCGTGGGCAAAACCGAAGTGGCCCGCCAGCTTGCTCAGTCGCTATCAGTCAATTTTGAACGCTTCGACATGAGCGAGTATATGGAAAAGCACGCTGTTTCGCGACTGATCGGTGCGCCTCCAGGCTACATTGGCTTTGAGCAGGGCGGCCTGCTCACCGATGCGATCCGCAAACACCCGCACACCGTGTTGCTGTTGGACGAGATTGAAAAAGCGCACCCAGATGTCTTCTCAATTCTGCTTCAGGTCATGGATCATTCGACCCTGACCGACAACAGCGGCCGACGGGCGGATTTCCGCAACGTGATTCTGATCATGACCACCAACGCGGGCGCACGGGAGATGACTGAACGCACCATCGGCTTCACCGGTGATTCCAAGGGCAAGGAGCAGAAGGCGTTAAAGAACCTCTTCTCACCGGAATTCCGCAACCGTTTGGACAGCATCATCACCTTCCATCCGCTTCAAATGGCGGCGGTGGAGCGGATTGTCGGCAAGATGATTCTTGAACTGCAAGGCCAGCTCGCCGACAAAAACGTGACCATTACGCTGACTCCGACCGCCCGCAAAAAGCTGGCTGAACAGGGGTACGATCCGGCCTTTGGCGCACGGCCCATGCGCAGGCTGATCATGAAGGAAGTCGGTGATGTGCTGACTGAAGAAATTCTCTTCGGCAAACTGAGCAAGGGCGGCAAGGCCCGCATCGGCCACAGCAAGGGCAAAATGACGTTTGACTATTCTTCCTGACCGCAACGCTTCTTTCTTCTGGCCTGACACAGGGCAGTTCCCCGCTCTTTGATCAGGCCCCTCGTTTTCCTTACTCCTCCCCAACCGCCGCCGCAAGATATTCCCGGTTCAGTCGGGCAATACTGCGAATGGCAATCCCTTTTGGGCAGACCCGCTCGCATTCCCGCTGATTGCCGCAGCTGCCAAAGCCTTCTCTGTCCATTGCCGCCACCATTGCTAACGCCCTGCCTTTGCGCTCCGCCTGCCCTTGCGGCAGCAGGGCGAACTGAGAAATCTTCGCTGACACAAAGAGCATGGCCGCTGCGTTCGGACAAGCCGCCACACAGGCTCCGCAGCCGATGCAGGCCGCCGCATCCATCGCCTGTTCCGCTGCATTCCTGGATACCGGCAGCGCGTTCGCTTCTGGCGCGGAACCCGTGTTGACTGAGACAAAGCCGCCTGTTTGGATAATTCGGTCAAAGGCGGAGCGGTCAACAATCAGGTCTTTGATCACTGGGAACGCGCTGGCTCGGAACGGCTCAATCCACACCGTCTGCCCGTCCTTAAAGTGACGCAGGTGGAGCTGACAGAGGGTGCCGCGATGCTCAGGGCCGTGGGGAATACCGTCCACCGCCGCCCCGCAGCTACCGCAGATGCCTTCGCGACAGTCACTGTCAAACGCCACCGGCTCTTTGCCAGCCAACGTTAGCCGCTCATTGAGGATGTCGAGCATCTCCGGGAACGACATGTCCGGGCTGAGGCCGCTCAGGTTGTGGGTGTCGAATGATCCCGGTGCATCCGGCCCGTTCTGCCGCCAGATTTTCAGAGTCAGGGAGATAGCTCCGGCTGTCATATATTCCGCCTGATGAATAGAGATATCAACGTGCAAACACCACGCTCGCCCCTTCCTCCGCGCCAGACAGCAGCCGCCGCAGCGGGGCGAAGAGGGCATGGCCCGGCGCATCGGATTCCGGCGGCGGGGATGCGGCCTGCCGCTGCGCCAGTGTTGCCGCATCCACCTTCAGCTCAAGCAGGCTGGCGCGTGCATCCATGCGGATGAGGTCGCCGTTCTCCACCTTTGCCAGCAGGCCGCCTGCCAAGGCTTCCGGCGTGCAGTGGATGGCAAACGGCACCTTGCCCGACGCGCCGGACAGCCGCCCGTCCGTAACCAGCCCCACCTGATAGCCGCGCTCCATCAGCACGGCCAACGGCGTGAGCAGTTTATGCAGCTCCGGCATTCCGTTAGCTCGCGGGCCTTGGAAGCGGACAACGGCAATCAGGTCGCGGTTCATCCGCTCGGCCTTAAACGCCTGTTCTAGCTCCTGCTGGCTGTGAAAGACCATTGCCGGTGCCTCGACGCAGGTGTTCTCGCCGTCCGCCAAGGCGGAAATCTTCATGATCGCCCGGCCCAGATTACCCGTCAGCACCTTGATGCCGCTGACCGGGGCGAACGGCTTGGCCAGCGCGGCGATCACCGACAAGTCGCTGCTTTGCTTCGTCCCGTCCTGCCACTCTGCTTTGCCCTTTGCCAGCACCGGCTGCTCCACATAGCGGCTGAAGCCCGGCCCAGCCACAGTCTGCACATCCTCATGGAGGAAGCCGCCTTCCAGCAGCTCGCGGATAAGCAGAGCCATGCCGCCCGCCTGCTGGAAAGCGTTGATGTCGCCTGCGCCGTTGGGATAGATGCGCACCAAGAGCGGCACAGCGGCGGACAGCTTGGCGAAATCGTCCCAGTCAATCAGGATGCCTGCGGCCTTGGCAATGGCCACCAAGTGCATCGTCTCGTTGGTGGAACCACCGGTTGCCAGCAGGCCGACCATCGCATTGACCACTGCCTTCTCGCTGATCACTTCAGCCAGCGGGGTGTATGTGCTGCCTAAGTGAGTGATAGCCGCAACTCGACTGGCGGCGGCCTTGGTCAGGGCATCGCGCAGCGGCGTGTCGGCATTGACAAAGGACGCGCCCGGCAGATGCACACCCAGCATCTCAGCCATGAGCTGGTTGGAGTTGGCCGTGCCGTAGAAGGTGCAGGTGCCGGGGCTGTGGTAGGCCAGCAGCTCCGAAGCCAGCAGCTCCTCGTGCGTGACCTCGCCCTTGGCGAAGCGTTCGCGCACCTGGTTCTTCTCCCGGTTACTGATGCCGCTGGGCATGGGGCCTGCGGGGACAAGCAGCATCGGCAAATGGCCGTATTGCAGCCCGCCCATGAGCAGGCCGGGCACGATCTTGTCGCA
>DHWV01000113.1:0-290 GCA_002413355.1 Desulfobulbaceae bacterium UBA5173 | reverse complement strand
GCTGGCACGCCGCCCGCAAACTGGGCTGTGCCGCCCGCTTCCGCCACGGCCTGCTTGATCAGCTCAGGATAACGGCCCAGCGGCTGATGCGCGGAAACCAGCTCGTTATAGGCGGAAATAATGGCGATGTTCGGTGCGCTGTCGTTGAGCAGGGCAGGGCGGCAGGCAGGGCAGCCCGCAAGGTCGTGGGCGAAGTTGCTGCACGGCAGCTTTTTGCGGAACGGGCCACTGCCTTTGGCCGCCTTCATGCGGGACAAATACGCGACCCGGCTGGCTGAGCTGCGCCCGAT
>DHWV01000050.1:6556-6802 GCA_002413355.1 Desulfobulbaceae bacterium UBA5173 | reverse complement strand
TGCGGTCTGCCGAAGAAGATGGCCCAAGAGCTGTTCAAGCCTTTCATTTACAACCGCTTGGAAACGCTCGGTTATGTCACCACGATCAAAAGCGCGCGCAAAATGGTGGAAAAGGGCGCGAAAGAGGTGTGGGATGTGCTCGACGAAATCGTCAGCGAGTACCCGGTCATCCTCAACCGTGCTCCAACTCTGCACCGTTTGGGAATGCAGGCCTTTGAGGTGGTGCTGATCGAGGGCAAGGCCATC
>DHWV01000050.1:3932-6267 GCA_002413355.1 Desulfobulbaceae bacterium UBA5173 | reverse complement strand
CCTTCAACGCCGACTTTGACGGTGATCAGATGGCGGTGCATCTGCCGCTCTCGGTCGAAGCCCAAGTCGAAGCCCGCGTGCTGATGATGTCCACCAACAACATCCTCTCGCCCGCAAGTGGCAGCCCGGTCATCATCCCCAGCCAGGACATCGTCCTCGGCCTGTATTACATGACCCGCGAACGATACGGAGCTAAGGGTACAGGCTTGATTTTCAGCTCACCTGACGAAGTGCGCATGGCCTACGATCATGGGGCGGCCCATCTTCAAGCCAAGATTAAGGTGCGGATCAAGGGTGAGCTGGTGGACACAACCGTTGGCCGGGTGCTGGTCGGCGAGCTGCTGCCGGAAAAGCTGCCCTTCGCGGTAGTCAACAAGGAGCTGTCGAAAAAAGAGCTGAGTTTCCTCATCGACTACACCTACCGCCATGCGGGCACCAAAGACACGGTCATTCTTGCCGACCGGATCAAGGATTTGGGCTACGAGCAGGCCACGCAGGCGGGTATCTCCATCTGTATTAACGACATGAAGATTCCGGTCAGCAAGGAAAAATTCATCGAGGAATCGGAGCGCAAGGCTGCCGAGGTTGATGAGCAGTATTCTGACGGCCTGATTACCGACGGCGAGAAGTACAACAAGATCGTTGACATCTGGTCCAAGGCCACGGACAAGATCACCCAAGAGATGATGACCGAGATGGCGGTCGATTTTATCCCGGACGGCAAAGGCGGGGTGAAAGAGGTCAAGAGCTTCAATTCGGTTTACATCATGGCCGACTCCGGCGCGAGAGGTTCAAAAGATCAAATCCGCCAGTTGGCCGGAATGCGCGGCTTGATGGCCAAGCCCTCCGGCGCGATTATCGAAACCCCAATCAAGGCCAACTTCCGCGAAGGGCTGTCTGTGCTGGAGTATTTCATCTCCACGCACGGCGCACGCAAGGGCTTGGCCGACACAGCCCTGAAGACCGCCAACTCCGGTTATCTGACCCGTCGTCTGGTGGATGTGGCCCAAGATTCGACCATTGTTGAGAAGGACTGCGGCACCATGCGCTACACGGTTGCCGAGCCGCTGCTGGACGGCGGTGAGGTGATCGTCCGCATCGGCGAGCGCATTCTGGGCCGCGTGGCCAGCGATGACGTGCTTGATCCGCACAGCGGCGAGCTGATCGTTGGCATGGATGAAGAAATCACCGAAGACAGGGTAGATGCCATCGAGGCTGCAGGCATTGACCAGGTGAAAATTCGCTCTGTGCTGACCTGCGAATCCCGGCGCGGAGTTTGCGCCATGTGCTATGGCCGTGACTTGGGCCGTGGCCATATGGTCAACATCGGCGAGGCGGTCGGCATCATTGCCGCCCAGTCCATCGGCGAGCCGGGCACTCAGCTCACCATGCGCACCTTCCACATCGGCGGCACAGCCAGCCGTTCGGTCGAGCAAGCTGAGGTGCGCAGTCAGCGCAGCGGTTTGGTCAAGTATCACAAATTACATTTTGTCACCAATGCCGCTGGGTTCAACGTGGTTATGAACCGAAATGCTGAGGTGATCATTGTGGACGAGCAGGGCGTGGACCGCGAGCGCTTTCCAGTTCCTTACGGCGCGGAGCTGCGGGTCATGGACGGTGCCAAGGTTGATCCGGGCGCAGTCATCGCTGACTGGGATGCGTTCTCGATTCCAATTGTTGCCGAGGTGGGCGGCAAGATCAAATACGGCGATGTCATCGAGGGTGACACCATGCAGGAGCGTGTTGACCAGGTCACCGGCAAGGTTTCCCGTGTCATCATCCATCCTGTGGTTTCCAAGCATTCTACTCCGCGTATCTCGATCAAAGATGAACGGGGCCGCACCATGAAGCTGCCCGGCTTGGAGCATGATGCCCGCTACCCGCTGCCGGTTGGCTCGATCATCGCGGCAGATGAGGGAACAGAGGTCTCCGCCGGTACAGTGGTGGCTAAAATTCCGCGTGAGACCACCAAAACCAAGGACATCACCGGCGGTCTGCCCAGAGTTGCGGAGTTGTTTGAGGTGCGCAAGCTCAAGGAGCAGGCGATTGTTACCGAGATTGACGGCCGCGTAACCTTTGGCAAGGAGCTGAAGGGCAAGCGAAGGGTGGTCATCACACCGGAGACCGGCGAGGCAAGGGAATATCTGGTGCCCAAGTCTAAGCACGTCATCGTCCACGAGGGCGACTACGTCAAAGCGGGCGATGCTCTGATGGACGGTTCAGTGCTGCCCAACGACATTCTGCGGATCAAGGGCGAGGAGGCTCTGGCCCGCTTCTTGGTTGACGAGGTGCAGGAGGTCTATCGCCTCCAAGGCGTGAAGATCAACGACAAGCA
>DHWV01000050.1:0-3687 GCA_002413355.1 Desulfobulbaceae bacterium UBA5173 | reverse complement strand
GTGAAGATCAACGACAAGCACATTGAGACTATTGTCCGTCAGATGCTCAAGCGGGTTAGGATCACGGATCCGGGCGACACCAAGTTCATGTTGGACCAGCTCGTTGAGAAATGGATGTTCCATGACGAAAACGAGTGCATTCTCTCCCAAGGTATGCAGCCTGCTTCAGCGGAGCCGCAGCTCCTCGGGGTGACCAAGGCCTCGCTTTCCACCGATTCGTTCATCTCGGCGGCTTCCTTCCAAGAAACCACCAAGGTGCTGACCAACGCGGCCATGAACGGCAAGGTTGACACACTGGACGGCCTGAAGGAAAACGTGATCATGGGCCGTCTGATTTCCGCCGGCACCGGTCTTTCAAGGTACCGCATCGGCAGGACAAAGTGAATGTCATCTTTTTTGTTTGACATGCGCCGCCGTCCGTGCTAAATTGAAAAACTCACGTCCGTGCAGGGCGTGAATGCCGTTTCTTATTGGAAAGGAAAGGATTTGTATGCCTACGATCAATCAGCTTGTTAGAAAAAAAAGGGAAAAGCTGGCTAAGCGTTCCAGTACCCCTGCCATGCAGGAATGCCCGCAGAAACGCGGCGTGTGCGTGAGAGTGTACACCACCACCCCTAAAAAACCCAACTCCGCCCTGCGGAAGGTCGCCAGAGTGCGGCTTGCCAACGGAATTGAGGTGACTTCCTATATCCCTGGTGTCGGTCATAACCTGCAGGAGCACTCAGTCGTGCTGATTCGTGGGGGCCGTGTTAAAGATTTACCTGGCGTGCGTTATCACATTATCCGGGGCACACTGGATACGCTTGGAGTCAATGAACGGCGGCAGGGGCGTTCCAAGTACGGCGCCAAGCGGCCTAAATAAGCGGCGGTCGCGCAAGATTGCCCGGAGTGAGAGAAAAACATCATGCCGAGAAAAAAAGTTCAGAGCAGACGCGAGATAGAGGCGGATCCAAAATTTAATTCGATTTTGGTTTCCCGTTTCACCAATGGTCTGATGAAGGATGGGAAAAAGTCGTTGGCCCTGCGTATGTTCTACGAAGCCATTGACACTATGGGCGGAAAAATTGCTGGCGAAGAGCCGATGGCAATCTTCGAAACCGCAATGGAAAATGTGCGGCCTAAGGTTGAGGTGAAAAGCCGCCGGGTGGGCGGAGCGACCTATCAGGTGCCAATTGAAGTTCGTCCAGAGCGGCGGAACGCTCTGGCCATCCGCTGGATCATCAATTTTGCCCAGAAGCGGCCTGGCCAGTCGATGGCTGAAAAGCTGGCAGGTGAATTGTTGGATGCCTACAACAATCGTGGTGCCGCCGTTAAAAAGCGGGATGAGACCCACAAGATGGCTGAGGCTAACAAAGCCTTTGCTCATTACCGCTGGTAACAACCGCCTGCCGCAGCAGATTGTTCGGCGAGCAAAAAAAGACTAATTTGCGCGAATTGCGGAAAAGGTTGTTGACAGCAGGGGAAAAAAGCGGTAAATAAACAGATTTTTCCGGCAGGAGGGCGGCTGGAAGGCAAAGAATACAACGTGCGGGAAAGACAGTGGTTGAAGGCGGATCGTTGGCCCAGGTGCGCAATATCGGGATTATGGCCCATATTGACGCAGGCAAAACAACTACTACTGAGCGGATTCTGTATTATACAGGCCGGTCGCACAAGATGGGCGAAGTCCATGACGGCACAGCGGTCATGGACTGGATGGAACAAGAGCAGGAACGGGGCATAACGATCACTTCAGCAGCCACCACCTGTTTCTGGCGGCAGCATCAGATCAACATCATTGATACACCGGGACATGTTGATTTCACCGTTGAGGTAGAGCGCTGCCTGCGGGTTTTAGATGGTGTGGTTGCAGTGTTCTGTGCTGTTGGTGGAGTGGAACCCCAGTCGGAGACGGTCTGGCGGCAGGCTGATCATTACCGGATTCCACGCCTTGCCTTTGTCAATAAAATGGACCGAATTGGGGCCGACTTTGACAAGGTGGTGGCGGAAATAGCAGAGCAACTTGGTGCCTGTCCGGTGCCCGTGGCTCTGCCAGTTGGATGCGAGGCTGCTTTTACAGGAATTGTTGACTTGATTGAGCAAAAAATGCTCGTCTTCGATGAGAAGACTCAAGGCGAAACAGTTCTCGTAACAGAAGTGCCTGAAGCATTACGAAGCAAATCATCGGCTGCACGTTTGCATCTCCTCGAGAAGTTGGCCGACTTCGATGAGGGGATCATGGAAAAATATCTGGAAGATCAGGATATCTCTCCCAATGAAATACGCAGTGCGCTGCGAAAGGCGGTTTGTTCGCTGAAGTTAGTGCCTGTGTTGTGCGGTTCAGCCTTTAAAAATAAAGGCATTCAGCTGCTGCTGGATGCGGTTACGGAATATCTGCCTTCACCGCTCGATGTGCCACCTGTTGAAGGGGCAGACGGGGCGGGCGGAACGGTGACGCGGGCGGCTGACAGCGGCGAGGCGTTTTGCGCGCTGGTGTTCAAGCTGCAAACGGATCCTTTTGTTGGCACATTAGCTTTCATCCGCGTGTATTCCGGCGAACTGAAGGCAGGTGTGCGGGTGTTCAATCCGCGTAAGCAGAAGAAGGAAAAGATTTCCAAGCTGATCAAACTCCATGCTAACAAGCGGGAAGAAGTGACCAGTATCAGTGCCGGAGATATCGGCGCAGCAGTTGGTCTTAAATTTGCTTCAACCGGCGACACGCTGTGCATGGAAGGCGACTTCATTGTTTTGGAGAGCATGGACTTTCCAGAGCCGGTGATCAGTATCGCGATTGAGGCGAAGACAAAGGGCGACGAAGAGAAGCTGGCTGAAAGTCTGGAGAAGATTGCCTGTGAAGACCCAACCTTTCGGATCAGCCGGAATGAGGACACCGGGCAAAAGCTGATCTCCGGCATGGGCGAGCTGCATCTGGAAATCATCGTTGACCGTTTGATGCGCGAGTTCAAAGTCTCCGCCAATGTCGGCACCCCGCAGGTGGCTTACAAGGAAAGCATCACCCGAACGGCCCAAGGCGAAGGACGGTTTCAGACCCAGAACATCGGCAAAGAGCAGTACGGTCATGTAATCGTGGAGTTTGAACCGGCGGAGCGCGGCAGCGGCATCAAGTTTGAGAACAAAGTCAAGGAAGAGCTGATCCCAGCCTGTTATCTGAAGGCAATAGAAAAAGGCATTCGGGATTCGTTGGATTCCGGGCCGCTCATCGGCTATCCCCTGACTGATGTGACCGTGCGGCTGATCGGCGGTTCCTACGATGAAGAGCACTCTACGGAGATGGCTTTTGGGGTGGCAGCGGCCTTGGCGTGCAGGAAAGCGGCAGGCGAGGCCGGAGCGGTTCTGCTTGAGCCGGTCATGGCGGTGGATGTGGTTGCGCCGGAGGAGCATCTCGGCGAGGTGATCAATGACCTGAACCGCAAAAACGCGCACATTGAAGCGGTGGAAGCTGAACGGAACGCGCAGGTGGTCAAGGCGAGGGTTCCGCTGGCGCAGATGTTCGGTTATTCGACGACACTGCGGTCGGCGACGCAGGGAAGGGCCTCCTTTACTATGCAGTTTGAGGCATTTGCAGAGGTCCCGGAGCGGCAGGCCGAGGCCATCATACATAAGATTCGAGGCGTTTAGTTTTCAAGAACAAACAGCTGAGGCGGCAATGGCAAAAGAAAAATTTGAGCGGACGAAACCGCATGTGAA
>DHWV01000032.1:4797-37443 GCA_002413355.1 Desulfobulbaceae bacterium UBA5173 | reverse complement strand
AGAACAGTCAGGTATTCATCTGAATCCTGTCAGAAAGAAAAATTCAAAAAGAAAATACGAGTCATTTATAGGAGATGGAGTCAAGTTTATCCGAAAGCGTATCGAATCAGCATTCAGCGTGATCGCGCAAAGATTTCCAGCGCATATTCATGCTGTCACCTCGCATGGCTTTGAATTGAAGGTTTTTCTTTTTATCTTGGCTTACGGCATTGAAAAAACAATGATGTAGGTCACAACTTGGGTAAAGCATAAGATACCCCGCCCCTTGGGGCAAGGGTAATTTATTTTTGAACTTTCCGGGATTTCAGGACGATCTTTTCAAGCTGGAAAAAAAGGAGCTGCACACCCTGATCAGGACATTGCAGCTTTGCGCAAAAATGGACTTTCAGCAGCTTATCCGTTCATCCGGGCTGAATGTGTGGAAAAGATACAGTCCATGCGGAGCGGGCAAGGGCATCTGCTGTATTCGCTGCGGGTCAGCAAGTCATTCCGCTCTGTCTTCACCATGCAGGATGACTACCTGCGCTTTATATCCCTGCATCCAGACCACGATTCGGCCTACAGCAGAAAATAAATGCGGCCCCATGACGGGCACATAGTACTGCGGAGAAATCACCGCCGCTCCATTCATCAGCTTTGCCGGTCAGGTGCGAACCGAACAGATACCCGGCCCGGCTGGCTGAGCTGCGCCCGATGATGCGATTGGTGACGTGTGCGACGATGGTGTTCATGCGGTGTCTGAAGTCTGTCCAATTTCCCCGGGCGATTGCCCTGCCGCCTTTCTCTGCCCGGAAGTGTAGAGCAGGACGCGGACGGAAGCAAGGGCTATCTGGGGAAATTTGTTGCCTTTACGCGGTGAAACAGGTAAAAAGCTGACTGTCTGCCGTTTCCTCTCCTTGCGCCGAAGTCAAGCCAGCCATGAATCTTTCCAGAACACCCCGCCCGGCCTGCCCGTTCATCGCCGGGGCGAAGATTGAAGACCCTGCCCTCTTTGTTGGCCGCGAATATGAGTTAGATTATCTCGCCGCCCGAATGAGCGGTGTGCAGCCGGTCAGCGTCAACGTGGTTGGCGAGCGGCTGAGTGGCAAGTCTTCGCTGCTTTGGCATTTCACCCAGACTTGGGCGCAGCGCGTGGATGATCCAGCCCGCTTTCTGGTGGTCTTCATCTGCCTACGCTTTGTCAAGCCCAAGACCGAGGCCAAGTTCTATCAGGCATTGGTGCAAGCCCTGCGCAAGCTGCCTGCGATTGAGCAGCGGATGCCGCTGCGCACCGCTTTGGCCAAGTTCTCCGGCGGCAGCGGGGAGTTCGCCGAGGTGCTGGACGCGCTGGCCGGACAGGGCTTGCTGCCGGTCTTCTGCTTGGATGAGTTCGAGAAGCTCTTCGACCACAAGGAGGCATTGAGCAAGGACTTCTACGACCGGCTGCGCGGCCTGATGAGCACCAGTCGGCTGATGCTCATCATTGCCAGCCGGAAGCCGCTGGAGGTCTGCGGCGCGGAGCAGCAGCTCAACTCCGCATTCTTCAACATGGCCCAGCTCTGCGAGCTGAAGGACTTCAGCGATGAGGAGGCCGAGGAGCTGCTTCAGCTACCCAGCCCGCTTGCGCCAGTGCTGGACACGGAAGAGCGGCGGCTGGCTCGGAAGTGGGGCGGCAGGCAGCCGCATCTGCTTCAGGTAGCGGCCTTGTGTTTGTTTGACGCGCGGCAGGCTGGCAAGGACGCAGCATGGGCGAAAAAGCGGTTTGAGGCGCAGCGCAGCCAGGTCAAGCCGGACAGCATCTGGACGCGCCCGCTGGGGCTGGTGCTGCGGAGCTGTCGCACGCTGCTTGATCCGCTGGCTGAGGACTCGGAGAAGTGCCGGAAAGTGCTGATCAACATTGTTCTGCCGCTGCTTGGGATACCCGCTGCGCTTCTTCTGCTTGGGCTGTGGCTGGCAGGATGGCTGACTTCTGACAGGCTGCTTGAACTTGGCAAGAAACTTTGGAGCCTGTGGTAACAGTGTCTGCTTCTCGTCAGACGGCAAGGAGGCATGGCGGAAAACAGTATGCCTCGATACCGCAATACGCTATGCAGGCATACCGTTTCCCTTCATGCCTCGATGCCGTGAAACGCCATGCCTGCATAGCGGAAAACGGGATGCCTCCTCGCTCTTTGGCGGGAAGGAAGGCGGGCGCACAACGCGCTCTTGGCAATGGCGCATCAACCAAGGAGCACCCATGCAGTACGTGAAAGAATGCCTGCTGCTGTACTGGAGCTACTTCAAGCCCTTCACCCTGAAGCAGCACGTGCGGGATATCTGCCCAGAGATCACCAATTCCTACGAGGACAACATCAACAACATCTACCGCCGCTCGGCAGCAGCCAAGGCCAACCTGCGCCTGCAACGCTACGATGAGCAAGGCTGGTGGCTGACTGCTCTGGTGCCGATAATAGCGGTCTTTCTCTATGTGCCACTGGCGGAAACAGCGGCCCGGCTTCTTTCTTACAGCCTGCACTTCAACTGGCTCAAGAGCAGCCTCGCTCTCCTTGGCTGGCTGACAGGGCAGCTAATTATTCGGGCAATCAGAAGGAAGCTGGGAGAAGATACCGTCTTGCTGGTTGGCATAGTAGCGATGATCTTGATGCCTGCTTCCGCTTTTCTGCCCAAGCACCTTATCGCTGACAGCCTGCTGAGAGATGCGGCGTTCGGCGTGGCGGCAGGCGTGGGGTTCGGCGTAGTATTTGGCATGGCGGGAAGTATGGCGGGAGGCGTGGCATTCAGTGTGGCGGCAGGCGGAGTGCTTGGTGTAGCTGTCGGTATGATGGTATCCGGTGCAGCAGATAGGGCGTTCGGCATGGCGTTAGGCGTGGCGGTGTTTGGCGTGGCGTTCGGTGCTTCCCTTGTCTTCGGTGTGCTGCGCATCTACTTTTGGTTGCCTGAGCTTCTCTGGACGCTCTGCCTCAAGCTCGCGCCTGTCCCTCCTGCCAGCCGCCTGCGCTTCCTGCCACCGCAGTTCGACCAGCTTATCATCCTGCCCCTGCCGTTCCTGCCCGGCTTCATCGCTGAAGCCTATCAGGAGAACCAAGCCGCCGCCCGCCAGACCATCAGCTACCTGATCAGCTCCACCAATCAGCAGAAGACCGCAGGCAAGGCCATGCTCCTCATTGCTGCGGAGAGCTTCAGCCGCTGCGGTTCTGCCAAGGAGATTGCCGAGGTGCGGGCGCAGTTAGACTGGCTGCCTGCCGAGCTTGCCGGGAAGATCACCGCCTGCTTGGAACTCAGCCAAGACACCGCCGCCGCCTTGGAGGCCAGCTCGCCCTACCGGCAGGAGGAGCGGCTGAAGCAGGTCTGCGGCAAGCTCGTCCGCCTGCGCAACGGTCTGGCTGATGCCTCCGCCCGCGAGGCGACTGCCCTTGGCAGCGTGCTGGATCACTGGCTGCGGCTTCTGGAAACCGAGCAGCGCGTCCTGCGCGAGGCAGCCCGGCGCAGCGAGGAGATACCGCAGGTCTATCTGCCCGGCCCGCCCTTGGAGCCGGACAAGGCAGGCAGCCTGTTCAAAGGCCGCCGCGACCTCTACCGCCAGATTGACAGCCTGATCCTCTCGGCCCAGCCGCCCACCTTGGTGCTGCACGGCGGCAGGCGCAGCGGCAAAAGCTCGGCTATCTGCCCAAGCAGATGCCCTCGGACATCCTGCCCCTGTTCGTGGACTGCCAGCATCTGGCTGATGTTCTCACCCTGAGCGGCTTTGCCGGAGAGCTGGCGGATCAGCTCATCCGCTCGGCCCGGCAGTCGCACCGCCTGACCCTGCCGCAGCCGGACAGGGACGAGCTGGCCCGCGACCCCTTTGTTGCCCTGCGCCATTGGATGGATGCGGTCGAGCAGGCTGCTGACGGCAAGACACTGCTGGTCTGCTTAGACGAGTTCGAGCGGATCGAGGAGATTGTCACGGCCACAGGCAGCCGCGCCCCGCTCAACTTCCTCCGTCACCTCATTCAGCACCGCAGCCGCTGGACGCTCCTCTTTGCCGGGGCGCACACGCCGGAGGAGCTATCCCCGCACTGGAGCGACTGCCTGATCAACACCCGCAGCCTGCGCGTCAGCTGCTTGGACAAGGACGATGCGATGGAGCTGATCATCAGGCCGGTGGAGGACTTCCCGGATATCTGGCCGGAGGACGCGGCGGAGGCGGTCTGGCAGCTCACGCAAGGGCAGCCGTTTCTTATCCAGCTCCTCTGCCAAGAGGCGGTTGACCACCTGAACCGGAAGAAGGCCAAGACCGTGCAGGTCAGCGATGTGGAGGCGGTCATCCCCGCCGCCTTTGAGCACGGGCATTACTACTTTGATGAGTTCCAGCGCGCCCTGACGGACGAGCAGCGGGAGTTGCTCCGCGCCTTGGCCAAGGGAGAGCAGGTCACGCCGAACCTGGCCGCAGCCGCGCCGGTGCTGGTGCGCAAGGAAGTGCTTGTCCAAGAGAACGGCGGCTGGTCGTTCCGTGTGCCGCTGCTGGGGCGGTGGATTGCGGGGAAATTATCTACGCCGCCCAATACACCGACACCGGGACGGCCTGCTGCCGGAGGATGAAACGGATAGGCATGGCTTCTGGCGGGCCGTCAGCCAAGGCCTTGTCCAGCACCGCCTTCTTGTCCAGCCCGGTGATGTGCAGCACGATCTCCTGCGTGGCCAAAAGCGTTGGCAGCGTCAGGCTCATCCGCTCATGGGGCGCGGTCTGCGGCCTGAGCGCGGCGCAGATGGTGCCGCAACCCATGTCTGCCGCGTGCGCAAGCTGTTCCGCGCAGGGAAAGAGCGAGGCGGTGTGGCCGTCATTGCCCATGCCAAGCAGAACGGCGGTGAAGGGCAGGGGAATGCTGCGCCGGAGCTGCTGAACGCATTCCGCCTCGCCCTCTTCAGCCGTTGCGGACGCTGTTTTCAGGCCAATAAACCGAGCCTCGGCAGCCCGGTTCTGAAGCAGATGCCTACGTACCAAGGCTTCATTGGAATCAGGTGACGAGGCATCCACCCAGCGTTCATCCGCCAAGGTAATCAGCACATTCCGCCAAGGAAGGTTTGCTTCGGAGAGGCGTTCAAACAGCGGCACAGGTGTCGATCCGCCAGACACGGCCAAACTTGCCCGGCCCTGCGCAGTGATGCTCCTCCGCAACGCATCGGCAAGATGCTCCGCCAGCGTGGCGGCCAGCGTCTGCCGGTCAGGAAAGGTGTGCAGCTCCATCGCTCTTCATGACTGTGAATTGTTCCGGCAGGCCTTGCGGCTGCCCTACTGAACAGGTACAGTATTCAGCACGATTAACTCTGTCCTTGTGAGGTGAACTCATGGTGTTCAGTAAAGAATTGCTCATGGAGCGCAAATATGCCGTGATCGGCGGGGTGCTGGCCTTAATCTTAGTTGGCTGGCTCTGCTGGTATCTGTCCGACAAACAGGTGATCAAACGGCAACTCATTGGCTTGTCTTGGGAGGTGAACAAGAAAAGCCGCCAAGAAAGCACCATGGAGATGGCCCTCAAGATGCGGGAGATTAAAGAGGCGTTGGCTGCCGGTTGCCAAGTGACCGTGCCGGAGAGCCGCTTCAGCGACACGCTGGAACCGGACATGGCCATCATGTATTTGATGCACTACCGCGACCGCTATGAGACGATTGCTGCCACCTTTACCGACATACGCATTGCTTTCCCGGCGAAAGGCGAAGCGGCAGTGCAGGCAACCGTGCTGCTGGAACGGCAGACATCTCAAGCTCCTCCGGCAGCAGTGTCGGCTCCGGTCACGCTGGCTTTGCAGAAGCAGCCCGGCGGCTGGAGGCTGACCAAAGTCGAGATCGCCGCTGCGTTGGTGAACGATTAACGCGGCGCGGCTGGCTGCTCCTGTTTCATCACTGGCGGAGCAGGGGTTTCGCTGTCCGGGATGGTGCCGGGCATCACCTTTGCCGCAGGCTGCGCCTTGCTGCCCTGCTCCTTCTTTACCTTCTCCGGCGGTCTCGGCTTGAGATCATCCCGCACGCTGACATTGCGGATGAACTGCCGGACGATTGCCGCCCCTTGATCAAGATAGGGCACGGTCAGCGCATCAGCAAAGAGCGGGGGCAGGGCCGCCGACAAAAACATGTGCAGCAGCGTCACGACGACTGCGCCTCTGGCCACGCCAAGTATTCCCCCGGCAAGCCGATCCGTCCAGCCCAGCAAACTGACCTCCAGCATTTTGTGCAGTAGCTGGCCGATCAGGGCGAAAAGGAGGAGAGACAACAGGAACAGGCCAACAAAGCTGACCAGAAAGACCGCACCGGGCCGCTGGATGAATTCTTTCACCAAGGGAATGACTTCGCCGACATATTCCCCGGCCAGCCAGTAACTGCCGATTAAGGCGACAGAGGCTGCAAGCTGGCGGACAAAGCCGATGCAGAGGCCGCGCAGAAGGAAGAGCGCGAGAATCGCTGCGATGATCCAATCAAAGGTGCTGATGTCGTTCAACGTCAATGTCATGCTACTCACCATCAGGTGAAAGAGGAGGAGTGTTTCACTGCTGTCCTGACACCATGCCCGCCGCCTTGAGTAAACTGCTCTCCGGTGCATCCGGGCCAAGCACTTTTGTCCCAGCCAGCACGCCGAGCAGGCGATCAGCCAGCACCTTGCCGAGCTGCACGCCTTCCTGATCAAAGGAGTTGATGTTCCAGCAGAAGCCTTGCAAGGCGATGCGGTTCTCGTACAGGGCGAGCAGTGCACCCATCGTATAGGGCGTGAGCTGGTCTGTGATCAGCACTGAGCTGGGCCGGTTACCGGTAAAGCGTTTGTTCGGATTTTCGTGCTCGCGGCCCAAGGCCAAGGCCAGCGACTGGGCGAGCATGTTCGCCACCAGCTTCTGCTGCGAGGTGGTGCCGCTCACGGTGATGTCGCTCCCATGCTGCGGGCGGCGGAAGCCGATGAACTCTGTTGGCACGGTCTCCGTGCCTTGGTGGATGAGCTGATAAAAGGCGTGCTGACCGTTAGTGCCCGGCTCGCCCCAAACAATCGGCCCGGTCTTCCACGTCACCGGCGTGCCCAAGCGGCTGACCTGCTTGCCGTTGCTCTCCATGTCGCATTGCTGAAGATGGGCCGGGAAGCGCAGCAGAGCTTGGCTGTAGGGAAGCACAGCCACCGTGTTATAGCCAAGGAAGTTGCGGTTCCAGATGCCGAGCATGGCCATCAGCAGAGGGAGATTGGTGCGGATGTCCTGCTGCTCCGCTGTGTTATCCATCTCGTGCGCCCCGCGCAGTACCTCGATAAAGGCATCATAGCCCAAGGCAAAACCCAGCGTTACTCCGCCGACCATTGACGTGGCGGAATACCGCCCGCCGATATAGTCATACATGTGGAAGGCGGCGAGATACTTGGCCGGATCGTCCATCGGGCTGCCCGCGCCGGTAACTGCGACCAAGTGGCGGGTCGGGTTCAGTCCGGCATGAACCAAGGCTGCCCTGACCAACTCCTCGTTGGTGCGCGTCTCCAGCGTCGTGCCGCTCTTGGACACCACGTTGATGAGGGTGCGCGAGAGATCAAGGCTGGCGAGCACGGCGGCTGCGTCGTCTGGATCAACATTGGCGATGAAGGCGGCCTTGCGGCCCGGCAGGCGATACTTCTCCAAGGCGAGATATAAAGCGCGGGGGCCGAGATCAGAGCCGCCAATGCCCACTTGCAACATGGCAATGAACGGTTCGCCCTGCTCATTGCAGATTGCCCCGCTGTCCACATCGGCCAAGAATTGCTTTAGGCGCGATAGCTGTTCCTTGGCTTGCGCAGTGGCCGCCGGGGCAAGGGGCGCATCGCTGAAGACATCCCGGCTGGCGGTGTGCAAGACCTGCCGCTCCTCGCTGGCCTGACCGATGATCCGGTTCATCACCGCCCCAGACTTCATCGTCTTGAACTGTTCGATCAAGCCAGCTTCAACGGCCAAGTCCTGCAAGGCGGCCAGCACCTCGTCGTCAATGCGCTGGGTGGCGTAGAGCAGGTCAAAGCCGCAGGCAGAGGCCTTGCAGGCAGCAATCCGCTCTGGCGGCAGGCTGTCGGGCCGTGCCAGATTGTACGGGTTCCTGGCCAGCTCCTCCAGTCGTCGCACAGCCTTTAGGTCGGCAAAATCCTTCCATGTCGTCATCTTCGTCCCCTCCTTGTTCCGCAACTGTCAATTGAACCCGGCCGAGTCCATCATCTGCCGGATCACCGCTGCGTTTTTTTGTTCTGAAACGGGCGGCCTTGAAACAACAAAGGGCAGCACTGCCGCCCTTTGTCCCGTCAGAACCAGTTAATGCAGCGTGCGCACCTGCGTTATGGCATGTTTTGAGGCTGATCTGGATTGCGCCAAGAATGATCAGGGTTTTGCCACGCTTTTTTTGGAGCAGGGCCATAGTCTTCTCTGTCAGGGTAATCCTGTAGCGGAGAAGGGCGAGGATCTGGATTGCTGAACTCATCGCTTTGATAGCCGGATTGATACGGCAGGGGCTGCGGCTGTTGTGTCCGACTGCCCGGCATCAGGCTGCGTAGCTGCTCGGATTGAGGATTTTTGGCTGTCCGCCGCATCAGGATGTCCAACGGGCTGATTCGTGCGCCGTAATACGCGCTGTTCCAAAAATCACGCGGCTCAATCACTGCCCCCTCGATGGAAACCCCGCCAAAGGCACCTTTGGCGCGGCCAAAGGCCAGCACGTCAGCGGTCTGGGCCTTGGCGTTGCGGCCGAGCGGTCCAGCGGCGATGGAGATGTCCGCCCCGGCCTTGATCTCGGTGGAGAGCATGGCGTTTAAGCCCCGATCGGTCATGATCAACAGCACCAGCTCGGATGCGTCCGCGCCGATTTGCAGGCCCAGCGAGAGCGAGCCGATGGTGTAGAAGGCGGGATAACTCCACGAGCCTGAGCTGCGGTCACGCACCAGCAGTGCGCCGGAGCCACCGGAGCCGCCGACAATAAAGCCGCCTCTCAGCATCTGCGGCACGATCAGGATGCCCCGCGCTGCGCCGACATTTTCATGAAACCAGACCATGCCGGGATCATTCATGAAACTCTTGAAGACAGCTTGACTTTTCAGCACCAAGGTCTGGGCCTCGTCAAGACTGTCCGCTGCTGTGGCGCGGCGGTCAGAAAAAGGCAGGACGGCAAGCAGGGAAAAAAGCAGAGCAAGGGCTGGGAGACGGAACGGAACCATGAGCTTCATCCTCTGAAGGTTATTTTCATGAACCGGCAGCAGGCCGCCTGCCGGTCAGCAGTGTCAAGCCGGGTAAAAATGTTCCTTTTCGGCTTGGCATTTTGGACAGACCCAGTCGTCGGGCAGGTCGTCAAACGTGGTACCCGGCTCAACGCCGCTGTCCAGATCACCCTCTTCCGGGTCATACACATAGCCACAGGGGCACTCGTACTTCTGCATAATTTGCTCCTTCAATGGATGATTAAGGCGGATGCAGATTCCGGGAACAGCCCGCAGGCCGTTCAGCATACTGACAAGTATAATGAAACAGCCTGCGTTAGGCAAGGAAAAGGAAGGTTCTTCCTCTAATCGAGGCTGCCCTTATTTGGCCCGGCGTTTTTTTGCCCTTGACAGAAACCCCTGTTGTAGAGTTTAATAAATATTTTGCGCACAAACAAGTCGATATTCTCTTTGTCACAGATTCACATATCCAGGAGGACGGGCATGTATGCCATAGTACGCACAGGCGGAAAGCAGTATCAGGTCGCAGCCGGAGACCGGCTGAAGGTGGAAAAACTTGAGGGCGAAGTCGGCGCGACTGTGGAGCTGTCCGACGTTTTACTGGTCGCTGACGGCGAGCAGGTGAAGATCGGTGCTCCGATGGTTGACGGTGCCAAGGTAGTCGCTAAAATCGTCGAACAAGGCCGGGACAAAAAGGTGCTGGTCTTCAAGAAGAAGCGCCGGAAGAACTATCAGGTTCTGCGCGGCCACCGCCAGCCCTTCACTGCTTTGAGCATTGAGCAGATCACGCAGTGAGGCCGGGCGGCTGACCTTTTTCACCCCTTCATTTTTTCGGAGAATTCAAGATGGCCCATAAAAAGGCGGGCGGCAGTTCGAGAAACGGTCGCGACAGTGCGGGACAGCGGCGCGGAGTGAAACGCTTCGGCGGCCAGAATGTAACTGCGGGCAGCATCTTGGTCCGGCAGGTTGGCACCAAGATTCACCCGGGCACCAATGTCGGCTGCGGACGCGACTACACCCTGTTTGCCAAAATCGATGGTGTGGTGACATTTGAAGCCTTTGGCAGAGACCGCAAGCGGGTGTCGGTATATCCGGCAGCTTCAGTCTGCGCAGCAGGCTCTTGCGCCTGCACCTCTGAACAATGCGGAGCGGGCTGCTGATCGCGCTGCGGCGGAGCAGGCAGGAAAATCGACCCGGCGCCAGAAGTGGTGTCGGGTTTTTTGTTGGGAATTTTTTGCAGGAGAAGCGGGATGGGGTTTGTCGATGAAGTGAAGTTTTTCGTCAAGGCTGGGGACGGCGGCAACGGCTGCGTCAGCTTTCTGCGGGAGAAGTTTGTCCCCAAGGGCGGCCCGAACGGCGGCGACGGCGGACGCGGCGGCAGCGTGTATCTTGAGGCCGATCCGGGCAAACATTCGCTCATCGACTTTCGCTACGGCTCGCATTTTAAGGCGGAGCGTGGCGGCAACGGCCAAGGCAGCGACATGCACGGACGCGGCGGCAAGGATGCTGTGGTGCCGGTGCCGGTCGGCTCGGTGGTCAAGGATGCGGAAACCGGCGAGGTGCTGGCTGATCTGACCGAGCCTGGGCAGCGGTTCATTGCCGCTGAGGGCGGCAGAGGCGGTTTGGGCAACACCCGTTTCGCCTCATCCACCAACCGTGCTCCACGCAAGGCCACGCCTGGCACGCCCGGCGAGGAACGCTGGCTGCGGATTGAACTGAAGCTGCTCGCCGATGTAGGCCTGATCGGTCTGCCCAATGCGGGCAAATCGACTTTGCTTTCTAAACTGTCCGCCGCCAACCCCAAGGTTGCGCCGTATCCTTTCACCACCTTGGAACCGCAGCTGGGGGTTTTGCATTTTAGATTTGAAAACCCCTGCATCATCGCCGACATTCCCGGTCTGATCGAAGGCGCAAGCGAAGGCTTGGGCTTGGGGCACCGCTTCCTCCGCCACATTGAGCGCACCAGCATTTTGCTCCATATTATTGACGCTTCGGGCCAAGGCGAGCAGCCGCTAGCAGATTACAAAGTCTTGGCGGCGGAACTGGCCGCCTACAACGAGGAGCTGACCGGCCGCACGCGGCTAATTGTCCTCAATAAGATGGACTGCCTTGATGACGAAGAGCAGGAGGCGGTCAAAGCCCTGTTTTTCGCAGCCGGACTGACGGACGTGTTAATGATTTCCGCTTTGGACAGCATCGGTATTGACGCGCTGAAAGCCAAAATCGGCGGGCTGCTTGAAGCAAAGCGGGAGGCAGCGGAGGAGGCCCAACCATGACCTTTCAGGTGAACCGGGACGACGGCTTGTTTTACCGCCAGACCCTTTTTGATCAGGCCAAAACCGTGGTGCTGAAGGTGGGCAGCGCAGTCCTGACCACCGCCGAAGGGTTGAACCTCGACACCATCGACAGTCTTTGCCGCCAAATCAGCTTTCTCCGCGCATCAGGCCGCCAAGTGATTCTCGTCACGTCCGGGGCCGTGGCCGCAGGCAGGCGGCGACTTGGCATTGAGAAGCAGCCGGGGGAAGCCCTCAAGGTTAAGCAGGCACTGGCCGCTGTCGGGCAGGGGCTGCTCATGCAGAGCTATGAGCAGCGTTTCGCCGAACACAGCCAGCAGGTGGCGCAGCTACTGCTCACTCATGCCGATTTCTCGCAGCGTGATCGCTATCTGAATGTCCGCAACACCATTCTCACCCTGTTTGAGTTCGGCGCAGTGCCGATCATCAACGAAAACGACACGGTTTCTGTCCAAGAGCTACGCTTCGGTGACAACGATACGCTCGGCGCGCTGATCACCAACATGATCGGCGCGGACATGTACATCATGCTCTCTGATGTGGACGGCTTGTACACCGCCAATCCTTCCTTGGACAGCTCGGCCAAGGCAGTATATACGGTCGCTAAGGTGGACAATCAGATTGAGGCGATGGCGGGCAACAGCGGCAGCTCACTTGGCACCGGCGGAATGCAGTCAAAAATTCGGGCGGCGAAAATGGTCGCGGCCTGCGGTGGCAGTTCATTCATCGGGCCAGGCCGCAACAGCAACGTACTGCGTGAGCTGTTTTCCGGCCAGATGGTTGGCACGTTTTTTCTGCCCGAAACGGCGAAAATCAGCGGCAGAAAGCATTGGATCGGCTACGTCCTCCGGCCTGCGGGCTTTCTTGATTTGGACGCTGGGGCCTGCCGGGCAATTGTCGAGCGCGGCAAAAGCCTGCTGCCCTCCGGCATTGTTCGAGTGGAAGGCAGTTTCAGGGTTGGCGCGCCGGTGCATTGCCGCTGCCCTGAGGGACGTGTGGTGGCAGCCGGGTTGATCAATTACGCTTCAGCGGACATTGAAAAAATCAAGGGCTGCAAGACCTGCGACATACAGGAAGTCCTTGGTTTCCGCGACAGCGACGAGGTTATTCACCGTGACAATTTAGTGCTTTTAAACAGTGCCGGAAATTTTACCAACTAAAAAAGCATGATGAATACCAATGAGGTCATGCGAAGAGATATCCTTCCGCTGCAATGGAATCAGGAAGAATATACTACAGGTTACCCGTATATTGACGAACAGCACCGCGAGCTGTTTGACGGCCTGAATGGATTGACCTTGTTTCTTAGAAACACCTCTGCGGTAGACGATCCAGAGCATCAAAAAAAAGTGATTGAGCTGCTGTATTTTCTTGGTGAATATGTTATCAGGCACTTTCGCGACGAAGAAGAAATCTTTGAACAGTGCGGGCATCCCATGGCTGCGACCAACAAAGAGGCGCATCAGGCATTTTTCGAGCGATATTTTGAATATAACGATCAACTCATCAATGGAGTATTCTCCCTTGACCTGCTGATGCAGCTGCATCGTTTTCTGCATTCTTGGCTGCTTCATCATATCATCAAGATTGATACAACACTGCGCGAGTGCAGCGGAAGGGCAATAAACACTGCTTGTATTCGTTCAGGAGACACCAAAGGTGTATTTGCGGGCTTTATCGCTTTTTTTTCAAAAAAATAGCTGCATAGTTAATTGCGAAATTATAGCTGTCAGAGAGGTTCATTTTTATGCCGTATCAAAAAGAGGTTCTTTGGAGAGACATTATGCCATTGGAATGGAATCAGGAGAAATACACCACAGGTTATGCCCATATTGACGAGCAGCATTATCAACTCTTTGATGGCTTGAACAGTTTGCTCATCTTTTTGAAAGATTCGTCCAATATTGAGCGGCCGGAGGAACAGGAAAAAGCGGTCGAGTTGATCAATTTTCTTGGTGAATATGCGGCAAATCATTTCCATGACGAAGAAAATTTGTTTGAACGAAGCAAGCATCCGATGAAGGATGTCAACAAAGAAGAACATCAACGGTTTATTGCAAAGTATCTTGAGTACAAAACCAAGCTGACGGCCGGGGCAATCACGCGAGGTTCGCTGATTCAGCTCCATATTTTTCTACAATCATGGCTGATCAAGCATATTTCTAAAATTGACACATCGCTGCGTGAGTGCGCGGCCCAAGAAGAGGCGGAACGCGCCGCGCAGAGCGATTTTACCAAGAAACCAAGCGTGTTCTCCCGTTTTCTCTCGCTGTTCCAGAAAAAACGGATGGCTGCCTGAGTCATGAAGCCGCCCATTGCGGTCTGCGGCATTGACACCGGAGTCGGCAAATCCATTGTCAGCGGCCTGCTGGCCCGGCATCTGCTTGAGCAAGGCAAATCTGTCATCACGCTGAAGCTGGTGCAGACCGGCTGTTCCGGGCGTTCGGAAGATATTCTCCTGCATCGCCAGCTAATGGGCATCAGTTGGCAGCCTGCGGACGAGCAGGGACTGACCTGCCCGTACTGTTTCTCGTTTCCCGCCTCGCCGCATCTGGCCGCCGAACAGGCTGGTGCGGCGATTGATCCGGCCAAGCTCGACCAAGCTGCGGACAGCCTTGCCGCCCAGTTCGATCAGCTCGTTGTCGAAGGAGCAGGCGGCCTGCTCGTGCCGCTGACCCGCTCGCTCCTTCTTCTTGATTATTTGCAAGCCCGCAACTGGCCGCTGCTGCTGGTCACTTCCCCCCGCCTTGGCTCGATCAACCACACTCTGCTTTGTTTGGAGGCAGTCAAGCAGCGGCAGATACGGCTGCTCGGTCTTATCTACAATCTGCACGGCAGTCATCCGCCGGAAATTGTCCGCGATTCGCTGCGCGTTTTCCGCGACGCGCTGGATCGATACAGTTTCCCGGACAAAATCGTCCTCTTGCCCGATTTGCGCGAAAGCCGGGCGGTGAATTGGGAGCTACTGCTGAACTAAAAAAGAAGGGTAAGAAAATGGCTGCACCAGAAATAGAAATCTCGAAAGATGGTTTGAAACTGTCCTATCAGCGATATTTAGCAGACAGTGCGGCAGGATTCGTGGTGATTCTTGCTGTGTTGTTCGTGGTCAGCAAGGGATATCCGTTGCCTTTCTTTGGACATTCCTTAGAGTCACTCCTGAAATTACCGGATAATGTTCAGCTCTTCGTCTTTCTTCTTCTCTTCTTGCTCGCTACGCCTGTTGGACTTTTTATCAATGGATTGAGTTGGTTCGCTGTGGGCTGGTGCCGGATATATTTGATCAAATTCTGGTTCAAGTTGCCTGAGAAGTGGTATAATCCTTTATTTTCCACCAAAAAAGCCGTTAATTACGATCAACTTGCCGAGTTTTTCCAGGTAGATGAACAATACGATTCAAATGGGAAAAGTATTTACGAACTGTCCGCTCTGCATGGAAAGTTTATAGATTTATTTTTTCAAGATAGATTCAGGATTGAGCATCATGTCGCGACTGGCCTAGCGCGATTTATACGAAACATGGCGTTAGTATCCTTTCTATCTCTCCTATCTTTACTTCATGTGCTGCTTTGGTATGCGAGCGATAGCTGCATCACAGGATGCTCGTTTGAAACTATTTTCATTTTGTCGTTTTTGACAGTCTTTTTAGCAGGATTGTATTCTCTTCAGGGGAGCTTTTCTTGCTTGAAAATCTTATCAACCGTCTATCTTCTTTGCACCGCTCGTGGCATTTTCAATGAAGAAGGAGTCTCGCAGCAGGAACTGATCAAAAAAATATATGACGAATATCTTAAAGAGAAGTATTGAGGTTGATATTAACTTGCATCGTTAATTACATTCAATTATGAAAAAATATTCACTGGTCAATAGTGCAACAGCTGCACTTTCTATCTTTATTCTCGCAAGATGGTTTTTCCTGATCGACAAGTACAGCGTCAACATGCTCTTCTGGGATCAGTGGGATTTCATGGGAGGCTTATTTGAACACAAGGGGCCGTGGGAGCTATTTTCGTGGCAGCATGGGCCGCATCGACAGGGTGTCGGTTTCTTTCTCACCAAGCTGACAGCCGATCTTTCCGGCTGGAACACCAGAGTTGAATGCTTCATGATTGGCTCTGTCATCTGTCTGGCCGCCATCATAGCACTGCTGCTCAAACGGCGGCTGACTGGCGGCATTTCCGCATTTGATCTCGCCATCCCCCTGCTCTATCTTTCCCCTTTGCAGTTTGAGCTGTTTGCCAACACGCCAAATGTCTCGCACGGGGCCATGCCATTGCTGCTGATTACCCTGTTCTGTCTCTGCTGGACCATCAGCAATATCGTTCTGCGCTACCTGCTGTGCGCAGTCATCAACTTCATGACGATTTACACCGGCTTCGGCGTATTTATCGGCTGCGTCACGCCGTTGCTCTTTCTGTCTGAGCTTGCTCTTGCCGTGAAGAACAACGATTCGAGAAAAAAAGTTCTCGCTGTCGTCTTCATCCTCATTGCGGTCGCCTCAATCGCCTCATTCTTTATTCATTATACATTCAACAGTGCCGCAGAAGGATTTGTTTTCCCGCATCCCCATCCGTTTATTTATGTAAAATTCATGCTCATCGCGTTTGCTACCGTTGTTGGGATGCGGATGTCGAATATTGTCTTGTATTTCATTGCCGCCCCAATTGTTTTTTATATGCTGTATGCCGCTTTCCGATCTGGGAAATATATTGTAATAAGCGTAGATGACAAAGATGTACCTCGAAACCAGATCATCATCGTTTTGATCATCTTTACCCTGATCTTTTCTCTCAACCTTGCGATCGGCCGGGCATGTCTTGGGTTGGGAGCAGCGGCAGCTTCCCGGTATATCCCTTATATGACCCCAGGCTTTTTTGCGTTCTACCTCTTTGCCATCACAAGGAATAAGGTGCCAGTGAAGGCACTTTATTACTGCATAACTCTTTTTTTTATCACCACTATGTCTATAGGCACAGCGAATAGAACCTATTGCGCTCGGCTCTGCGGAGGAAAAGAACAATGGAAGCAGGCGTATCTCAAAACCGAAGATGTTGAACAGAGCACTAAAGCAAGCGGATTTATGATTCATCCCAATCCTCATATCGCAAAACTAAAATGGAAACTGAATTATTTGAAAGAGCACAGGCTCAATCTGTATTTAGACGCGCAACCCTGATTTTGATCAGCACAGGTGAACACTCATGGAACAAATAAAAATCGAACAGCTTATCACCGGCATGGCAGAAAAAGGCCGCAAAGCAGCCCGCAAATTAGCCGCTCTGCCGACCGCTGTTAAAAACAGCATTCTGCGGGCTACTGCCGAGCAGCTCAAAGCCCAGAGCGATCTTATCAAGGCGGAGAACGCCAAAGATTTGGCGGCTGGCCGGGAAAAAGGGCTGTCTTTGGCCATGCTTGACCGGCTTACTCTCAGCGACAAAGTCATCGCCTCGATGATTCAGGGCTTGCATGAAATCGCCGCCCTGCCTGATCCGGTCGGCACGATTGACGACATGAAGCGCAGGCCGAGCGGCATCACCGTGGGCCGGATGCGGGTGCCGCTCGGCGTGATCGGCATGATCTACGAGGCGCGGCCCAACGTGACCATTGATGCCGCAGCCCTCTGCCTGAAGGCGGGCAACGGCGTGCTCTTGCGCGGCGGCTCTGAGGCGATTCATTCCAACTTGGCTTTGGCCAGTCTGCTGCAAAAGGTGCTGCTCGCGCACAACGTGCCTGCGGAAGCGGCGCAGGTTATTCCGGTCACTGACCGCTACGGCATCAACGTCATGCTGGCGCAGGAGGCGTTCATTGACGTGATCATTCCGCGCGGCGGCGAAGGGCTGATCCGCTTTGTCACCGAGAACTCAAAGATTCCAGTGCTCAAGCATTACAAGGGCGTGTGCCACATGTACGTGGACGAGAGCGGCGACATCGAGACCGGCATCCGCTTGGCCATGAACGGCAAGACGCAGCGGCCCGGTGTCTGCAACGCGCTGGAAGGAATGCTGATTCACAAGGCGATTGCGCCCTGTTTTCTGCCTGCGGCAGCCAAGGAGCTGATGGCTGCGGGCGTGGAGCTGCGCGGCTGCGAGCAAAGCCGGGCCATTGTGCCGGAGATCGTCCCGGCGCAGGATTCCGACTGGGGCACCGAGTTCCTTGAGCTGAAAATGATTGTCAAAGTGGTGGACGACATGGACGAGGCGCTGCGCTACATCGAGCAGCACGGCTCGCAGCACACCGAGGTGATCGTCACCAACTCCTATGCCAACAGCCAGCGGTTCCTGCGCGAGGTGGACGCTTCGGCAGTGATGATCAACGCCTCCAGCCGCTTCAACGACGGCGGCCAGTTCGGTCTTGGCGCGGAGATCGGCATCTCCACCACCAAGCTGCACGCCTACGGCCCGATGGGCTTGGAGGAGCTGACCACGCGCAAGTTTGTGGTCTATGGGGCGGGCGAAATCCGTCAGTGAACGTGGAGCGGATCGGCCTGTTAGGCGGCACTTTTGACCCGGTGCATCACGGCCATCTGGCGATTGCCGCGCAGGCCGCCGAAGAGCTGCGGCTCGACCGGGTGCTGTTCATTCCGGCGGCTGATCCGCCGCACAAGCGGAAAACGTGGGCTAATTACGGGCAGCGGGTCGCGATGCTGGAGGCGGCCTTGGCGGACGACGACCGCTTCAGCATCTCGCTGATTGAAGCCGAGCTGCCCGCGCCGTCCTACACCGTGGACACCCTGCTGGAGCTGCGCAAGCGGCTGGCCGGGCAGTTTTATTTCCTCATCGGCGCGGATTCGCTGCTGGAGCTGCATCTCTGGCACCGCTTTCAGGATTTGCTCAAGCTGACCAAATTCATTGTCATTTCGCGGCCCGGCATTCCGCTGCCAGCCATGCGGCAGGCGATGGAGCGGCTGCCCGGTAATTTTGTCCTGCTCGTCAACCGGCTGAAGGAGGATATTTCTTCATCGGCAATTCGGGAGCAATTGCGGCAAGGCGAAAAAACAGAGCTGCTGGACAGGCGGGTGATGGGGTATATTGAGTGGGAAGGGTTGTATCAAATTCTTTCGAAAAACCAACAGAAAATTCATGCGTGATAGATATTTGATTAATTGTAAAATATCCTTATGTAATAAGGAGACATGCAGATGTTGACTCGTATCATATTAGCAATGTTAGCTGCAATCTTATTTCAGGCGGTTGTGGACACCTTCTTGCGGAAGACTATGGATAGGTTCTTAACGAAATATGTATTGCGTGTCATTAATACTCTACAGCAGTCATCTGGTAACTTGGCATTATCTTTCAGTTATTTTTTTGAGTTGAAAAATGTAGATAGAAAATTAAAACTAATTCTTTTGCTCTTTATTGTAGTATATTCTTTTGTCAGCTGGAAATCTCAGCAAGAGAATTTAATTAGATTTTCATTTATCATGTGTATATTCATGATAATTTTGATCGTAAAAGAATCTTTAATCGAATACAGAATCCGAAAAGGTCTCTTCAGCACCAACCGCACCGAAGCACGGGAGCTGATTGACTTCATCATCAAAAATTCCGACAACCTCGATTTCACCGACAGCAACGGCAACTTGCGCCGCGCCCTGCTGCCCGAAGCAAAGGACGCTACCGAAGAACGTATTCCCGGCACCTTGGGCGAGGAGGCACCTGCATGAACAACATAGACCGGATTGACTGGCTGACCAGCACCGCCAGCCGGGTGCTCGACATCCTCCTGATGAAATATCCGACCAGAACTGGCCTTGGCTTGGTTCTTGGCTCCTGCCTCCATGTTGCGGTTCAGCTCTTCGAGCCGGGACTCAGTGTCATCAAATTTATGAATTTTAAAGCAGTCCCGTGGTATGGCTGGCTTCCTGTCGGCCTGTTCACCATGCACATTCCAACCGTAATTTCCACCTTCCGGCAAAAATCCATCGGCAATGATCCGATTGATCAAGCAATGGAGCTGATCGAGCGGGGCAATTTCTCGCCTATCGAAAAACGTCGGCAATACCGGCTGCTGGTGGAGAAAGTCGCCAACGCCGCCGCTCTGAAGCAGGAATTTCAGCGCGAACTCAAAAATATTGAGAAAAGCCTTGCTGCTGAAGGAAAAACGTCGTGAATTGAGCTAAAAATGCGCATTTTTTCGAATCATGCCCGATATGCTGGACAGATTTCAGGGTTGCCTGCTTGGCATTGCCCTTGGTGATGCGTTTTGCGCCGACCGTGAAGGCGGCCCGCTGGAAAGGCTGCTTTGGCGGCTGATCGGCAGGACGCGGCAGGGCCTCCGCCGCTGGACGGACGACACCCAGATGACCATTGATCTGGCCGTTCATCTGGCGCGGGAAGGACGCATCGATCAGGACAGGCTGGCAGCGGAATTTGCGGCCTCATACCGGTGGTCGCGAGGCTATGGGCCGGGTTCGGCCGCCGTGCTGAAACAGATCAAATCCGGCGTGAGCTGGAAAAAAGCGGCGGCGGCCAAATATCCTTCCGGCTCCTTCGGCAACGGCGCGGCAATGCGCATTGCCCCTGTCGCGCTCTTCTTTCATGACCAGCAAGACTCGCTGGCCACAGCGGTCTGTCAGGCTTCTGTCATCACCCATTCCAATCCGGCGGCTATTGCCGGGGCGCAGCTTGTTGCCCAAGCCATTGCGCACAGCCTGCATGGCATCAGCCCCCAAGAGACTGTCCGCCTGCTGCTGGCTGGCTGCACCGATTCGAGCTATGCGCTGCCCATGCAGAACGTGTTGAAATTTCAGGAAGCCGCTCATCTGCCTGAGCCGGACGTGCTGCGGCGGGTGCTCGGCACTGGCAGCGCGGCGGTGATGTCCTGTCCTACAGCGGTTTTGATCGGTCTGCATCTGCGCAAACGGCCTTTTGCGGAACTGCTGACCTATGTTCGGCGCTGCAAGGGTGACACGGACACTGTCGGAGCAATGGCTGGGGCGCGTATAATGGCTTCAGTCAGCTTCCTGAGCAGCTTGTTTGTTTAGTCGAAGCGTATGAGCTGCTCCTTGTGATCGCTGCGAATTTGTTTGACATATACCGTGAACAGCAGGGAAGGGCGGCCTTCAACGACAACTGATCGATATGGATCACTATATCCACAGAAAACAGATCATCCATGCTCTCCTGTCTTGATTTTCTCCCCACCGCGCTGAAGGATGAAATCCGCCGCCTGCATGAAGAAAAGCAGGCGTGGATCAACCAAGACAAGAAAGGCTTTGTCCGCTACCGCAAGCCGATGGAAGCGGTCAGCCCGCTGCGGGCCTCCAGCCTTGACTTGAACAGCGACGCAGTGCGCATTGGCAGCCGCGCCGATCTCAGCGATACCGAGCATGAGCAGGTTTTCCGCCTGCTGAAGGACTTCATGCCGTGGCGTAAAGGGCCGTTCTCTGTTTTTGGCATTGATATTGATGCGGAATGGCAAAGCTGGCGCAAGTGGAACCGGCTTCTGCCCGCCATGCCTGATTTGCGCGGCAAAATTGTCGCTGACATCGGCTGCAACAACGGCTACTACATGTTCCGCATGGCTGCCCACGAACCGCGCATGGTGCTGGGATTCGAGCCGTATGTTCATCACTACTTTGCCTTTTCTCTGCTCAACCGTTTTGCCGGGCTGGAAAATCTTCACATTGACCTGCTTGGCATCGAGCATCTGCCACTCTTTCCCGATTGCTTTGACGTAATTTTCTGTCTCGGCATCCTCTATCACCGTCCCTCGCCGCTGGATGCTCTGCACGAGCTGCGCACAGCCCTCCAACCCGGCGGCTGCCTGCTGCTGGAGTCGCAGGCGATCAGCGGCGACCAGCCGGTTGCTTTATTCCCGGAAAAAACCTACGCCAAGGTGCCAGGCACTTGGTTCGTGCCCACACCGTCCTGTTTGCATAACTGGCTGATCAGAGTGGGTTTCAGTGACATCGAATGCTTCTGTTTTCACCCAATGAGCAGCGATGAGCAGCGGCGGACGGAATGGATGATCTTTGAATCCTATCAGGATTTTATTGACAAGACGAACCCGATGCGTACAATAGAAGGGCATCCTGCGCCTTGGCGGGTTTTTTTCAAGGCTTGGAAGAGATAACTGCATGAAACGAAGAACTATTTACTTAAAGGAAGAAGTCATGAAGGCGGAAGAATGCACCTTGTATCACGGCGGCCTGAAGGGGGCGGAGACCGTGTTTGGCGAGCTGGCGGAAAAATATGGCGTGAAGGAAGTGATCTTCACTTTTGACGGCCACCGCCTGAACCGCGACCGGAATGCAGTACTGCTGACTGAGGACGACCTCCAGCGCGGCGACATCAGCATGGAGATTGCCTCGCGGATGATGAACCGCACCTATTATGAGACCGAGAAAATTCGGCGCGTGCTGCAAGCCATCTTCCACATGGTCAACAAAGGTCATCAGGTCTTTGTCATCGGCACGATTCTGGAGGACAATTCGGTCAAAGGCGGCACCGGCTGGGCCGTGGAGTTAGCCAAGCTCTTCAACCGGCCTCTGCATGTGTATGATCAGAACCGCAAGGGCTGGTTCACGTGGAAGGACAGCGCATGGCAGACAGAGGAAAAACCGAGAATTTCTTTTGACACCTACGTCGGCTCTGGCACCCGTTACTTGAGCGACGAGGGCAGACAGGCCATCGAGCAGCTCTACGTCGACAGTTTCGAGGGCTGATTGCATTCCGGCAGGGTCTCATCTAACATCCCTGCCGTTCTTGATTCCGCAGGATACCCGTCACACATGTTCCGTTTTATCCGCATCTGCTCCTCATCGCTGGGTAGAAAATACATCATGGCCTTGACCGGCCTGCTCTTGGGCGGTTTTCTGGTGGTTCATGCTGCGGGCAACAGCATGATTTTTCAAGGCCGGGCCGCCTTCAACGCGTATGCCGCGCACCTACATTCACTGGGGCCGCTCTTGCCTGCGGCTGGAGTCGTTCTGATTGCTGTTCTTCTGCTGCACATTCTGACCGGATTCAGTCTCGTGCTGCGCAACCGGAAGGCAAAAGGCAGACAATATACGATCCGCAGGTCAGCCGCCGGATTGCGGAGCTGGCCTGCCCGCATCATGCCGTACACTGGGGCAGCAGTGCTGGCCTTTCTTCTCCTCCATCTTGCGACGGTGCGATTTGCTGGTCAGGCTCTGCCGGTAGCGGACAAAGTTGGCAACGTGCTGACATCCCCCCTGTTCGTCGCGTTCTACGCCCTTGGTATCGCCGCTTTGGGAGTGCATATCAGCCACGGCTTTTGGTCGCTGACGCAGAGCTTCGGCATCAGTCATCCCCGCTGGGACGGGCTGATTAGAGGATTGAGCTGGCTGACCGGCATCGCGGTCATCGGAGTTTTCGCCAGCATTATCCTGCTGCATCTGTTCGTTGCCGGATGCAGCAGGTGAAACCGCTTTTTCCGCGTCGTGAATGCAGCCTCCCTGAAGCCTGCGCCGCTCTTGCCGCCCGCATAGTTCCCTTGGCGCAAGAGCATGTCCCGCTGACACAAGCCCTTGGCCGGGTTTGCGCTGGCACGTTTATCGCTGACCGCCCCAGTCCTTCCTTTGATCAGTCTGCCAGAGACGGTTTCGCTCTTGCTGCCCAGCCGCTTGCCGCTGATCATGCTGCTGCCGTTTTTCAGGTTGTCGGGGAGGCGGCGGCTGGCTGTCTTGAGCAGCTATCACTTGAACCACGTCAAGCGGTCAGAATTATGACCGGCGCGCCAGTGCCATCCGGCTGCGCACGGGTGGTGCCGTTTGAGATTTGTCAGGAGAAGGACGGTAAGGTGCTGGTGCCGCTGACGGAGCTGCACCGCAGACAGCCTCATATCCGCCGCCAAGGGCAGGACATCCGCGCCGGGCAGGAGCTGGTTGCGGCTGGAACGCGGCTCCTGCCTGATCATCTGCTTCTTTTAGCGGAAAACGGCGGAGGGCAGGTTGCGGTGCATCGTCAGCCCAGAGCGGCGGTCATTTGCACCGGCAGCGAGCTGGTTGAAGCAGGGAACCCGCTGCGGCATGGTCAGAAAAACTCAGGCAATAGTGTGCTGCTGAGCACTCTGCTTCAGGCGCAAGGCTGCCTCTGTGTCTGCGCAGTCACGGCGGCGGATGATGCCGAACAGACAGCAGCCCTGATCCGCGAGATCATCAAGCGCAGTCAGCCTGATCTGCTGATCACAACAGGCGGCATGGGGGCGGGCAAATTTGACTTCACGGAAGAGGTCTTCTCGCTTCTTGGCGGCGAGCCGCTTTGCAATCGGTTTCGGCTGCGGCCTGGCCGGTCAACGTTGGCTGGAATGCTTGTTGGCCTGCCCTTTTTCGGTCTGCCCGGGCCTCCGCCAGCAGTGCGGCTGCTTTTCCATGAGCTGGTAGCCCCGGCGTTGCGCAGACTGCACGGAGAAAGCGCGGCCAGTAGATTGGTTGAGGCGGTGCTTGATCAGCCGCTGCCTTTCCGCCAGAACGATGCGGATGACCTGATTTTGAAAGGAGGAACAGCGTGGCTGGATGCGGAGGGGCGGCTGCGGGTGCGTCCGGCGGCGGTGCTGGAGCCGGTCAATGCCATTCTCCACCTCAGCGGGAGGGAGGAATCGACAGTGCCTGTCCGTCTGATCGGTCCGCTATGGCAGGGGCTGACAGTGTGAGCAGAAAAAGGTTGCCCGCCCGCCAAGGTTTTCCCGGCTGATCTTCTGGCCGCAGAGCATACAAGGCTGATCTTTCCTGCCATAGACCGCAAGCTGAAGCTGGAAATGGCCCGGCTGGCCGCTTGAGCCGATAAAGTCGCTGATTGTCGAACCGCCTGCGGCGATAGCTCGTTTTAAGATGGCAACGGCGCAGTCAGCGATGCGCTGCCATTGGGCTGCGTTCAAGCTGCCTGCCGGGGTGAACGGATGAATGCCGACAGCAAACAGCGTCTCATTGGCGTAGATATTGCCGATTCCGCTGATCAGTCGCGCATCCATGAGAAAAAGTTTCACTGGTTGCCTGCGCTGTCCGGCCAAGCGGGCAAGGGTGGCTGTAGTAAAATCCGGGCTGAACGGTTCAACACCTTGGCTCTGGCTGAAATCTTCCTCCAGCCGCGCCGCCTCTTCGCCCGGCCAGACCATGATGCTGCCGAATCTCCGGGCATCGTTAAAACGCAGCTCAAGCCCGCTATCCAGCCGCAGACAGAGGTGGTCATGAGCCGCTTTCGCCGCTGTGTCAGGAAACAGCCCCAGCCTGCCGGTCATGCCAAGATGTACAACCAACACGCTTGCGTTGTCCATGCGGATGAGCAGATACTTTGCCCGTCGATCAACCGCAGTAACGGTACCGTCGCAAATGCGTTCCTCCAGTAGCTGCACCGGCATTGGCAGACGCAGCCGTTTGCCGGAAGACAAGACGGCGGTGACTTTTCGTCCCAGCAGATGGGGCAGCAGGCCCAAACGGGTGACTTCGACTTCCGGTAGTTCAGGCATGACGAAATTTTTTGTAGGCCATGAGGCTGCTCACAGCCAATACAGCGGGCATCTGCCACCCTGCTGCACGAGTTGCTCCTGAATGCCTTCGGCGGTGGACGCAGGCGCACGCAACTCCGCCGCGAGAATGACAGCGTCCTTGCCCGGCTCCAGCGTGCCGAGCTGATCGTCCAACCCTAACGCAGCGGCCCCGCCCAATGTAGCCATCGCCAGCAGCTCCGCCGGAGGCAAAGAGGGATTTTGGGCGGCGAGCAGACGCATCTCGCGCCAGAGCGAGAGTTCAGGATTACTGGCCAAACTGTCTGTGCCCAGCGCAGGCAGGATGCCTTTGCGCCGCAGCAAAGCCAGCGGTGCCCTGCCGATGCCAAGATAGCCGTTGCTGCCGGGACAGAGGCAGACCTTGGCCTTTGCCGCCGCCAGCAGGTCGGCCTCCGCCTCGTCAATATGCACGCAATGCACGCACAGCGTCTTGCTGTCCAGCAGGCCGTGCCGATGCAGGTATGTCACCACACCTGATTCGGCAAGAGGCAAGGAGTGATCCCACCAGCCGCGCTGATCGAGAAAGTCGCGCAGCTCGCCTTGGCCGGTGCGCAGCAGCTCAACCTCTGCGGCGCACTCTGCGGTGTGGATGGGGAAGATGTGGCCAAGCCTGAATGCCCGCGCCTTCAAGCCGCGTAGCAGGTAGGGATGCGTTGAGTAAATCGCATGGCCGGTGCAGAGCTGGCTGTCTGCCGCCGACTGAAGGGAGAGCAGAATCGCATCAGCAGCCTCAGCACGCAGGCCAATGTATTCGCTGAAGCAGAGCAGTCGACCGTTGAAATCTTTGGCCAGATTGAAGCAGAGGCCCGTGTTGCTGATGTTAGCGACAGCGGCCACACCCTCTTTGTTCTGCGCCTCCAGCACGGTACTGGCGGCTGCGGCAATGCGTTCCGTCGCAGTTTCGATGTTCACTGCCGCCTTGGCCCGCTCGGCAAGCAGGAGCAGGAGCCAATCGGTGAACGAGGCGGGCGCAGGTAGATGGGCGAGGTGGGCGAGATGCGAAAGCTCAAGGTGCGTGTGGGCGTTGATCAGGCCAGGCAGCAGGACTGCGTCGGGATGATCGATCACTCGTGCGCCGGGCCAGCTATGCCGCACTGCGCTGAAGCGGCCAACACCCTGAATCTTGCCTTTGCTCACAGCGATGCCGCCGTCTTCCATCAACGGATGACAGATCGGCAGCAGCCACGGGGCGCGGTGGACAACGACGAAGGAATTCATGGCATCCGCTTGACCGGGCTATAGTCCATCCGCCGCTGCTGGGGAGTGAAACCGGCATCGCTGATCAGCCGCCTGATTTCCTGCTCGGAAAGCCGAAAATGCACGCCAGCGGCAGCAACCACGTTTTCCTCAATCATAGTGGAACCAAAGTCATTGGCCCCGAAAAAGAGCGAGGTCTGAGCAATCTTTGGCCCTTGCGTGACCCACGATGCCTGAATGTTGGCGAAGTTGTCGAGATAGATGCGGCTGAGGGCGAGCATCCGCAGGTAAGCGAAACCGGAAGTCTTTTCGACATCCTTGGCCAGCACGGTGTTGTCCGGCTGGAACGGCCATGGGATAAAGGCGGTGAAGCCGCCAGTGCGGTCTTGCAGCGAGCGCAACCGTTCCAGATGCTCCAGCCGCTCTTCCCACGTTTCAATGTGGCCGAACATCATCGTTGCCGTGGTGCGCATTCCTTGACGATGCGCCTCCTCCATCACCGCAAGCCACTGATCCGCCGAACATTTGCGCGGCGCAAGCTGCTGCCGCACTCGGTCAGAAAGAATCTCCGCGCCGCCGCCAGGAATGGAATCCAGCCCGGCAGCCCGCAGCCGCTCCAGCACCTCTTTGATGGCCAAACCGGAAAGCTGACTGAAATGACAGAGTTCCGGCGGCGAAAAGCCGTGGATATGAATGCCAGTGGCCTTCATCGCCCGGAGCATGTCCTCGTAAAATGCCAGCGGCAGGTCAGGATGCAGACCGCCTTGCAGCAGTATCTGCGTGCCGCCCAGCTCTTGGGTTTCGCGTATTTTTTCTAAGAGCTGCTCGTGGCTGAGAACGCTGCCCTGCGGGTCATCCGGGGCCTTGAAGAAGGCGCAGAACTTGCAGGCCGAGATGCAGATGTCGGTGTAGTTAATGTTGCGGTCAATAACGTAGGTGACAACCCGCTCCGGGTGGAGCCGCTTGCGCATTGCATCGGCAAGGAAGCCAAGCTGGTAGAGATCTGCCTCTGCGGCCAGACGGAGAAAGTCAGCCCCGCTGATGCGCTGTCCGGCAAGGATGTGGCTGCTTATGGTTTGCATGATCTTGGGCTAATCATTCCGCTTTTCGGTATTCTGCGCCGCGCCTGTTTGAGAATAATGCGATACATTGAGAAGATTCACTCGGGCATCAGCACAATCGGGATCTGCCTGCAATGCTTTTTTGAAGAGCATGGTGGCCTCAGCCAGCTTGCCTTGGCGGAGCATGACCGCACCAAGGCCATTCCATGCCGCTGCAAATTCAGGATCTATACGCAACGCCTCTTGAAAATGGCCAGCAGCTTCCTCATTGCGGCCTGCCCTGAGAAGCAATGCGCCAAAGCTGTAATGAATAGGCGCACGATGCGGGTTGCTCTTCAGCGCATTCTGATAATGAGCGAAACTTTCGTCGATTTGTCCTGAGGCGAACAGCGCGCTTCCATAGTTAACAATCGCTTGTTCAAAATTTGGATTGATGCGTAGGGCTTCCCGGTACTGCTCAAGAGCCTTTTTCGACTGTCCTTGCAGGGCAAATTCAAAGCCAAGGTTGTTGTGAATGATGGAATTGCCGTCAGTTACCTTCAAGGTGTGCTCAAACAACGTGATACTGTTGCTCCAGCAGGCTGTCTGCGTTCTTGTGGCGATGATCAAAAGAGAAAACACGGCAGCGGCACTGACAGAAAGCACCATGCGGCTGCGCGGCAAGGCACGAAACAGTTCAGCTATTCCCCATGAGGCGATGAGAAATATTCCAACTAAAGGGAGGTAGGTGTATCGATCTGCATATGCCTGAACGCCGACTTGCACTATGCCGATAACTGGCACCAAGGTGCCGAGATACCAAAGCCAGCCGACAAGAAGCCACGGCAGACGTTCTCTGTATCGTGCGGCTGCATAGGTGATTTCTGCCAGTACAATGCCTGCGCCAGCAATTTGCCCGGCATGAATTGTTGCTGGATAGGGATAGAGTATGCCAAGATTATGCGGAAAGATCGTCTTCTGGAGATAGCTGCCATAAGAAAGCAGCGCGTTTGCCGCCCGCATCCGCAGGGGATATTCATCGAGTCCAGCTACTGCATTCCCATGGTGCTGCGCAAAAAATGTTATGCAGCATGAGGCGGCACTAAGAAGAAAGAGGGGCGTTTTTTCGTAAATTAGCGGCAGCCATGCCGCTCTGCTGCTGCGCGTCGTGCCGTCATTTGCGCTCTGCGGTATGATATGAATCCGCTGCAAAGGCCAATAATCGAGCAGAAGCAGCGCGAAGGGCAGCGTGACGGCCATCGGTTTCGCCATCAGCGCAAGGAGAAAGAACAGCATCGTCAACATCCAGCAATCACGTCTCTGCGTTCTGACATGCAGCAGGTAGCTCCACATAGTCAGCATCCAGAAGAAGGCACTTAAGACATCCTTGCGTTCAGCGACCCAAGCAACTGATTCAACATGGAGCGGATGAACGGCAAACAACAGCGCGACAGCGCAGCTTTGCCCGGCCTTGCCTGTCATGCTCTTCAGCACGAGAAACAGGAGGAGACTGTTTGCCATATGCAGCAGCAGGCTGGTGCAATGGTGGCCGCGAGGATTCATGCCGTACAATTCAACATCCAGCATGTGGGACAGCCACGTGACTGGATGCCAGTTGCTGGCATGGAGCGAGCTGAAGGCCCACAGAATGCTGTCCTTACTTATTCCTTGCTGGACATGAACGTTTTCCGTGACATATTTATCGTCGTCATAGCCGATGAACTCATTATGCAGCACTCCTGAGTAGCTGATCAGCACTGACAAGAAGATGACTGCATACAAAACGCTATGCTGCCGCAGGAGCCATTGTATTGTTTGCCGCATAGCATTCCTCACACTGTCGGCGGCCCGGCAATGATCATTTCTGCAATGGTCTTTTTGACTTTGGGAAAATGCTGACGGCTGCCGCCGAGCAGTCGGTTTTCCAGATCAGCCAGCCGGGTGAAGAGCTGCGTTCTGTCCATTGCCGGAGCCGCATCCTCGCTGGAGTATTGCGCCCGCACTGTTTCTTGGCAGCGGAAGCAGCCAGGCCAGCGCATGTGCTGACCGTCAGGCCGGGTCAGTGTCGCAGGAATGCCGTGCATCCGGCAGACAAGCAGGCGATGCGCGTAAAGGCTGCACAGGCCGTCCTCGTTCAGCGGACACAGAACACGAGGTAGCTGCCCGGCAGCCAGTTGCGCTTGGCACTGCCGCATAGCGTCTTCCGCCCGGCGAACAATGCCTGCGCGGCGCGGCGCGTCAAGCTGCCGCAGGCCCTGCCAAAGATAGGCCCATTCGCTGTGCGTGTGATGAAAGAATAGCGAATCGCAGCAGTTGTCCGGGCAGCCTGCGCAGGTCAGCGGGACTTGTCTGGCGACCTGCTCATACTCCAACTGCAAGCTGGAATACAGCGCGGCCAGCTCGGCGGCCAGCTCCTGCGGCAAGGTCAATTCCGGCATGTTTTCAGTTCTCCGGTGGCAAGCTGCCTTTCAACGAAAAGGGAATCCGGTCTTCGCCTGTTTCACCGAGACGCAGGTTGCCGGTCAGCTCATACGCCAGCGGCTTGGCTGCTTGACCCGCTGTCGGTGCCTTACTCTGAAGCAGCTCAATCACCGGGCCGACCAGATCAAACATGCCCGCGTACATCAGGACGGGCGCGGTGGCTGTGCCGGAGGCGGGCACCGTGACGTGCTCGTCGCTGACACCTGTGGCGAACGACTTGCCGTTGACCTTCAGGGCGCAGGTTAGACCGCGCAGCTCCAGCGGCTCCGTGTCAGAATTGACGACCCGGAGCTGGAGGCGGAAGATGGTCTCTAGCCCTTTGATGCCTTGCAGCTCCATGTCAGCGAGCGAGACGGCAGGCGCGGCGGGCTTTTTCTTCCACAACGAGGCGCAGCCGGAGAGCAGAGAGAGGACGGAAAACAGGACAAGCGCGCTGCGAAACAGTGTTTTCATAGGCAATGGCGGGGCTGATCTGATGTTCATTCCGGCGGAGCAGGCAGAGGCGGCGTGGTCGGCGGGCAGAGCCTGACCGCATCCTTTGCAGAGTAAATGTATTTTCGCCGCTTGTCAACCGCTTGTCCCGCTTGACGAACGGGCTTTTTGCGGGTAAATATCAGGGGACGGAGGGATGCCGGAGCGGCTGAACGGGACGGTCTCGAAAACCGTTGCGGGGGCAACCCCGCCCAGGGTTCGAATCCCTGTCCCTCCGCCAGCCTGTATTGCCTTCCTCTCTCTCTGCACAACGTCGCTCGACACAGTCAGCTTCTCTCGCTCGACAGAACCAAACTCCCTCGCTCGACTCTCTGTTGTTCTCTCGCTCGACATTTCCTGAAAACCTCGCTCGATGCTTGATGATTATGGCGTAGCTGGTACCGCGCAGCCTGTCTCCGCCTTCAACGTGAACTCGCAGGGCGCGTTTTCATCCTCCCGTACCTGCCGGTCCAAACGGGCGGTGCAGCCGAGATCCTCCAGCAAAGCCTGTCTGCCGTCCTTGGTGCAGAGCAGCAGCACCGCATGGTTCCGCTGATATTGAACACGCAGCCGCTTGTCCGCAAATGGGGCCAGCAGACTGGGATCATGCTCCGTTGCCAGCTTTAGGATTGCAGCCTCATCTCTGGCAGGCGCAGCCGTCAGCGTGGAAAAGCTGCCTTCCACCGCCGCGCTTAGATTCAGGAGCTGGGCGGCCAGTGCTGCACGCTCCTTGGTTCCGGGCAGCTCAGGGCTACGGTAATAACGGAACCAGATGAACACGCCGCCAGCCGCTACCAGCAGATCGACAACAGCCACCAGCACCAGAATCCGCACCAATTTCTTTTGTTCAGGGGTCATACTCAGCTCCAGAAAACAAAACGTCGGTCAGAGTCAAGTCCCTCGTCCAAACTCCAGCCTTTCATGCTGTCCAAGGGCGAAGGCTGGCCTTGCAGGGCAAGGGAGAGACCGCTCCAAAAAACGGTAATCGCTTGAACCGTTTTGGTGAAAATTGCCTCAAAGCCCATTGCGCCGCCCGGTGTCTCTAAACTGAGAATATACTGCGGGTCAGGCTCGGCAGGATAGGTCAGTCCGGCGTTGGCGGCGGCATGACGGGCAAAGGGCATCAGTTTGCCGCCGTTCTCAGCCAGCTTGATGACCCGGCGCATCGCCCGGTGCCACTCATCCGGGTCAGGCGGCGGAAGACTGTCTGCTGCCTGACCGTTTTTCCAGCGAAAAAACCGCTCCAGCAAGGACAGCGAAGCGGGCTGGCCACTGCGGTACACAGTGTTCAGAGCCGCTGCCCACATCCCGGCGATGTCGTGATCGAGCCGGAAGCCGCCACCGCTACTGTCCCCTGTTTTAACGACGTTGAGGGACAGTTGGCTGTTCAGGTCAATCGGCCCCAGATTTAGCTTGCGGTGGGCGTAAACATCCTGCGACATTTCGCAGCGGCGGTGGGCCGTCTTGTTCTGTGCATACGGCCCAACTTTGAGGTTCACCACCGGATGCACCACGCCGTCTGTCACGCAGTGTGCGGCAAACCCAAAGAGCCAAGCCGCACATTTCTGGCGGATCAGCGGGTCTGGCAGCGGACGGATGAAACGGACGTATTCATTGATCACGGCAAGACAGCTTGGCCCGTGCATGGCCGCCGCCCACGCTTCGGAGGAGGCATCGGCAAGATCCAGGTAGGGGTAATCCGGCCCCATTGAGCCGATAATCAGGAACTTTAGCCAGCGGCTGAGAGCCAGCCGGTGTTCCTCATGCAGCAGATCGGGCTTGCGGCGGATTTCCTCTGCCGCAATCTGCACCGCAGTGATGTGGGTGTATCCTCCGGCCATCGTTTCTCCTTCAGGTGCGCTCTGCTTAAGCAGAGCAAATTTTCGATGATGATCATGGTCAGTGCGTCCTGCTGACGATATACTGGGCCAAAGCCCGCAGCGGTTCGGCTCGCTCATCAAACATGGCAAGGGCTGCAACAGCTTTGTCAGCCGCTTCATTTGCCAGTGCGCGGGTTCTTGCAATGCCGAACAAGGCCGGATAGGTGGCTTTTCCTTGCCCGGCATCATGTCCCGCTGTTTTGCCGAGCTGTTCGGTGGAAGCAGTGACATCCAGTAGGTCATCGGCGATTTGAAAAGCAAGGCCGACCGCTTGGCCGTATTCAGTCAAAGCTTGAAATTGCACCGCATCTGCACCGCCGCCAACCGCGCCCATCTGCACAGCGGCGGTGATCAGTGCCCCGGTTTTGGAGCGATGGATGGTTTGCAGCAGTTCAAAAGGAAT
This sequence comes from Desulfobulbaceae bacterium UBA5173, assembly GCA_002413355.1. Classification (GTDB taxonomy): domain Bacteria; phylum Desulfobacterota; class Desulfobulbia; order Desulfobulbales; family Desulfobulbaceae; genus Electronema. The sequence goes on along the minus strand of DHWV01000032.1, from coordinate 5,055 downwards.
CTGCTTCTCCTCGCTGGCGATGTCAAGAAATTGGCCGCCGACCATGCCCAGCGATCCTGCTGCCTTGGCGAGAATAGCGGTCTGGCGTAACCGCACCGCCGCTTCTGGGCCGGGAAACTGCCCGCTGGTGAGCAGCTCGAACGCATAGGTGAGCAGACCGTCGCCTGCCAAAATGGCCTCTGCTTCGCCGAATTTTTTGTGGCACGTGGGCTGACCACGGCGAAGGTCGTCGTTGTCCATCGCCGGCAGGTCGTCGTG
>DHWV01000032.1:0-4559 GCA_002413355.1 Desulfobulbaceae bacterium UBA5173 | reverse complement strand
GCCGGCAGGTCGTCGTGAATCAGCGAATAGGTGTGAACGCACTCCAAAGCGCAGGCGGCGGGTAGCAGCCGCTCGTCCAAATCCGGCGCGCCACTGACGCAACGGCCTGCGGCAAGGCAGAGAATAGGCCGGATGCGCTTGCCGCCGCCGAAAAGGCTGTAGCGCATGGTCTCAATATGGGCGGCAAAGTTGCCTGCTGCTGCCAGCATGTGCCGCCGCAGGCCCTCTTCAGCCACGAGCCGCTGCTCCTGCAAATAGGTTTTGATGTCAACCATGTGTATCGCCCGCCGAAAATTTTGCCTACCTATTCCGATTCGGCTTGTTATACCATCTTTTTCAGCAGGAGCAACTGAAATCAGCTCTTGCTTCAGCCAGTTGACAGGCAGCCTGAGCAGGCTATAATTCGCATGTCACGATCTGTCCGCCGTTCAGCAGCAGGAAAGACCGCAATGCCTGATCGCACTTTGGACAGCTCTTTGCAGTAAGGGGATCATTCATCCACCAGAGAGGAAAATCATGTCGCACAAACGGGATGTTCAATGAATTCATGCACGATAAATGATGGTTTGATGTTGGCTAAGGCATTGCGCATCGCGGCAGCCGCCTTCGAGCAAAAATTCGACAAAGGCGGATACCCGTACATGCTCCACTGCCTTGCCGTCATGGACGGAGTGCGGCACCGTGGTTTCCACGTGATGACCGCCGCTGTGCTGCATGACCTGTTGGAAGATTGTCCAGAATGGACGACGGCGCGGATGCGGCAGGAGGGCTTCAGCGAGGAGCTTGTTGCGCTGGTGGAGCTGCTCACTCGGCGCAGCGGGGAAGAGTATTCTGTCTATCTTGCCCGGCTTGCCGCCTGCTCGGAGGCTAAGGCTATCAAACTGGCTGATCTACGCCACAACATGCAGCTAACCAGACTGACGGAGCTGACGGAGAAGAGCGTCGAACGGCTGAAGAAATACCATGAAGCATACAAACTGCTGACAGGGAAGGGATAATTCCATAAAGTACCCTCCCCCGGCTCTGCCGGGGGGACTCCCGAAGTTTGACAGTTCCGGGAATATTTTTTTGCAATTGTATGACAGCTAAAGCTGGTGGAGGTCGGCTCCGCCGACTTCATCAATGTCATCTTCCGTCGCCTCAATGGGCAGAGAGGGGAGGCCTACACATGAACATCTTGACATTGTTACCGGCAATCATTCATGGATAGGCTGCTGTCGTTATTTTAAAAACAACAACCTGCCATGCGCTGAAGCTGCCACCTAAAAGGTGGGGTTTTTAACCCTCCCAAGTGAAGACAATAATCAAGCCGTCATGTCCTTATGCTTCTTAATCCCAACATCCCCACCGGCCCGCTGTCTGAAAAATGGGACTCCTGCCGCTTCAGCAGCAAGCTCGTCAGCCCAGCTAATCGCCGCAAGTATGAAATCATCGTGGTCGGCACGGGCTTGGCTGGGGCTTCCGCTGCTGCCACGCTGGGCGAGCTGGGCTATAACGTTAAAGCCTTCTGCCTCCAAGACAGCCCGCGCCGCGCCCACTCCATTGCTGCACAGGGCGGTATCAACGCTGCCAAGAATTATCAGAATGACGGCGATTCTGTAATGCGCTTGTTCTACGACACCATCAAAGGCGGCGATTTCCGCTCCCGCGAAGCCAACGTCTATCGGCTGGCGCAGGTCTCCAACGCGATCATAGACCACTGCGTGGCCCAAGGCGTGCCATTCGCCAGAGAATACGGCGGCCTGCTCGCCAACCGCTCCTTTGGCGGAGCGCAGGTCTCGCGCACCTTCTACGCACGCGGCCAGACCGGGCAGCAACTCCTCCTTGGCGCATACTCCGCTCTGATGCGGCAGGCCGGGTCACGGTCTTCCCGCGCCGCGAGCTGATGGATGTGGCTGTCATTGGTGGCAGCGCGCAAGGGATCATCGTCCGTAACCTGCTCACTGGCAGATTGGAACGGCACGCCGCTCATGCCGTGGTGCTAGCGACTGGTGGCTACGGCAACGCCTTTTATCTTTCCACGAACGCCATGTCGGGCAATGTCACCGCGACGTGGCGGGCGCACCGGCGTGGTGCTGCCTTTGCCAATCCCTGCTTTGTCCAGATTCATCCTACCTGCATCCCGGTGCATGGCGAGTATCAGAGCAAAATCAAACTGATAAGCGAGAGCCTGCGCAATAATAGCCGGGTCTGGGTGCCGAAGGACGCAGATCAGCAATCAACAGCCTTCCGGCGGCGCAAAAAGAAGAATACCGCATCGCTCCGCCGCCTTGATCAACGCCGCATCCATCGTCGCGAGCGGCAGCCCTTTGCGCATCGCCAAATCAAGATACGAGGCATCATAGGAAAAAAGCTGCTGCTCTCGTGCCAAAGCCATGATTTCGCCGGTCATTCTTTGTGGCGGTTCCTGAACAACCTCAATGGGAAGCTCATTTAGCAGCTCCAGAAAGCGGATGCTGTCCGCCTTGCCAAGCCGTTTCTTCCGTTCAGCACCAGCAGAACATTGGCAACCTCCAGCGGCCAAATCGCCGGAACTGCGGCAGTCTGCGTCTCCAGCGCGGCAAGCGCTCCGTCCGCATAGCCGCTGTTTTCATCGGCAAAACACCACGACATGACCACAGAATTGTCCACGATAAAATCAGCCATCACCGCCTGCCTTCGTCAATCATTTCGCGGATGGAAATGCCGTTGAGTTTGTGCCTGCGCTGAAAGTTACGCAGTTCAGCGATGATTTCTTTTGTCGGCTTTCTGTGCGCCGCCTCTGGCTCAGGCGGCTGGAGCGATGCCACCGGTACGCCATGCTTGGTGATAATGATTTTTTCTCCCCGGCTGACGCGGTTGAGCAGTCTCGGCAGATGCGTCTTTGCCTCATAAGCACCTATAGTTTCCATGAGTTCTCCTCGCATGTTCAGATTCAGACTGGATTAAGACTAGTTTATCTTTTCTGCGGGTGATTGTCAACCGATGCTGCCTGCCGCCTCTTGAGCAAAGTTTCCTCCGCATGGCTGTTTACTTCAGCCGCTGTCAGAGGTATTTTTATCTTGTTTCCCGGCGTTGCGCAGCAGGATAACAGACAACTTAACGGAGGCGGCTCTCATGAACATTTTTACCGCAGCAATCGCTGGTCTCATGGTTGTGATCAAGAAGATCGGGATTGGCTTCAAGGCTGTCATGACCGGCCTGAAAATAGCGATCATTTCGGTGATTGATTTCATTGTCAGCTTGGTCACGGCCATTGTCAACGCAGTCTTGTCGGCCATAAAATGGATGCTGACGCAGATTGTCAATCTCATCCACTGGCTTTTCAGGACGTATTTGTGGCTTGAATGCGGCTGGGTGCCGCCAGTGCAGAAATTTGCTGGCCTGATGATCAGACTGCGCTGGGGATTTGTTATCGTCTCGGTTCTGTATGCAGTTTATCAATATCTCGGAATCAAGGCACTTGTAGTGGCGATAGCTGTCTGCGGCGGCTTGATTGCAATCGGCTATTCGGAAGCGGAAAAGGAGGAAGAAGAGTGGAATGTCCATCTCGACAAACTTAACAGCATCATCGAAAAGTATCTGAAATATTTAATACGATTCTCCATAACGACATCTTCTGCATATTCGCTTACTCTTGTGTTTCACAGTAACAAGGATCCAAATCTATCCAAAGAGTTTCTGCAAGGTTTGAGCTTTATTAACGGCCAAAGTCATCCGCCTGCGGAGGAGATGAGAGTCAAACATATGGAGGTGCTGAAAGGCATCCACATCACGGCCAAGGGCTACAATCCAGTTAAGGACGGGAAGAAGAGCTGCTTGGCGTGCCACAGCAGCAAGGAGCAGTTCTGCGATAGCTGCCACGCCTACGACGGCAACATTTCAGTCTGCTGGCTAAGCCCTAATCTCTGATTCAGTTGTCTATAATAGCCTCCATGCTTCTCAATCCCAACATCCCCACCGGCCCGCTGTCTGAAAAATGGGACTCCTGCCGCTTCAGCAGCAAGCTCGTCAGCCCGTCCAACCGCCGCAAATATGAAATCATCGTGGTCGGCACGGGCTTGGCTGGAGCTTCCGCCGCCGCTGCGCTAGGTGAACTTGGCTATAATGTCAAATCGTTCTGCATTCAGGACAGCCCGCGCCGCGCCCACTCCATTGCTGCGCAGGGCGGCATTAATGCAGCCAAGAATTACCAGAACGACGGCGACTCAGTCTTCCGCCTCTTCCACGACACCATCAAAGGCGGCGATTTCCGCGCCCGTGAGGCCAATGTTTACCGGCTGGCGCAGGTTTCCAACGCGATCATAGACCACTGCGTGGCGCAGGGCGTGCCGTTCGCCAGAGAATACGGCGGCCTGCTGGCCAACCGTTCATTTGGCGGGGCGCAGGTTTCGCGCACCTTTTACGCTCGCGGCCAGACCGGCCAGCAGCTTTTACTCGGCGCATATTCATCGCTGATGCGGCAAGTTGCGGCAGGCCGGGTCACGGTTTTTTCGCGCCGGGAGATGATGGACTTGGCGGTCATCAACGGCAGGGCGCAGGGGATCATCGTCCGCAACCTGCTCACCGGTCAGCTCGAA